>CAJFJV010000025.1 GCA_904384225.1 uncultured Oscillospiraceae bacterium | reverse complement strand
CTTACAACAATTTCCCCATGCGTCCTCTCTCTTGGCGCTCTCCTAAGCAGGTCTTATTCGCTTTCCTTAATCTGTAACACATCATTGACAAACCTACAAGGCATAGAAAACGCATCTGACGCATGTTATAATAAACGCAAAATACAACTGCATAGTTTAGGGTTAGTCTTTTCGGCCGTACCGGCTTTCCCAAGAGGCACCTAACCGGCCGATTGTGCCGAAGGCATCCCCGGCATACCTTACAACAAAAACACTTTGATCCGTTTATACTTATAGTTAAAACTCTCCGGCCTTTCGTTATCATTTGAGATAACTTTATTTTGCTTTGCGGCAAAAGCAAAAAAAGCCGATTCCTGCGGCGATAGTTGCCGCAACCCCGATATAAAATCCCGGTAAAGCATATTGAAAGCTTTCGGCTATATCTACCCCGGCTAAGTTCGGGATATCATAAAAAAACGTCCCTATTTGAATTCCCATAGTACTTCCCGCCGGGATTGTCAAAAAGTCGAACACTTCCATAGCCAACAGCATGACGATCCCGCTCGTTCCACACAACATACGCCGCTTGCTGTTCACAAAGGGGTACCATATTCCAAACAAAAGCAGCGTTGCCGCCGCTGCTGCCACAGGGTGCTGCAACACATAAACCCCCGGTATTTCCGATATACCGCGATACCCAAACCAAGCAAGGCCCATTGTCAGCAAAACAATAACAAACAAAAAAAAGACACCTGTCTGCATCAAGCGGTATTTTCGAATTTTTTCAGAGAACCTACATATATTTTCGGTTTCTGTACTCTGCTTTAAAGGATGAGAATCGGACTTTAAAATAGCATTATAATAGTCGGCACAGTGCCGGCATTCACCCAGATGCGCCTCTACAATCTCCCGGCTTTGCAGGCTCAGCGCATGATCATGATACAGCGGGGCGATATCCTGAATCAACGAACAGTTATACTTCATAACCATAATCCTCCTTTAATCTTTTCCGCAGCAGTTTTTTTCCTCGATAAAACAAAACCTTCGCAGAAGCCTCTGATATATTAAGCAGCGCCGCAATTTGTACATATGGCAGATCTGCAAAAATCCGATACACCATAACATCCCGCATATTATCTGTCATACCATTTAAAATGTCCCGTGCCCGTGCCGTTATCTGCTGCTCTTCAACAGTTTGTTCTATCATATTTTCCGTATTGGGTTCGCACTTCATTGCCTCATATGGAACCAATCTTTTTTTCTGTTTCCGCATCAGCATATAAAATCGATTTTTAGCAATTTGTATCAGCCATGTTTTCACTTCGCATTGCCCCTTAAATTGAGGAAGGGACAAATAGGCCTGATAAAATGTTTCCTGTGTACATTCCTCGGCGAGTTCTGCATCATATTTGCTCAGCCGAAGCAGAAACCGATAAACTTCACCGTAATAAACAGAAAAAATCCGCTCAAAATCTTCCACATCGTCCTCCTTTCCGCTGCCTATACCTTTAGTTGCAGTACAACACGAAAGGTTACATAGAAAAATTAAAAAAGCGAAAGCTTTTCGAGCTCCCGCTAAAATCTGCAACAATATTTCTTTGTCTATCCTGTATCTTTATGCTGTGAAATCGCCGTACCGCATTCGGCTGCGGGGATCTCCCTTTATATTCACCATATAGCACGCCATATTGCCTTATTTACTATCCGGTTATAAATAAATATTACACGAGAACAGAGGGATCTTATGAAACAAAAAAATACGTTTACCCGCATTTATGAGATTGTACGCCAAATTCCAGTTGGATCTGTTACCACCTATGGCCAGATTGCACTTTTGCTCGGCAATCCCCGAATGTCACGCGTGGTCGGTTATGCGCTGCATGTAAATCCAGAGCCCGGTATCATTCCTTGTCACCGCGTCGTAAATCGCTTTGGAGGACTTAGCTCGGCTTTTGCTTTCGGAGGAGAAAATCAACAAAGGATCCTATTGGAGGATGAAGGCGTCTCTTTCTTGGAAGACGGCCGGGTCGACATGAAAAGGCACATGTGGTACGGGCCGTCATTCTAAAAGTGCGAGATAATATCCTGCCAACGTCTCTTCAGGCATAAACAGCAGCAACCCTAAAAAATCAACTTTCTTTTCTGTCCACGCCGCGTGTGCAAGCAGTTTCCCAATGCAGACAGCACGCACTTTTTTATCAAAAAAGCGTACGGCCGAACGTATTGCGGTAACGGATATCCCCTTCTCTGTTTTTATTTCTTCCGGCAGAGAAACTCCGTTTGACGCCTCGCTTATTCGGATGCGGAAGCGTTCTGCCGAATAAACCTTTTCTGGAGAAAGTTCAAAAATTTCTCCAGCCCGTTCCGCGCAGGAACGAAGAAAATCTGCATAACGCAGGCTGTGCGTTATACGGTATCTTTTGGAAAGATATCCTTGTATCCTTGCCAAAGTCAGGGCCTCTCTCTGCGATGGCTTTGGGCTGAATTTCAAACCGCATGCCTTGTTCAAAGCTGTCATATACGGCGTATTCCGGGAAGCAATATGCAAAAAGCTGCCTTTTATAAAAGTGTATGCAATCCCTTCATATACGTCAAATTGTTTCATCGTATCAAGATATCCCAACCGAATATTCCGGGCAATCTGGCTTTTATCAAAAACCAGCATAGGTCCTAGATTCCAGTAGGAACGGATGAGTTTCAAATCTTTTGCTTGGGATAACGTGGGACGGCGGCTGAAAATACTGTCCAAATCCACTGCAATAATATGCTCCGCCCCGCCGCGCAACGCAAGCCCAACAGGGATGTTGTCCCAGTATCCTCCGTCTGCCAAAAGCTTTCCTTCTACCCGGCGCAGTTTTACGGCAGGGAAAACTGCGGATGAGGCCAATAGATAATCATGCAGCTTCCCCTCCGGAATTTCATCGCAAAACCGCTCAACCGGTTTTCCAGAGGGGATATCCACACATACAATCCCGCATCGAATAGAGCTTTCCCGCACGGCCTTTTCTCCGCAATACCGCACAAGTAAACGTTTTAACGGGGAGGCATCCATTGCCCCCTGTGTCGGATATTGCCGCAAAACCTCTTTCACCATTGCAGCAGCTTTCTGTTTTGGCGGCAAAGTATCATCAATATCAATGCGGAATATCATATCTGTCCGCAGGTTTTTCCACAAAGCCTGTGCACTGTCAAAACTTCCCGCAGCAATCACTGCAGCATTCAGCGCACCAACAGATGTCCCTGTCACAAGGTCAATCGAAATGTCAAGCTCGCACAACGCCTGCCATACGCCAACTTCATAAGCACCGCGGGCTCCGCCGCCGCCTAATACTAACGCAGTTTTTGCCATAACATCTTCACCCCTTCTCTGCTTAGTGTACCATAACTTTGGTGTCGGGTGCATTTCTATTTTGTAAAGGATTGCAAAACGCCCTTGACTTCATCGCTTTTATGTGTTAAACTGCGTTTATCCTATTCCGTTAAGAGGAGAGAGGTTTTATATGGGAAAAAAAGGACGCCTTATGACTTATCGTCCCGACATTAAGGTTTTAGACGCTACGCTGCGCGACGGCGGATTGTGCAACGATTTTCACTTCTCCGATTCGTTTGTAGAGGCGCTTTACCAGACAAACGTCAAGGCAGGTGTGGATTACATGGAGTTTGGCTACAAAGCTGACGCAGACCTGTTTTCAGAAAACGAATTCAGTAAATGGAAATTTTGCCGCGATGACGATATTCGTGCTGTAGTGGGCGATAATCAGACCAATATGAAAATTTCCGTCATGGCAGATGTAGGGCGATGCAATTATGAGCGTGATATCATTCCAAAAGAGGAAAGCCCCATCGATATGATACGGATTGCCACCTATCTGCACACCATCCCCAAGGCTATGGAAATGATTGAATACTGCCACAGGCAAGGATATGAAACCACTTTGAATATTATGGCTGTTTCTACGGCTAAGACAGAAGATCTTGACGAGGCGTTATCTCTGCTTGCAGAATCTCCGGTTAAAGCACTGTATCTGGTCGATAGTTACGGATCGCTTTATCCGGAACAAATTGCAGAAATGGTGCTGAAATATCTTGCCTTCGGAGAGAAATACGGAAAAGAAATCGGCATCCATGCGCACAATAATCAGCAGCTCGCCTTTGCCAACACGATTGAAGCGCTTTCTCTCGGCGCCTCAATGCTCGATGCAACAATAAACGGAATCGGCAGAGGCGCAGGTAACTGTTCTTCTGAGTTGCTGATTGGATTTTTAAAAAATCCACGTTACCATTTGACTCCAATTTTAAAATTTATCGAAAACTATATGTTGGATTTAAAAGCGTCCGGCGTACAGTGGGGATATGATATTCCCTATCTTTGTACCGGCCGTTTAAATCAGCATCCACGGGCAGCTATTGCTGCAATAAAAGAAGGTCGTAAAGATTACGCCTATTTTAATTTAACGCTGATGGATCGCGAGTAATTGAATTTTTTTCGTTTTGATTGCAAAAGCTATTGCATTTTTTTGAATGATCAGGTATAATAAATACCTGTTCGGAGGCATAGCTCAGCTGGTTAGAGCGCACGGTTCACATCCGTGAGGTCGGTGGTTCGAGCCCACTTGTCTCTACCAAATCGGAACGGAAACATCCGTTCCGATTTTTATTTTTTCTGGATTTGCAGGAGCTTGCGGCAGTTTTCATAAACAGTTTGCTTCTTCTCCTCTTATTCTTTTGGCTCTTATTGCAGGAACAATAAGAACTTTCATACAAAAAGGCTATTTATTAAGCATAGGATTGCTTGTCCTGATTTCTTTTCATTTCCTCTATAAATTCTCGTATGAATGTGGTATAATATAAATGTTTCTTGTATAAAACCTAAACTTTTGGCGGGCAAGCCTTTAGAAAATGTACAATTGCAAGGCGGTGAGATTTTGCAGACTATATTCCCTCATGTTATAGCGGTAACTGGACATTACGGCAGTGGTAAAACCAATTTCTCCATCAATTTGGCTATCTCTATTGCTAAAAACGGCACTTCGGTTACCATTGTAGATCTTGATATCGTCAACCCATATTTTCGAACTGCTGATTTTTCCGATCTGCTCGACATGCAGGGCATTCACGTTATTGTCCCTGAATATGCCAATACAAACCTTGATATTCCAGTTCTTCCTGCGTCTGTAGATGCAGCTATTGCGCAAAAGGACGGCGTTGTCATTTTAGATGTGGGCGGTGATGATGCAGGCGCGATTGCATTAGGCCGTTACGCTGCACGGATCCGGGACGCAGGTTACGATCTGCTTTATGTCATCAATGAAAATCGTTATCTTACCAAAACACCAGAAGAAGCCGTTTCCTTGCTGCGGGAAATCGAACAAGCTTCCCGCTTGGCTGCCACCGGCCTTGTAAACAATACAAATTTAGGACCTTCTACCGATCAGGAGATCCTTCGCCATTCGTCTGCTTATGCGGATAAAGTATCTGCTCTTACCGGGTTGCCCGTCCGTTTTACCTGTATACCCGAATTCTGCAAGAGCGATATGGCACACTTAAACGCATTTCCCATCCGGCGTTTTGTAAAAATGCCTTGGGAAACCAATGCGTAAATCATCTGTCTATTTCATGCAATAAAGCGTGACAGCAATAACAATCATCAGCAAAGGGGGAAATAACAATGGGTAAACTGATCATCGATTTTGAAAGATGCAAGGGCTGTTCGCTCTGTGCAAACGCATGTCCGAAAAAGCTTTTAAAAATTGATACGGCGCGGTTAAATCGCAAAGGCTATAATCCGGTTATCCTGACGGATGAAAATGCCTGTATCCGCTGCGCAATGTGCGCAACCATGTGCCCGGACTGCGTCATTACAATCGAAGATTGAGCAAAGGAGAACAGAATATGGGACAGAAATTTTTAATGAAAGGTAATGAAGCAATAGCCGAAGCCGCCATCCGCAACGGCTGTATCCATTTTTTCGGCTATCCGATTACACCCCAGACAGAGGTAAGCGCCTATATGTCGAAGGTGCTTCCAAAGATCGGCGGTACCTTTTTACAGGCCGAATCTGAAATAGCGGCAATCAACATGGTTTTAGGTGCTTCTTCATGCGGTGTGCGCGCTATGACGTCTTCTTCCTCACCCGGCATCAGTTTAAAAAGTGAAGGCGTTTCTTACATAGCAGGTTCCGATTTGCCATGTGTCATTTTAAATGTTATGCGCGGCGGTCCGGGATTGGGCGGTATCCAGCCTTCACAATCCGATTATTGGCAGGCAACCAAAGCACTGGGCCACGGTGATTTCCAGCTTCTGGTTTTTGCACCGGCCACTGTTCAGGAAATTGTCAATCTAATGGGCACTGCTTTCGATCTGGCCGAAAAATACCGCATGCCGGCGCTTATTTTAGCAGACGGTATGCTCGGCCAAATGATGGAACCAGTCGAATTCCCAGAAAAGAAAACGGAACTTCCAGCGCGTCCATGGGCAACCACCGGTACAAAGGAAAAACGCAAACCGAACATCATTAATTCTCTGTATTTAAAGCCGGATGAATTGGAGCGCACTGTTGTCGAGCGTTTTGAACGTTATGATGTTATCAAAGAAAATGAAGTGCGCGTGGAAGAATATCTCACTGAAGATGCAGAATACATCGTCGTTGCCTATGGCGCTACTGCACGCGTCGTCAGAAGCGCCGTAGAAAGCGCACGTGCGCAGGGAATTAAGGCTGGTTTGATCCGTCCGATTACACTTTGGCCTTTCCCGGAAAAAACAATAGCGAACGCGGCGAAACGGGTAAAAAGCATGCTCACAGTTGAAATGAGCATGGGCCAGATGGTAGAAGACGTCCGCCTTGCTGTAAATGGCATGTGTGGGGTATCTTTCTTCGGACGTACCGGCGGTATCGTCCCAACGCCCGCCGAAGTACTGCATGAAATTTGCAAACTTGCAGGAGGTGCAGAATAATGGCATCGTTTCATAAAACAAAAGGACTGACTGATGCAATTTTCCACTACTGTCCGGGATGTACGCATGGTATTGTCCATCGTCTCGTTGCAGAATCCATGGAAGAACTCGGCATCTTAGGGAAAACAGTCGGCATTGCACCGGTTGGATGCGCCGTTATGGCATACG
Source organism: uncultured Oscillospiraceae bacterium (assembly GCA_904384225.1). Lineage (GTDB taxonomy): Bacteria > Bacillota > Clostridia > Oscillospirales > Ruminococcaceae > Paludihabitans. The sequence continues at coordinate 24,267 of CAJFJV010000025.1, read as the reverse complement.
ACTATTTTAATTGCGATATGATTGAAGCCCCTCACGGCCGTGCTCCCGCTGTCGCAACCGGTGCAAAACGCGCCAATCCGGATAATATCGTCTTTACTTATCAGGGCGATGGTGATTTAGCTGCTATTGGTACGGCTGAAACCGTCCATGCTGCTACCCGCGGCGAAAATATTACCATTATCTTTATTAACAATGCTATTTATGGTATGACAGGAGGTCAAATGGCACCTACTACCCTTCCTGGCCAAATTACGCAAACAACCCCATATGGACGCGATGTTACCCGTGCGGGATATCCGATCCGGATGTGTGAGATGCTCTCCACTTTGGACGGTGTGGCCTATGCGGAACGTGTAACAGTTACCGATGTCCCCAATGTCCGTAATGCGAAAAAAGCCATAAAAAAAGCTTTTCAGACTCAGATTGACAAAAAAGGCTTCTCCATTGTTGAAGTATTGTCCTCCTGTCCGACAAACTGGGGGTTAGAACCGGTTGAGGCTCTCAAATGGCTGAAAGAAAATATGATCCCCTACTATCCGCTTGGATGTTATCAGGACAGAACCGAAAAGGGGGTATTCTGATATGGCGGTACATATGTTAATAGCCGGCTTTGGCGGCCAAGGTGTTTTATTTGCCGGAAAAATTGTTGCCTATACAGGTATGATAGAGGAAAAACAGGTTTCATGGCTTCCCTCTTATGGGCCCGAGATGCGCGGCGGTACGGCAAACTGTTCTGTCTGCATTGATGAAAAACCCATTGGCTGTCCGATTGTTTTAGAACCGCAGACACTTATTGTCATGAATCGCCCTTCTTATGATAAGTTTGTCGACGCAGTCGCCCCCGGCGGCATTATGATTTACGACTCTACTTTAATTGACGCAGAGTGCAGCCGAACAGATATCACCGTTGCTGCTGTTCCAGCGACTAAGATGGCAAATGATAACGGCCTGCACGGTTTGTCCAATATCATTATGTTGGGACAGACCTTAAAACAAACGCAATTCTGCTCTCTCGATGTTTTAAAAGAAGCTATGAAGAAATGCATCCCGCCCAGAAAGCAGCATCTGCTTGAACCTAACTTGAAGGCTCTGCAGCTTGGATATGAATATTCCTGCTGATTTTTGTTATTCAGAAAACTATTTTCGAATGGCCGCAGATGCAGAGGCTTTTTGATGAAGGAAGCTTCTCTCTTTTCAACACGTTTCGGCACCCGCTAAGCCGGGTGCTTTTCTTTTTGTTTGCTCTCATGAAGCGAAATATATAAAATTCCCCTTGCAATATGTAATGACATATTGTATGATAGAAGACGCAGAAAGGATGAGGACTCAATGAAACAGTATAAAAGCTATGGCAACTATGAAAAACATCCCACTATTCCGGTCGATACAGATGCTTGGATTGGTACCGAGAAGATTGCCAAGCAGATTTATGCGTATTGTGCAGATAAAAAGAAGTGCGTTGTGGTATTTGAATGTTATCCGGGTACTTCTCGTCAGGAAATCGATTCTATTGTGCATGCTCTCACCCCTTGTGTTATAATTGATGCGGATGATTGCGCCTTTTCCCCTGAAAAATTGACGGCCGCGTGGAAAGAAAACTTGACCGATGACCGTGTATTTGGAAAGATGACAACCGCACATCTATCCGACTTTTATGAGCCTGAACGCATCGCGGCCGCACAGTCCCTACTCAACCAAACGGAAAGCGGCCTCTGCGTTGTTGTAGGTACCGGCGCCTCCTTGATTACAAAAGGGGATATCTTAGTCTACTGTGATCTTTCACGATGGGAAATCCAGCTCCGCTGGCGCAAAGGCGGTTCAAACTGGCATTGTGACAATCCCAATGATCCGCAACTATCCAAATATAAGCGCGGCTTCTTTATTGAATGGCGTTTGGCTGACCGACTCAAGCAAAAACTGCTGCCTGAGATCGATTTTTTGATCGATACCAATCAAAAAGACGAACCAAAGCTGATGCTGGGGGACGCTTTCCGTACCGCGCTGCGTCAAACGGCATCCCGACCTTTCCGGACTGTCCCCTATTTTGATCCAGGCGTATGGGGCGGCCAATGGATGAAGCAAATATGTGGGCTTCCTCAAGATGAGGCCAATTTTGCTTGGAGTTTTGACGGTGTTCCAGAAGAAAACAGCCTTCTGTTTGATTGCCATGGAACCATTGTAGAAATCCCCGCCATGGATTTGATCCTATTTTGTCCGGAAGCATTGCTTGGCACACGCGTATACGGCCGTTTTGGCGCAGAATTCCCAATTCGCTTTGACTTTCTTGATACGATGGACGGCGGAAATCTCTCCTTACAGGTCCATCCCCTTACAGAATATATTCAACGGGAATTCGGGATGCATTATACACAGGATGAAAGCTATTATCTTTTAGACGCGGAAGATGACGCCTGTGTTTATTTGGGTGTAAAAGAGGGTGTTTGCCCCCAAGAAATGATAAATGCCTTAAAAACAGCGCAGGAAACAGGCCAACCTTTTGATGCTGAACGTTATGTCAATCGTTTTCCGGCAAAAAAGCACGATCATTTCTTAATACCCGCCGGTACGGTCCACTGTTCTGGAAAAAATGCAATGGTACTTGAGATTAGTGCAACACCATACATCTTTACGTTTAAGTTGTACGATTGGGGCAGGCTGGGCCTTGATGGCCGTCCCCGTCCGATTCATATTGAACATGGTGAACAAGTCATCCAATTTGACCGGGATACCAAATGGGTCAAGCAAAATTTGATCAATGCAGTCCACACGATTCAAGAAGACGAGCATGTCAAAATGGAGCACACTGGTCTGCACGCACTTGAATTTATTGAGACCACACGCATTTGGTTTGACGCACCTGTTACACTCTCCCGCAATGATTCTGTCAGCATGTTGAATCTCGTCGAAGGCAGTGCCGCCGTTATTTCCTCTCCTGAAGGGTATTTTGAGCCTTATACGGTACACTATGCAGAAACGTTTATTCTTCCAGTACGGGCAGGCGACTATCAAATCGCTCCGCTCAATGAAAAAGAAAAATGCGCTGTTATCCGCGCCGAAGTTCGCGGATAATCTGCTGCACACAGGCCGTCCATTCTAAAGCGTTCGCCTTTCCTTTGATTTACCGGAGGTTTTCTTATGAACTGTTATTTATCCGCTGATTTTGGCGGTACTGAAATCAAAACGCGGATCCTTGCAGAAAACGGGGATTTCCTTACCCCAGTCCGCCATTTTCCTTCGAACGCCAATGCCGACGAAAAAACTTTATTATCCCATATTCGCACTGTCATTGAAACCGCTGTTTCTGATTCTCCGGTTCCGGTCACTCGTGCAGGATTGGCTTTTCCAGGTCCCTTTGATTATCAAAACGGTATTCCTCTTATGCAAAATATCAATAAATACGATGCACTCTATCAAAAGGACTTATTGGCTTTTTTCAAGCAGTCATTTCCGGGTATTACCTTTCGATTTGCCAATGATGCAGACCTTTTCGGCTTAGGGGAATACCATTTTTGCGGCGAACCGCGTGAAGAACGCATCATGTATATTTGTATCGGAACCGGGCTGGGCTCATGCTTTATTGAAAATGGAGCTCTGATTAAACAGCGGGCAGATGTCCCGCCTTTGGGATGGATTTTCGCAGAGCCGTTCGATCATGATATTATTGACCGCATGGTTTCCGGTTCTGCGCTTCTCAATATGATACGGCATGATTCTGCACTTTGTCATCTACAAGACGTCCGTACCGCAGCAGAAGCAGCCTTTTCCGGAAATCAGGCGGCGATCCGTCTATTTGAATGTTTTGGGGATCGTCTCGTCCGTGCAGTTACCCCTTTTCTCGAACGTTTTCATGCGCAGCGCTTAGTCGTAGGCGGGCAAATATCCAAAAGTTTTTCTCTTTTTGGTACGAAACTCCAAAACGCATGTGCAATACGTAAGATCGCGCTTTCGCTATGCCCTTCTTCGGCTGATTATGCTATGAAAGGGACTCTCCGGTTGTTTGACAGCTAAATTTCTGCTTTTCAATTGCGGTATATCTTTTGACACATAATCAAAAAGAGCGTCTTCTAAAAAGAAGACGCTCTTTTTGATTATTTCATCATATACGATGCATTTTCTATCACGCCACCGACGGCACGGAGCGCCTTTCCGGCATTCTTTTTTATCATAGATGCTGTCTTCTTTTTAGAATTTCCAGCTATCATATAAGCAGCTGTTCCTACAACTGCACCTGCCGCAAGACCTTTTACTACTGCTCCGGCAACCTGATGATGCTTCATATTATCCTTCCTTTCTTAATTTCTAAACATAGTATAACCGGAAACCACAGCATCATTTATCTGCGAAATTCATAATTGGTGGTCTCTTTTCCTTTTTCAGAATATGCAAAATAACAAAACACTCTTTTTTACATCGAAATGTCTCCATTTTTAATGTACAGACTAAATGGATATGATAAAATAATAATATGTGCTTTTATACGAAACACACAAAAGGAAAAAATTGGATTACCTTTTTTCCTTTTTGCATTCTAAAGTTGCTTTCGCTATACTGAGAGTCAGAAAGGCTCTCTGTATTGCAGAGGAGGTTTTTATGAAAAACGCAGTCAAAAGCGTTGCGGCTATTCATGATCTATCTGGTTATGGCCGCTGTTCCCTTTCGGTTATTTCTCCCATTCTCTCTGTAATGGGAATCCAGTCAGTCGCAGTCCCAACAGCCGTATTGTCAACGCACACAGGCGGATTTGGCGAAGTTGTGATGCAGGATCTTACATCTTATATTCCGCTGGCGCTATCCCATTATAAACGGATTGGGCTTTCATTCGACTGTGTTTATACTGGCTTTTTGGCCTCGCAGGAACAGATCGAACATTGCCTACAGTTTATAGAGGCCTACCCCGATGCTTTGATTGTTGTGGATCCTGTAATGGGAGACAACGGGCATACCTATCGGACATACACAAGTCAAATGTGCAGCCTTTTGGTCGGCCTTGTTCGGGCGGCAGATTTAATTACCCCAAATAAAACGGAAATGTACCTGTTGCTTGGGAAGCCATATGATCCCGCCCCCTTAACACATAGCGAAGCCAAAAGCTGCCTTGTTAAGCTTTCCGAGCTTGGCCCATCAAAAGTCATTGTAACCGGAGTAGAACTTGCAGATATGACGGTCAATAATATCGGATATGATAGGGATACTGGAATCTTTTGGCGGGTAACATGCAGCTATGTTCCTCAAAATTATCCGGGGACCGGTGACATTTTTGCAAGTATCGCGGTAGCCTCATTGCTTAATGGCGACAGTTTGGCTATAGCGATGGAACGCGCCACACGTTTTCTGGAATTGACAATTAAAGCTACATATAGCTATGGAACCGACCCTAAGCAGGGTATCTTGCTCGAAAAAAACCTCAGCTGGCTGACACAGCGGCATTCGCTCAACGGATACGAGAGCTTTTAAACAATACGTAGGTGACTACGGAGGAAGAGGGTATTTTTATCATGGAACACACCACGGGAAAAAAGAAATCTATGTTCGGCCTATATGACATTGTCATGATCGGCCTAATGGCGGCGATTGTATTTGTTCTGACGTATTTTGTAAAAATTCAGATTCCTACACCGACAGGCCCTGTTATGTTTAAAGCCGCTAATATCTTTATCCTGCTCTCCGGCTTGCTTTTAGGCGGTATTCGCGGCGGGTTGGCAGCAGGGTTAGGCTCGATGATTTATGACCTGTTAGATCCTGCCTATGTAACAGAATCTTGGATTACCTTTATCCGCTTCTTCCTTATTGCGTTTATTTGCGGTGTCATTGCGTATGCGCGTGGTTCACATGGAGAAAACAAGGTACAAAACATCATTGCAACCGTCGTCGGCGCAATATCCTCTGTTGCATTATACGCCATCCAATGTGTGATAATGCTAATGGTTACCGGCAGTTCTTTTTCAGCCGCTGTTGTTGCAAGTGCGCCAAAACTTTTTGTCTCATCAATAAATGCTGTGATAGCACTGGTATTTGCCGCCCTTTTAGTATTCCCATTACGTATGGCATTAAAACGAGCAGGTGTCTATCAAAAATTGTCTCTTTAAATACTTAATGAAAAAGAATGCAAGGCTATCGTTAGGTTCCGTAATGAAGGTTTGAAAACGAGTGCAGTTATTAAACTGCACCCGTTTTTACTTTCTGAAAGTATGTAACCTACTATAACACTTCCGGAGAGTGTTTAGAAAGATGTCATGTGGAAGATGATGCACATTAGCCTCAATATGCTCCCATATCCTTTTTCTTGTGCAATGTTGCAATCCAATCATGTGATTTTCCATTAAAGCTTTCAGGATTTATCGGATAATGAATATTATATAGATACCCAGTATCTCCATACCGTCCTTGTGATTTTTCATCCAAATAAACTTCGTCCACACTTATATTAACAACTTCTAAACACATTAAAACATGTGAACTGCCTTCAACTATTTCTCGTTCCCATAAATAACGACATTCCAAATTTAAAAAGCACTCTTTTATTATAGGGGCGTTTACGACCGAAGCTTGTTCCGAAGTAAGTCCAGACAGCGCGATTTCATCATTATCGAATCCGTTATTTGCAATGGTATTAAAACATTGATCGTACCAATCTACAGAAGGAAAATTTAATACTGCCTCTTTCGTCTCTGTTATACTTTGATATAAATGTCCAAATTTATTTACACTTGAAAGAATCGCATAAAAGCCATTTGGACCACCGTTAAAACATGCCCATGATTGCAGGCAGGCATTTGGCTTTCCATTCGATTTATATGTCGTTACAACAAAAAGAGGCGATGGTATTGCTGTTACAAAATCCATCCATGAAAATCCGTATGTCTCCATATTTTTCATACTATCTGGAATCTTTGAATATTCTTTTTTCATCATACCCCTCCTGTTGTATCAATAAATTCTGTCATGATTATAACGGACAAGTGGTCAGAAGGCAATCTGACCACCTGCCTTAATGCTTTGTTATTACGCCTTAGTATATTCTTGCGTTCTTTTTTCATTTAAATAATGTATATGTTAAAAAATTCGCTTCTCTAAAAAGGCTTGTTCTGTTTTATCAATCCATCCGTTTTTTTGATAGAAGTGATAGGCCGGCGTAGATCGGTCTGTAAGAAGTACCATTACAAAAATGTGATGCTTTTTTAAATAACATTCTATTTCATGTAAAAATTTTGTCCCTATCCCGATTCCTTGCTTTTCTGGAAGAATGCCGAACTCGTCAATCCAATATTCTGTCCCATCACACCAATGCTTAACCCGGCCAAGAGAGATCCCAACCAAATCACCATCTTCATAGAGTCCCAGCGGCAAAGCGTTTCGGTTTTCGACTAATTCTAAAACATACAAATGCAATTGTTCCTCAGACCAAACATCATTCCAAGGCTCTTTAGAAAAAATCTTTACCATTGCTGTTTTGACTTTTTCTAAGGACTCGATTCCTATTTTCTCTATATGCATATTACGCTCCTTGCATTTTACAATATGGCTACATAAAAAGCCTTTCATTTTTACTGATCTAATTTTATTTTTTGCCGTATACAGAATAGTGTAAAAGTTTCACCTTTCTCCGCTGTTATCCTACCTTTTTTGCTTATAAAACCCATTAATTTGTTTATCCTTATCGACTTGTTCTTCTCTTGACATTTTCAAAAAAGTGTAATACTATATTTATAAAGCAACGATTTGACAGATTTCTGTAATCATGTCATATAGAGCTTGCTCTGCTCATCCCCATATAATATATGATAGCCAAGAGGTGACCGAACAGATGACAAAAATGTATCAAATCATTGAAGCATTATGCCGTGCGCATCATACAAATGTTACTGCAATGTGCAGGGAACTTGGTATTGGAAGAAGCACACTGACAGAACTTAAGCAAGGCCGCACCCAGACGTTATCGGCTGCAACGACAAGTAAAATTGCCGGCTATTTCAATGTTTCTGTAGCCTATCTGCTTGGTGAAACCAACATCCCACAAAGCCGTTCTGCTACGGATGCAGAAATTAAATCCGCACTTTTTGGCAATGCCGAAGATGTCACAGACGATATGTTTGAAGAAGTAAAAGCTTATGCAAAATTTGTAAAAGAACGAAAAAAGAACGGAAACAAAAACTCTATATAGATTAAGCAAAACTTCGCTTTATTTGAATATATCTTCTATATTTTAAAAATGCAAAATTTGCAGGATACACAAAGCAGGCCGCCAGTAAACTGTGGCCTGCTTTTATTATATTTGCACTGTAAAAAACCTTATCGTCATATCTGTTACAAGGCTATCATACCATCGTTTTTATAACACAAGCAATTGAGGTATTGCATCGGCACACCGGCGTCAATATTTAGAGTCGTGCTAAAAGAGAAGACTTTATTTTTGCGCAGGCTCTTTCATTTTTTCCTCATGCTTTACCAATGTAACGTCTGGTTGATTGGGAGCGGAAAACCCTTGCGTGCTTTCCTCTGATTTAAAAAATACAATTAAGGTGCGCAACAAGAGCATTATATCCTGCCAAATGCTGTAACGCTCAATATACATAAGATCTAAAATCAATTTATCTTTCGGTGAAGTATTATACTTTCCTGCAACCTGTGCCAATCCAGTTAAACCCGCTTTTACACGAAGGCGATATTCAAACTCCGGCAGCTCTTGTGTATAACGATACACGTTTTCCAGCATTTCAGGACGCGGACCAACCAGGCTCATATCCCCTTTTAAAATATTGAGTACCTGCGGGATCTCGTCCACACGGAATTTTCTTAAAATCCGTCCTACACGTGTAATCCGGTCATCATTTTCAGTTGCGGAAAATTCCTCGCCCGGTTCATGCACTTTCATCGTACGATATTTATATACTTTAAAAATGCGTCCGTCCTTTGTCGCTCGCTGCTGCTTAAAAAACACTGGGCCGTGATCATCAAGTTTGATTGCCAATGCGATTACCAGCATCAGCGGGCTCAGAATAATCGTTGCGATTCCTGATACCAAAAGATCCATTGCGCGTTTGACAAAACGCTGCTCAAACGAAAGCTCTGTCACCGGCAAATGCAGCACAGACATGTCATCCATTAATTCAAACTTCGCCGTATTCAGCATGACATCCGCTACATCTGTCTGCACATAAATATTGGTATAATGCTTGTATGCATATTCAATAATCGCCGCCTTTTGTGCAGGCGGTACATTAAAGATAAAAACCGCATCATTGTGCCGGATAAGCGGTTTCAATTCCGGATCCTTATAAGAAACGATACGTGTCAGCCTGTACTGTTTACGGTATCGCTTGATGTGTGCAGCCAGTTGCAATGCATCTGCATCACAATCGCAAATAATAATGCAGTCCTCGGGTGGATTCAGCTTAAAATACACGAAGTTCCCAAGGTAAACAAACAAAATTACGGCAAGCACCTGCAAAATAAAGACAAATAAAAGGGTAGCCAGATTCAGCCAAACCAATTCTGCACGGGGCCAGCGCGAAATGCTCATAATATAAAGCTGCAAAAAAGTAACGATATCTGTAATAAAAACTGCAATGCACAATGGCGGTATAATTTCTTTGCTCTTCTTTTTTCCAACAGCATAACCGCCATATACAACCATTAAAATGATTTCCAAGACCACAAATGTCGTCATTGTAATACCGGCAGTACGGCTGAACACCATGATTTGAGGAAAGCCTGGTGCAAAAAAGCCGAAAAACAACAAAAACAGTGTAATGAACAACAAAACCTTCAGACAAAATACGGCGCCGCGTTTGGGCGTCTGTGCGCGTGTATTCTCTTTCATCTCAAGCCTCCATAGATGATATTCTATCCGACATTGACATGCCGCATGCGCCAACAGACAAATAATCGGTATAACAGCAGGACGGTGCATCGATGCGCACCGTCCGCAACAATATCCCTGATTCAGCAGAGGTATTATAGCAGAACCAACGGCAAAAATCAAGAGCGATGAAAGCGTCTGATCTTCAAAAAAGCAATCAGCAGCAGCAAAAATCCGGCGCCGAGTAAAATACCGGCAATTTCCATACCTGAAAAGAAAGGATCTGTGTTTCCGCTTTCCTCTTTTCCTATGCCATCAGAATTCTCCGTTTGCAGCACATTTGGTTCTATTATAGGGTCAAGTATATACGGATTTGTCCCTTCCCGCAGTGCCGCGAGAGCAATAACCGCATCTTGTGTAGCAGCGGGGCTACTTGTCTCATCATGTTCCTGCATAAAGCCACCATCTGTGTTCTGCCATTTCAGCAGAATATCCGCCATCGGAACGCCTTCTATTGAAAACCGCTCATCATACGGATCTATTTCGGCACACACCATAGCTACAACAATTTTAGCCGTAACCTGTGCAGAAGAAAGCATCCCATACGGACGAATCCCATCTTCTTGCAGCCAAGAAGCCAAGTAAGACACTGCACGGCGTATCGCATCAGCGACTTGTGTACTTTCATAAGCAGACAAAACAGTAATAGCTTCCACCGTCGCCTCAAGATCAGAATCAAAACCGTGCATCCGCGCAAAGCCGCCATCACTGTTTTGTGCCTGCAAAACACGCCGTACCAGCATTTCTCTATTATTTTCCGCCCCTTCCGGCAATTCATAAGCACGGCAATCGAAAGCTCTTAGTATTTGTATATTCAGCATAACATTATCTGGTGCTATTTCTGTCCCAGCCAGCGTTTCGATAGAATCCGCCACTGCCGACGTCTGTTCATCGTACCCGCACACAGACAGAAGGAATAATGCTTCTGCACAAAATGCTGCGTCTGTATAGTCCTCCTCATAAAAGCCAGAAGGAAGAGATACGACTGTTCCACTCGAAATAGAACGCCCTGCTGCGGACATCGCCATAAAGTAAGAAGCGTCTTCTTGTTCCCGATAAGAAAGCCAAATGCCTGCATCGCGGAGTGCAGTTGCATAAGATTCATTCCACAAGATCGCCTTGTTCTTTACAGAAAAATTATCAGAAGAGGACGCACCTGTGTCAGTATATATCCATTCCACTATACTTCCATCTGACACAAGTTCACCGGCATTGTTTTCATCTATCAAAACACCGTTTACCTTAATCACAAAGCCTTTATTCCCAACAGCTTGAAGCTTTTGTCCATTTTCCTCTCCAGCAGGGGTAACGGCATACGGCCATCCCTGTTCGTCATAGTCCGCATAAAGGCTGCCCTGTTCTTCTAAAAGCCCCAGTGTATCCATATACGTTGTGGCGGAAGAGCATGTTAGCTGACAATACGGAACCACATAGGCATCCTCGGCACTATTATAAACACTGATACCAAACGTCACAACATCTGCGTCAGCATAAACAGGGACGGCATACAACATTATTATAGCTGCCAGTAACAAAACGAATATCCGTCTCATTTCCCTATCTTCCTTCGTTATAAAACCGCATTCACAGAAGCCGCCTTTGACGGGGCTCCGCGCATGTGGCTGCTTCACCCTTAATACCATAGTTAGTATAACAAAAACCGAACAAAAACACAAGCAAAAGCAATGCTTTTTTACGTTTTCCCGTCAAATTTCTGTGCATTTTTATTCTTTCCTACATTCGTCTTACAAAGTGATTGCATTGCGCATTGTCAGAATATATCGATCCCGGTCCCGCGGATCCGGTCCCCGCCGCTTCGCAGCCTTTCCAATTCCCTCCGGGCACGGTGCATAGCCGTCAAAACGGACCGATATTGCGCCGCGTCCTGCTGTCTCAGATGCCAGACGCACTCCATAGTCTATAGCCTCTGAAACAGGAATCCGTGCTTCTGCCATAAAAATCCCGTTTTGAATGACAGGCACATCATATACGGCGCGCATGGATGTCAAATCACTTATTATGCGTCCGGCATATTCCTCCGGGACTGAAATCCGCGCCAATTCCATTGGTTCTAACAGCATCATTCCAGCATTCTCAAAGGCTTTATACAATGCAAGCGGCGTAGCAAGGAAAAAATCCAACGGATGCGTATGTACAGTGTGATGGCTTCCGCCTATCAATTCAACATGAAAATCTACAGCCTCCCAATTATAGATTCCCTGTTTTGCCGCACGATGGACCGCTTGTTCCACATGCCGCTGATAGCGATAAAAAATTTGGTCGTTTGGCACACGTGACGAAAAAGTAATCCCACTGCCGTCTTTCAACGGTGATACAGCCAGTTCAACAATTGCCCAACAGGGCTTAGGCATTGTATAGGCATCCTTTCCTATCCCCATTTTTATAGGTTTTTCTTTATATATAACCGTTGGAGAGGAAAACCGCACCGAAAGGCCAAACCGCTCTCGCAATATTGCCGTTAATATTTCCAATTGGATTGTTCCGGTTACACTTAGGTCGATTTCCTGTTCTCCTGTCACATACTGTACATCCAAAAGGGGTTCTTCGGCAGCAAGTTCATTTAATGCAGAAAGAAGTGCTGTACGTTCTTTCTGATCTATTGGCTCTGCACTGACGCGAAAAAGCGGGGCTGCAAGATGAACTGCTGTATAAGGGCATGCTTCCCCTATTATGTCGCCTACTTTGGCGCTGGACAGCCCGCAGAGCGCCGCAATTTCACCGCTTGAAACAATCCCTACATCGCGATACCGTTCTCCTTGATAGCGGCGGATCTGCGTTATTTTCTGCTGTGTTTGGTTTGGAAGGACAACTGTGTCCCTGCTTTTCAAGCTTCCGCCAAACATTCGCACATGGGCAATCCTCCCCATATCCTTATCATGCGAAATTTGGTATACTACCGCGGAAAGCTGGTTATCCTCCCTGTTTTTTAGCGGGAGAATATCGGCCTTTATCAATGCCAGCAATTCTTTTATTCCTTTTCCCTGGGAAGCATTTGTATATAACACCGGCACTGCTTCCCTTTGACGGATCGCGGTATACAGCCTGTCCCACCATTCTTCTTCCTTGATTTCTTTGTCGTCAAGATATCTAAGCAACAATGCGTCATCCAGATCACAGCAAAGTTCCATCAGTTCATGAAATGCCGCATCAGCAGCCGTTACAGAACGGATCATGACCTCCCGGCTTCCCTCCCCCTCCATATGTGAAAGAAGCGCCGGGCGTATTTCCCATCTATCGCGAAGTTCTTGAAGTACTCTGGACACGTTGCTTCCTTGACGGTCCGTTTTATTGATCACAACCATCATCGCTGTCTTTGTAGCAATTAAAGCATCGATCAAAAGCTCTGTACGCGGCTGTATTCCTTCTACAGCAGAAACAATTAAAATCGCTGCATCCAATACCGCAAGCGATCGCTCAACTTCTGCCGCAAAATCAGCATGTCCCGGCGTATCAATAATATTGATCTGCATACCGCCGTATGAAAAGGAAACTGCGCTTGACCGTACGGATATTCCTCTTTCCCTTTCCACCTGAAGGTAGTCCGTGCGGGCCGTACCTGTATTTACATCGCCCGCTTGACGGATTGCACCCGCACAAAACAAAAGCTGTTCTGTCAATGTGGTTTTTCCAGCGTCAACATGAGCAAGTATGCCGATATTTATATTTTTCATTCTATCTTCTCACTCCGCATAGTTTAAATTTATCAATTTCCTGTTCAGAAATTTTTGTTACCCTCCTAATCCGTATAGAGCAAAACATCAAGCTTTCTTTAATCTTTAATGCCCCTTGTGAGAAGGACTCGGATACAGCTGTCAGACATCTGCATCGCCGAAAGAGTACTAAAATATTATATCATTCTCACCGCTCTATCACAATGAATAAAACGGCGGCTTGCCTCCTATTCGTATTTCAATAAGTCTCAGTCAGACTGCTTGTTGTCTTTATAAAAAACAATGGACATTTCTATAGATGGCGGCAAACCTCTTTGCCGTCCATGATCCGATAAAACATTTGAATGCATGATACCCATATAAAAGAGAAAAGGAGGATGGCAAAATATGCCACCCTCCTTCTCAGGGGTATGAAGCTATCGAAAGATCTTAAAACCTGAAAAGCAAAATATTTCCCGTAAAGATTATACAGTTCATTTCGCTTTCCGCATATAAATACGCTGATAATTCAAATTTGTGACAACAAAATTGTAAACAAATTGTGAACTTGAATTTTTTCTTTCATCTGATTGCTCAATACATCAGTTTATGTTATGATACAAAAAAGATGTACAGCAATCTCACTTTATTTTTGAAATGGAGCGAGCAGAGATTATGAAAAACTTTTTAGAGGCGGCCGCCAGTGTTCGGCCATCACCGCGGCAGCTCGCATGGTTCGATACAGGCTTTTATGGCTTCATCCACTTTGGCCCGAATACTTTTACTAACCGGGAATGGGGGGATGGGAAAGAACCGGAATCTGTATTCAACCCTACCGCACTTGACTGTGATCAATGGGTAGAAGCCTTGAAATCTGCCGGAATGAAGGCTTTGGTTATAACAGCTAAACATCATGACGGATTTTGCCTTTGGCCTTCTGCATATACTGAGCATAGTGTTAAAAACAGCCCGTTTCAAGGTGATGTGGTACGCTTGGCGGCCGAAGCCTGCCGTCGCGGCGGGTTAAAATTCGGCTTTTATCTCTCCCCTTGGGATCGTAATGCCGAAAGTTATGGAACACCGCAGTATAACGATTACTTTTGCAATCAACTGACAGAGCTGTTGACTGGATATGGCGAAATCTTCTGTGTATGGTTTGATAACGCTTGCTCACCTGAAATGCGCGGTAAACAGCCTTATGACTTTCCTCGTTATTTTGAGTTAATCCGAAAATATCAGCCTAATGCCGTCATTTTCAACGACTATGGCCCGGATGTCCGTTGGTGTGGAAATGAAGCAGGCGACGCACGATATGCGGAATGGGCAGTCGTACCGACTGAGCTGTGCCCTTATGCCACAGTACAGACCGGGCCTGGCCCTCTTTCTGAATACGGTTCTCTTGATGGGATCTATAACACAGATCAGTTTATCGGCTCCCTTCCCAATATTTTATACTCAAAAGGCCTTGCTTATGTTCCCGCTGAAATCGACATGTCTATTCGTCCGGGCTGGTTTTGGCATCCGGATGAAACGCCACACCCGCTTTCCCGCCTTTTTGACACCTATCTTACCAGCGTTGGTGCCAATGCTTGTTTCCATTTGAACGTTCCGCCTGATACACGCGGCCGGATCGACGAGCAGGACGTTGCACGCTTAAAGGAATTTGGTTCACTTCTCCGCCGTGAATTCAGCGCGCCCATCCCCGCTCAAATAGAGGAGATCCCTAACAGGCCGCCTATGCAAAAACAATACCGCATCCATTTCCATACGCCGCAGAGAAATCTTCGCTATATCATATTGGAGGAGGATATCGCACAGGGCCAGCGCGTAGAAACTTTTATGATATCCGGTTCCTTTACCGGTGGAAAAGAATATCCTGTGTTTCAAGGGACTTGTATTGGCCATCGCAAAATATGCCGCCTTTCTGATCCTTTTTCGCGCCAAAATCCCCTCATTGGAAAAATGGATGAGGCCAACGAATTGGTCGTCACCGTTACTGCGGCACGCGGTGAAGTCAATCTGAAACATATCGCCGTATACTAACAAACACATGATTTTAATAAAAATATCCCATAGAATACTTTTAAAGCATTCTATGGGATATTTTTGTATTCCCTTTCAATAAATCTAAATCTACAGTGCGTCAAACCAAACAAAACGAAGCCGTTTGAAGCCACGCAGTTCGTTTAATATCCGTCTGCGCAGCATACGGTAATACGCCGGCAGTTCTGCACGACTTTCTATCGATGGTGTTTCCTTTGAAAAGCGGGCCTGCTCGGCCGTCCTTGTTATACGCGCAAAGGAAAGTGATTCCAATGGAAAAGATGCATCGACGCGCGCAGCGAAATCTGCTGAAGTTTCGCCCGGTTTTTCGGTTAAGCCATAAAAGCGGAGCAAAGCCAGGCAATCGCGGTACACATCGCATACATCCTTTGCTGTCCGAACTTTTTGGCTTTCTGCACGCATACGGTCACGCATGCCCTTTCGTATTCGGACCCCTCCTGCCGCTATTCCAGCTGCACCCAAAACAGCCAGCAAAACGACAAACAAACGAAGCAAAGTACTGCTGTCTATTCGAGCATCCGTTTCTGGCCGGCCACCGGGAGATTCTGAAACAGACGATTCCGGATCCGCTTCGGAAGGCAATTCAGAACTCTCGCCAGCCTCTTCTGATGATGTCGGCAGTTCGCTGCTTTCATCCGATATTTCCGATGAACTCTCTGCTTCGCTGCTTTCTGGCTGTGTGCTCCGATCTGCAGGGGTAAAATCCACTGGTATCCAGCCGATTCCCTCCAAATAAATTTCTGCCCAAGCATGTGCATTACTGTCCCGAATAACAGCGGTATCCCCTTCTACATCCTCCATACTGACCGAATACCCTTCTGCATAGCGGGCTGGAATACCGGCCAGGCGAAATAGAATAACTGTTGAAGCGGCATAATGGGTGCAGTAGCCACGCTTACTCTCTTGAAGGAAATAGTTTACAAAATCCTGATTATTCGGCGTGCGCCCCGGTGACAAAGTATACTGTGTTTCGGATCTAACCAATGAATAGACCGTATTAAAAATTTCTGAAAGCGAATCCGCATCTTCAAAATAAGGTACAGCCCAGTCATACCGGCCATCATCCGGAAGCTCCGTATAATACTGTTGGGCAAGTGCGGTGTATTGGGCGATCAGTGCCTCGTATTCTTCCGATATGACAATACTGTCTGCTATCGTATCCAGTCTTTCCGCTTCATCCGCAGAAAGGTGATTCAACACATTTTGTGACCCAAACAACTGCGCATAAACATAATAAACATCTTCAGAAAAAGCGCCCGTTTGATTTACTCCTCTGTCGCCATCCGCCTCCAAAGGAGACAGAGTTCGGCCAGTTTGTGTTACGCCGCAAAGCCAGTACGGCAGATAGACGTAACGCTTCGATGCACCGACATTCTCAATTTCAAGCGAAGCTACCCTTGAACTGCCCAGCGCATATTCCAACATTGACGTACCCGGCTGGAGAAGCTCATAAAGCGATGTCTGATCGTCATAAGACGCCAGCTCCCTTTCTAACCGTTCAAGCTCTGGTATGTGCGCTTCACGGAAGTTATGTCCGTCATACTGCGCCCCTGTATAGCCCTTGAGAAGGAATGGCCGAAAAGGATCCGCCACACCGCCGGATATGATAAGCTGTTCCTCCTCTGTATAAACGACGCGGTCCACCATTCCAAGCGTGCCGCCGGATAAACCGCCGGACGCCTCGTTTCCCCATCCGTCGAACAGCTCTTCAAAGAATTCCCCTGGATTCGTCATCAGCATGCGGAAAGGCTCTGGACGGGTGTAGTCCGCTCGTGGATAAATCTGGCCGATAATCAAAACGGATACACAAGCACAGGCCATCAACGCCATAGGGGCAGACGTGCTTCCGTATACGATTTGCTCCTTCTTTTTTCGCCTTGTATGCTGGTGCGGTATCCGGTAAATCGCCACTGCAAACGCACCCGCCACACTCAGGGACAGCAGTACAAAAGAAAGGTCGGCTGTCTCTTCCACCAAATAATAAGTGCCGGCCATAAACGGAAGCGTCAAAAGCAGAAAAGGCCATAGACGCTGCAGCTTCACGACAATCCAAGAAGCTGTAAAAGAAAGCAACGCTGCTAAAACTGCATAAAAAACCAGAACCCCATGATACAAGCCGTTAAACGTTGGATTTTGAATTTCCCAAATTGGGATAGCAAGCCCAAACAGCTGGTTCAATTGGTTGATTAAAACAGCCTGTACCAGTTGTATCCCTGTCAAAAGATCTGGAAGAAATAGCAAAATCAGTGCTAAAAACACAGCCCCTGCTATCAGCCAGCATATAAGGCGCCGCTTTTTTATGCTAAACAGCCACACAAAAGCCAAAGGGAATAAAAAACCGCCAAGCAGTGCCGTAAACGGAAAAGAAAGTATCGTTGTTACAGCCTGTACCACAAATGAATTCGTACTGTGTACTGCGGCGGGGATCATTGCGTCAAAAAGCAGCAATACGCCGAAAACATAACAGCAAACCGTAGCATATCGGCAAAAGGCTGGAAAAAAAGCCGCCGGCCGTTCCGGCTTAAGCGACGCACCCACAAAAGCCGGCGCTTCTGAAGCGGTATCTATTGTTTTGGGAAAAGCGTGCATTTTTTCTTTCATCAATGCACCCCCTGATAAAGCAAAGCCGCTATCGCTTCTTTTGGTGATTCTGCTTTGTCTTCCGAAAGGGCCTGCACGGCCGGCGCACGTCCAAATAAAGAATCCGGCGCCGTCTCTCCAACAAAAAGAAGCGCGTCACGTTCCTTAAAACGTACCGAGTCTCCCACCCTTTCGTCGGTTGTGGCGGCCAAAACTACTTGAAAAGAAGACAGCGGCAATGTACCGCTTAAAAATTCAATCAGTTCCAAAGAAGTACACAGCCTCACCGAAAGAATCCTTTTTACCGCCAAAAAAATTTCATTTTCCTCCTGAATCCGCATAACCGTCATCTGTCCCGCTTCACACCAGCAAAGCGTATGCGAAATATTAGACTGTAATAAGGAAAGGCTGAGTGTGAACAGGACGTCCATGAGCTTATCTGCTGCCATCGGCGAGATACCGCCTCCTCCGTTTAATAGAAGAAGGCTTACGTCATGATGGATCGGCCTGACATATTCGCGCACCATCATCTTATCAAGCCGCGCCGACAGCTTCCAATGAATATCTCGAATCGAATCCCCAGAAATATACTCATGTACGCCAAAAAGCTCTGGACGGCTATTTCCGGGACGACTTGGATCGGTTTCCTCGTTATCCTCTGTCTCCTGTGGTACAATAGAGCCATCCCACACTGATTCGCCCTCCGGGAGCGTATAAAAAGCTGTCGTACCCCGGCCCTTAAGCGGAACAGCAATAAGTCCAGTTAAATCATAAACCCATATGCGCCAAACGGTAATGTCAATCATACCGATATGCGGTGACTGTATCGGACAGGACAATATAGATTCTCCTTTAACCGGACGGATGATAACCGTTTCTTTTGTAGAAAAACCGTTAAAACGATTTCTTAATAAAAATACAATTTTTACTTTTCCGCACGGAAAAAAGGAGCGCCGTACTACCTTTAAAGGAAATATGGTTCTTTCATTACGCGTTGTATCTAAAACATGCTGTGGGGATAATGAAAGCCCAATCAAAGAAAAAGGAAGCAATATAAAGGAAAGCAGGAAAGTGCTCAATACCATCAGTGCAAAAAGCATGCCGATGTAATCCGCTACGGCAACGCCCACTACCACTGCAGCAAGAAGGACTACTACGCTGACTAAACGCTGGTGCTTCATCTTGTTCCACCAAAATGATCAATACGCGGCGGCACAACCGCACCGCAAAGACGGCGCACGAGTTCGCGTTCCGTAATCCCAGCCGCTTTCGCCTTTGGGCTTAGCACGAGACGATGGCACATAACCGGCTCGATAACAGATGTTACATCAAAAGGTACGACATAATTTCTTCCAGCCAGAAAAGCCTGTGCTTTTGCTGTACGCAGCAAAGCGATCGATCCCCTTGGGGAAGCACCTAATGAGATCATTGGATCATGGCGTGTCGCCGCGGATAAACGCGTAATATAATAAAGCAGGTCATCATGTACAAAAACGGCGTTTACCTCCGCCTGCATTGCCTTTACCCGCTCCTCATCTGCAACCGGCTGTACTTCCGGTTCATACCCGGCAATCTTCGTACGCAGCATGGAAACTTCACTTCCCTCATCCGGATATCCCATTGAAAGCCTCATTAAGAAACGGTCAAGCTGAGATTCAGGTAAGAGCTGTGTTCCTGCGTAGCCATATGGGTTTTGTGTTGCAATAACTGTAAAAGGGCTTGGGCAATCATATGTTTTCTGTTCAACAGTGACACATCCCTCCTCCATTACCTGAAGCAACGCAGCTTGTGTCTTAGATGAGGTACGATTGATCTCATCTGCCAAAAGCAGATTGCACATTACCGCACCAGGAACAAATACAAAACGCTCGGATTGCTTTTGGTAAATGGTATAACCCGTTACATCGCTCGGCATAACATCCGGCGTAAATTGAATCCGCTTATGCTTAAGCTGCATCGCTTGCGAAAAAGCGAGCGCCAGCGTCGTTTTCCCAACCCCTGGCATATCTTCCAACAGCACATGTCCGCCTGCAAGTATGGCAATCATAACCCGCTCAACGATTTCGTCCTTACCACAAATAACCTTTTTAACCTCGTCAATTACTGCCCGCGCAACAGCCGGACCTGTTTGCCATCCGACGCTGTATGGTTCCATTTTTTATCCTCCTGATACTACCATCTCCGGCAAAGGCCGGCCCGAAAAATGGGCCGGCCTTTGCCGACATTTTGAACGTGAAAGTATGCTTTAATTTATTTTCAGTCTATCATAATTCTCTCTTTTTTGCAATGTACGGAGCAAATGTTTTCCGTGAAATCCATTCTAAGAAATTATCCTTTAATTCAAAAACCGGATATGCTCTTTAAAAAAGGTTACGATCTTCTCCCAGAAAGACGGCTGATACGCCGTATTGTCGTATTCCACCTCTGTACATGCAACCAGAGGGATCCGGCAAATTTCTTCGCCTTCACGAGAGTAAACCGCAAAACCAATAAGATCTCCCCTGCTCACAGGTGCGTAGAGGAATGGATAACATTCAATCTCTCGTTCAACATGTTCCCACTCTTCTTCGGTCAGTACGGTCTCTCCTGGCGACAAGAGCGCCGCCTGTACTGTTGAACCGGTTCCGCCTACAACTGGAATTGACACATCTGATACATCTGGGCTGACAGCCCGGGATCTGACGGCTGAAAAGCCGTAATCAAGCAATGCCGTATGGTCAGCCCAATCGTCCGGCGCATTTAGCGTTACGCAAATCAGCGTAACGCCATTGCGTCTAGCGGCCGATACTAAGCAACGGCCTGCTTTTTTGGTAAAGCCGGTTTTTACGCCAATACAGCCTGAATATGAGGAAAGCAATCTGTTATGATTGGAAAGCGTACGCTTATACGCCGGATTGCCATAATGAAGCTGAACAGTCTGCTGAGAACAGAGATATGCAAAATCCTCATTTTTGAGTGCGGCACGCGCCAATTTTGCCATATCTGCCGCTGTCGAATAATGCTGTTCGTCATGCAAGCCTGACGGCGTGACAAAGTGCGTATTCGTCATAGATAGTGCCGCCGCTTTTTCATTCATCTTATTCGCAAAAGCCTCAATACTGCCTGCGATTTGAACAGCAGCGGCATTTGCCCCATCGTTCCCAGAAGCTGAGAGCATTCCGCCTGCCAGATCATACAGGCTTACCTCATCTCCTTCTTGTAAGCCCATCGATGTGCCTTCTACTTTAATTGCCTCACTGTCTACAATAAAGCGCGCGCGGTTGTTTTCCTCCTCTAATGCTAAAAGAGCTGTCATAATTTTAGTAGTGCTGGCTATTGGTCTGCGGGTGTCTTCCTCCTTTGCCGCAAGGACACGTCCGGTAG
This sequence comes from uncultured Oscillospiraceae bacterium, assembly GCA_904384225.1. Classification (GTDB taxonomy): domain Bacteria; phylum Bacillota; class Clostridia; order Oscillospirales; family Ruminococcaceae; genus Paludihabitans. The sequence goes on along the minus strand of CAJFJV010000025.1, from coordinate 2,730 downwards.
AAGCTTCAATCAAAATGTATGAAGCCGCAGAAATCGTATGGCTTGCTTTGACTGGAATGCTTACAAAGAACAGAATTAGAGCCAGCAAGAATGCCGCTTTTTTTTTCAATCTGACCACTCCCCGTTTCCGCTTTTGCTCTCGGCTACCGCTGCAAAAACGTATCGAGCACAAGATTGGTTGTATTTTATGTGCCGCTTCCTTGTCCTATGCGTATAAAAAAGACGAAGCCGGGAGTCCCAAAAGGGGCGCCCGACTTCGTCCTTTTTAATTAGGAGATCGAAATACTATAAGTATCAAATCATTCTTGGCCATACCGACGGCGAAGGATAAAGACCGCACCGGCAGCCAAAACAAATATGATCGGCAGTGAGAACGGCATATTGTCTCCAGTATCCGGATTTTCCGGCTTGGAAGGTTCATCCGGCTTCAGCTGCGCGTTGTTCAGCGCATCCTGAAGCGCCTGATACGCTTCTTCTACCTCTTCTTTCGTACCGCGATTCGCAATCACTTTTTCAGCCTGTTCGATTGCATCACGGATCATATCTGCGCTCTCATCCGTATACTTGCTTAGATCCTCGTCTTTAGCAGAATCCAACAGTCCCGCCAGGCTCTCGCTTTCACCGGATTTTTTCAAGTTTTCTCCAGCACTGCTTAGTGCCTTAGCCGCTGTATCGACCGCCTCCTGATCCGCATTCGGGTTTTCAAGAATTTCTTTTGCCGCGTCTAATGCCGCTACAAATTGCCCGAAACTATCCGCAGTAAACTCTGCTTCTTTCGCTCTGACGGCCTCACCTTCCGCACAAAGCGCGGTCAGCTCCGTAATGTCTACCAAACCGTCATAAGCAGCCTGTAAAACAGCATATGCGGAATCTATCTCATCTTGTACGGCATCTGCCTTTTCCAAAACAGAAGCCGCCGTATCCAATGCCTGCTCTAAAGCCGTACGCGTGGTTTGCGTATAAACTTTTTCAGATTCCAGCGTTTCCTTTGCTTTATCTGCCAACGCACTGAGTTCTGACTTATCTCCACGCTTTAACAGCTGTGCTTTTGCTGCATCAAGTGCTGCTACAGCATTCGCTACTTCTGATTCAGATGCGTTCAAATCCTCATATACCTTTTGTGCTTCCTGCAGCGCTTGATCCAATACCGCCCAAGTGTCTGAAGTATAGTCGCTTTCCGTATAGCCTGCAACTTCATCTATCAGGTTTTTGAGCAGTGTCTTGTCTGCACGTCCTACAAGCTGATTTTTTGCCGCAGTTAATTCTGCAACAGCATCTGCTATTTCTTCTGCTGTCGCATTGCCGTCCGCCAGAACGCTTTCTGCCTTTTCTAATGCTTTCTCAAAGACCTCCCATGTTTCCGGCGTATAATTATCCTCACTGTATCCGGAAACTGCGTTGACCAATTCGGAAAGCTCGCTATTATCCGCTCTCTTTATAAGGCTGTCTTTTGCCTCTTTAAGTCCGCTGAGCGCAGAGTCAATTTCTTCTTGCGTCGCATTGTTGTTTTCTACAACCTCCTGCGCCGTATTCAAAGCATCCTCAAAGCTGCTCCAGCTGTCTGGTGTATATTCGCTCTCAACATAGCCGGCAACCTCTGCAATTAAATCTTCCAGTTCCGACTTGTCGACTTCGCCGGCGTCCTCTTTATAGGGGATTCCCATCATACTCCATTCATAAATGCGGGTAGACGGCCATAAGGAGGAGGAATCTCCCTTTGTCACATTCAGACGGAAGTATCGTCCTACAACCGCTTCTGTAAAGGTATAGGAAGTGCGATCCTCCTGATTGTTCTCATAAGAGGCCACCGTAATCCAGTTATCGTCGTTGGTCAGGAAATTGACATCTGCAAGCTGCTCTGCCGTTGGATTTTTCTCTTTCAGGATCTGTAGTGCAAAATCACGCGTGTTGCGCCCGGATCCATCCGAAGAAACACCAGCGTGCGACATATCCCACTGCGTAACGGTATAATAGGCGCCAACGTCAATAATCAGCTGAGATTGAACTGCATTGCCGCCGGGGCACCATTTTGTTGATTCATCTTCGTCAAACGCAAACTTCGGGAGCTCACTCTCTGCTTGCCCTGTTGCTGTTGTCGCGTAAAGGATTAACGGATCGCGGGTAATAACATCCGGCGTCGTAATCTCACCGCCGTCTCCAACTAAAACAGTCAACGTTGCCGCTGTCTCCCCAGCTGCATTTTTATAAAGGACCGTATAAGTTGCATCTTTGCCAAGGTCAATTATGCTGCCTTCAATCGGCTGACGGTTCTGGTCAACAATTGATATCGTAAAGCGCTCTTCTGGTTTTGCCGACAGATCAAGATCCTCTGCAATGAATTTCACACCATTTATAAGCTGTTCATCCAGTGTTTCATACGCAGTGCCGCGGATCGTAGCCGCCTTGTTGGCATACTCAGCCATATCAAGCGTTTCGCCATCTGCGACTTCCTTCACAATGGTATCGGTAATGCTGTATATTGCCGCATATGCAACCGGACGCTGATTTGCAAATTTGACCGGCATAGTATCATTTGCACCATACACAGCGGCTTCCACCATGGCTGGCCAGTCATTATCACCGTTTGGCTGCTTATGCCATTCCGTTACAGTAATCCTGACATAGCGTCCTGTGGCCGGTTCAAATTCCACACTCGCTTCAAGCAGTTCATTTGCCTCTGTCCCTGCTGTTATCGTTGCTGTCCCCAATTCGGTGAAACCGGAATCTACT
>CAJFJV010000024.1 GCA_904384225.1 uncultured Oscillospiraceae bacterium | reverse complement strand
AGGGGAGGGCGAATATACCACAATGGATGAGCTTCGAGAGATCCTTTATGCAGGAAGGGAAAAATACGGGATAAACCAAACGGCAGGACAATGAAAACAGAAAGGACGGCAGCGGTTTTCAGCCGCTGTCGTCCCCTATCGTCGGAAAAGAAACCGTATTTATTTTGAAGAAACCGTTTACATCCCCCCGCCATTGTGGTATGGTAACAAAAGAGAAACGGCGGGATACACTGCGCCGAAAGGAGGAATGGATATGGAGGCAAAACGGATTACGGGAACATGGTTTGAGTTTTTGCATCACAATGAAGCGGAGGGGAAGTACTGGAACACAGCGCTTACTGCTTTTTCAGAAAAGCAATGGCGTGAAAAAATCCGGGAGATGAAGGAAGCCGGCATGCGGTATATCGCACTTTTGGCGACAGCGCTCCATTTCAAGGCGTATTTTAAGACTCGCATTTTTCCAGAATGGGAAATTGGATGTGCCGATCCAATAGAAGTGCTTTTAGATGAGGCCGACCGTCAGCAAATGCGCGTCTTCATCAGCACCGGATTTTATGGAGATTGGATGGATCCTATCGGAAATATGACGGATCCTGCGGTGCTCAAGCGGATGCTTACGGCAATTAATGAGTTGTCCGCCCTTTACGGGCACCATGAGAGCTTTTATGGTTGGTATTATCCGGATGAAACTTGGATTAAAGGCCATCTTTCACCCGAATTTATGCATTATGTTAATTTGTCTTCTGCGGAGATCCATAAAATGGGTAGCCGCTTTAAAACGCTGATCGGACCGTACGGTACGCGGGATGTGATTGCCGACGATCAGTATATCCGTGATCTAGAAGCGCTAGATATTGATTTTATGGCGTACCAGGATGAGATAGGGGTACAGAAAACGAAACTTGCGGAAAGCGCCGGTTTCTATGAGAGGCTAAAGCGCGTGCATGACAAAGCTGGCCGCGCAAAACTCTGGGCAGATGTTGAGGTATTCGAATTTGAAGGGGAGGTATACAAATCCGCACTGCTTCCGGCGCCTTTTGAGCGGGTGAAAAAACAGCTTGAGGCAGTTTCGCCGTATGTAGAAGAAATTTTGATATATGAATATCCGGGTTTGATGAACAAGCCTGGCTCCGGCGCATTTGCGGGACATCCGTCTTCTGAAAAGCTTTATACAGATTACATGGCTTTTTGTAAGTCCAAACAGGATGAGTAAAAATAGTATCAGCGCTGCGAAACCGCTTAAAAGAAGGCAGCATATCGTTTAGAATGGAGTATCCATATATTGTGAAGCGGAAATATACCGTACTGTGAAATGATTTTTAATGAATTTCAACAAAAACGATTGAAAAAACGGCGCCTATCGTTTATAATGACAATAGATATTGCGGAATGGCATGCGGGCAGGCACGCCGTTCCCTGATCGGAAATAAGCCGGACGCCTCCCGGCGGAAAAGGCGTCGAAACGGCTTTATCAAACGCCGCCGGAGAATGAGGTAATGTTATGGCTAAAATCATCGGCAATGCCCTCCCGAATATTCCGTGGCAGGACAAACCGGCAAACTGCAGAGACATTGTCTGGCGTTACGACCAGAACCCAATTATCCAAAGAGACGAGCAGAAAGATTCCAATTCTATTTTTAACAGTGCGGTTATTCCGTGGGAAGACGGCTTTATCGGCGTGTTCCGCTGTGACAACCGTTCCCGTTCAATGGACATTTTTGTCGGCCGTTCAAAAGACGGTTTGAAATGGGAATTTGAAGACGAGCCGATCAAATTTGAAGGCGACGATCCGGAAATCCTTAAAAGAGAGTATCGCTATGATCCGCGCGTACTAAAAATTGAAGACAGGTATTACGTCACTTGGTGCAATGGTTATCACGGACCGACTATCGGCATTGCGTATACATACGATTTCAAGAAATTTGTCCAGTGCGAGAATGCTTTCCTGCCTTATAACAGAAACGGTGTATTATTCCCGCGCAAGATCAATGGAAAATACGCAATGGTTTCCCGTCCTTCTGATACCGGACATACGCCGTTTGGCGATATTTTCTATTCTGAAAGCCCGGATATGGTATACTGGGGCAGACATCGGTATGTTATGGGGATTATCAATGACGACCGTTCTGCATGGCAGTCTAAAAAGATTGGCCCGGGCCCTGTGCCGATTGAAACGGACGAAGGCTGGCTGTTGTTTTATCACGGTGTCTTAAACAGCTGTAATGGTTTTGTATATTCTTTTGGCGCTGCGCTTTTGGATATTGATGAACCATGGAAAGTAAAATACCGCACCAGACCGTATCTGCTCTCTCCGCAGAAACTATATGAGTGCGTGGGGGATGTCCCGAACGTTGTATTCCCATGCGCAACACTTACCGACGCGGATACCGGCCGCATTGCCATTTATTATGGCTGCGCTGATACGGTGACGGGCCTTGCGTTTACTACTGTCGACGACGTGCTGAACTATATGAAGGAAAACTCCCTGTAAGCGAGGCTTGCCGACGGCATATTTTCTGTTAAACGGGAAAGCAGCCAACGAAAGCGCGCTTTTGTTGGCTGCTTTTTTGTTTGATGGAACGTACATTAAAAGGAGTATGTGATATGGAAAATTACAGATATGAACGGGTCAACAAAATCTGTACAGATCTTTTGGCCATGACAACGGTGCAGACTGTGCCGATCACTGGTTTTCAAATGAAACCGGGCTTCTACCTAACACCTGCCGAGGCGGACGCAGCTGCGGAAGAGTGGCGCGCGTTTGATACCGACCGTGATATATGGCCGGGGCCCGATAAGCATTATTGGTTCCGCGCAGAAGTTATTGTACCGGATTGCTTTGACGGAAAACCGCTGTGGCTGCATTTTGTCACCCAGGTCACATTTTGGGATGCGGTAAACCCTCAATTTTTGTTATTTGTAAACGGCGAGGTCACACAGGGGCTAGATACGAACCATCAGGAAGTTCGGATTACGGACTGTGCAAAGGCTGGCGATCGGTATGTAATAGACCTGCAAGCCTACACAGGACGCGACAATGACCACAATCAGGGGTCAACAGCGCATCTGCGCCTTTCAGCTCAGATGGAGGAGATTGATCCTGAAATTCAAAGCTGCTACTATAATCTAAATATTCCAAATCGTATCGTGAGCCATTTGGAACGGGACAATCAGAGCAGGATTAAATTGCAGCTTGCACTTGAAAAGGCAATTAATATGCTGGATCTGCGTGTGCCGTACTCTGAATCTTTTTATGAGTCGGTTCGTGCCTGCAATGCGTTTGTAAAAGAGGAAATTTATACAAAGCTTGCGGGTGAGGATGATGTCATTGCAACTTGCATCGGCCATACGCATATCGATGTGGCATGGTGGTGGACGGTTGAACAGACCAGAGAAAAAGTTGTACGTTCGTTTGCAACGGTTCTAAAACTTATGGATGAATATCCAGAGTATAAATTTATGTCAAGCCAGCCGCAGCTTTATGCCTTTTTGAAGGCGCGTTATCCGGAAGTATTTGAAAAAATTAAACAGCGTGTCGCCGAGGGACGTTGGGAGCCGGAAGGCGGTATGTGGGTTGAAGCGGATTGCAACGTTACTTCTGGTGAAAGCCTTGTACGCCAATTTTTACATGGGAAAAAGTTTTTTAAAGAAGAGTTCGGAAAGGAAAATGAGATTCTCTGGCTGCCGGATGTGTTTGGCTATTCTGCAGCATTGCCGCAGATCATGAAAAAGTCCGGTATTCAGTACTTTATGACGACAAAGATTGCGTGGAATCAGTTTAACGAGCTGCCGATGGACACTTTCTGGTGGAAAGGGATCGACGGGACTGAGATTTTTACGCATTTAATTACGACGCAGGATGTAGATCAGCCAAAGGACAGCTTTTATACAACTTATAATGGAAAGCTGGATCCGATTTGCCTGATGCGCGGATGGGAGCGCTACCAGCAAAAAGATATCAATAACGATATTTTGATTTCCTATGGCTGGGGTGACGGAGGCGGCGGCCCAACCCGTGAAATGATTGAAACCGGGGTGCGGCTGCAAAACGGTGTGACCGGTGCGCCAAAGGTCCGGATGGAAACCTCGCATCAGTATTTTAAAGAATTGTATAACCGTGCCGCCGGCAATAAAGACTTGCCGAAGTGGGTTGGTGAGCTGTATCTTGAGTATCATCGGGGTACGTATACCACGATGGCGAGAAACAAGCGCAGTAACCGCAAATGTGAATTGCTTTGGCAGGATGTTGAATTTTACAGCATATTGGCATCGCTTTTGGGGGTACCATATGATGCAGAAGAAATTTATAAAAGCTGGGAAACAATTCTTCTAAATCAGTTCCATGATATTCTGCCCGGTTCCTCCATCAAAGAAGTATACGAGGTTACAAAAGTACAGTATGAAGCGCTTGAAAAACGGGCGCATGAGCTAATTGAGGAAAAGACTGCTGCAATCGCAAAAGCGCTTAAAGCGAAAAAGGATGATTTGGTCATCTTTAACTCTCTTTCGTTTGAAAGAAGTGATGCGGTGGAAATCCCGGCAAACAGCTATGCGGACGTTACAGCGTTCCAAACCGCTTTTGGCGATGTTTTGCCGGTTCAGCGTACCGTTTCAGGTGATCTGCTGATTGCAGGCGCAAAGGTTCCTGCAAAAGGCTATACCGTTTTGACGCCGGTGAAAGAGCCGGTTCCTGCTGGAAACGGGATTACGATCAAAACGCTTCACGAAATAGAGACGCCTTATTATAGGATTAAGCTCAACAACCTTGGCCAGTTTACAAGTATTTTTGATAAAGAGGCACAGCGGGAAGTGCTCAAGCCAAACGGCTTAGGAAACGTGCTGCGTGTTTATGAAGATAAGCCGATTTATTATGATAACTGGGATATCGACATCTACTACACGCAAAAGAGCTGGGTTGTGGACGATTTAAAAAGCGCAGAATGGATCGAAAACGGACCTGTGCGGATTGTGCTGCGCCTCATCTATCGTTTTTGTGAGTCTGACATTGTGCAGGATGTTATTTTTTATACGAAGAGCCGCCGAATTGATTTTAAGACATACGTAGATTGGAAGCAGCATCAGCTTTTGATGAAAACAGAATTTGAAATCGATGTCAATGCATCGGAAGCTACATACGATATCCAATTCGGCAGTCTTAAACGGCCTACGCATAAAAATACTTCTTGGGATGGTGCAAAGTTTGAAGTCTGCGGCCACAAATGGGCTGACGTATCAGAAGGCGGATATGGCGTATCGATCTTAAACGATTGCAAATACGGTCATGATATCCATGATGGAAAAATGACGCTGAGTTTGATTAAATCCGGCATTCTTCCAAACCCAACGACAGATCAGGAGGAGCATTTCTTTACCTATGCATTGCTGCCGCATATCGGGGACTACAACGCGGCATATGTGCAAAAAGAGGCATACTGCTTAAATGTGCCAGCTGTTGCGCTGCGTATGGAGCAGGACGGAAACGGTACATTTGATGCAGCAAGCTTATTTACCTTAAGTGCAGACAATGTGATCGCGGAGACAGTAAAACCAGCTGAGGACGGCAGCGGCATCATCGTGCGGATGTATGAAGACCATAACGCACGTACAGCGGTTACGTTAACTTGGCATACGGAAATGAAGCGTATTGTTGAATGCGACTTGATGGAAAACGAGATTGGAGAGGCAGCAGAACAAATTGCGGATTATACCTTTACGATCAAGCCGTTTGAAATCAAAACGTTTAAGATTTGCGAATAAACAAGAAAAGATATGAAACAGGGACAAGGCTCTAAAAAAGGGCCTTGTCCCTGTTTCATATCTTTTGACATTTAAGCAAGGGCAAAATGTATTGGGCGCCGCTATTTGCGGTTCATAGCCGCATTATTGCGGCGGTACTGGCCCGGGGTAAGTCCGGTTTGTTTTTTGAATTGCCGGATAAAGTGTTCTGTAGCGTTATATCCACAAAGCGAAGCAATTTCATTGGTGGTTTGGCTGCTGCTGCGCAGCAGGTACTGCGCATAATCGGTGCGGCTTTGAATCACGTCTTGTGTTAAAGTGGATTGAAAAAACAATTTATATAAGTGGTGAAAACGTGAGACACTGATGTGAAGTTCCTCAGCCAAAATACCTGCGTGCCAGTCGGCAGCAGGCTGTTTGAAAATGCGGCGCCTGATTTGTTGGAATTGGGGAAAATATCCATCCCCTATGTTGCTGCCACGGCACATTCCATCTGAAAGGCGGAGAAAAAGGGTTCGCAAAAGCAAATCAATAATTTCAGGCGAATGCGGCTGTTTAAGCGCAGCTTCAGCAGCAATATCTTGAATTAAAGTAGAAATGATTTTAGGATTCCGAAGATAAAATGCAGTGTTGGTTGGAATGCCCAATGTTTCCCATATTTCTTGCGGCATCTTACCTTCAAAAAAGACGCCGTCATGCGTATAATCGCCATTGTCACGAAAATAGAGTTGTTTGGCACCGCGTGTAAAAAGGATACAGGCATTTTCTCCTGTCTGTATAAAGGTTCCGTCTTGCCATATTGTAATCGATTGTTTAAAAAGTAAAATTGTGTACATATCCATGCCGTTTGGGCGGTCAATACAAAATCCTTGTGGATGCAAATAATCAACAATCCAATGAATTAAATGAAACAAGTGCACACCTCTTAGCAGAAAAAATCAATATATTAACATCATATATCATTGCAAAATGTTGTGCAAGCGTATATTCTATTTTTAAACAACAAGAAAAGAGGGGATTTTTGATGTATGCAGATGGATATATCGATATTGTACAGAAAACCATTCAGCGCGCATGGGAGGAACAAAAGGAAGTAATTTCCGCTGTTGCGCAAGCCATTTGCAGCACGCTGAAAGCAGGGCATAGCGTTTATATCTTTGGATGTTCCCATGCGGGGATTTTAGCAGAAGAAGTCTTTTACCGGACGGGGGGATTGGCGATACTCAACCCGATCTTTTTCCCAGGCTTTATGTTAAATACCCGGCCCATTACGATGACGAGCAAGCTGGAGCGTTTGAATGGGCTTGGGAAAATTTTGGTGGAGGAAAACCGGCTGAAGGACGGTGACTTTTTGCTGATTCACTCTGTCTCCGGGCGAAATAATGTACCAATTGAAATGGCGATAGAGGCAAAGACGCGCGGTGTCCGGACTGCGGCAATTACCAATGTGGCATATTCTCAAGCCGTGACGTCGCGCCATCCATCAGGTAAGCGGCTGTTTGAAGTTTGTGATTTTGTACTGGATAATAAAGGGGATGTTGGAGACGCAGCAGTAACACTTAAGGGGCTTCCTGAAAAAATTGGACCGACTTCGACGGCATGCGGCGCTGCATTGATCAATGCAGTAGTGATTGAAACGGTGGGCCGCATTCTGGAGAACGGGGAGGTTCCGCCGGTCTTTTTAAGCGCAAATTTAGACGGCGGGGACGAACACAACAAACGGATTTTTGAAGAATATCATGACCAGATTTTTTATAATTGAGGAAGATCATGAAGTATTATATTGCGTTTGATGGCGGCGGCAGCAAACTGCAGGGTGTGCTCTTTGACGAGACATATACGATTCTTGCTTCCGGAAGATCGGGCGGCGTCAACGGTACAGTACACTCTGCGGCGGAAGCGGAACGGCATATGGAAGATTGCCTGTGCCAAATGCTGGAGCAAGCTGGAAATCAGGTTGAGGAAATAGAAATCTTGTTTGCCTCACAAGACAGCGAGCGGTACGAAAGGGCGATCCGGCGTCATATCCGATGCAAGCATTTTCTCTCTTCCGGAGAAGGAAGCATTGGCGCATTGGTGTGCGGGATAGATACAGGGATTTGTGTCCTTTCCGGTACTGGAAGCGATGTGTTTTATGTGCGCGATGGAATGGAGAAAGATGTGATCGGTGGATGGGGATATTTGCTTTCGGACGACGGGAGCGGGGTCTGGATCGGCCAACAGGCACTCCGGTTTATGATGCGTGTTTTTGAAAAATTGGAACAGCCGGGAGCGCTGTATTCCATTTTGTCTGAAGAGTACGGAATCGAGAGCAGGGCACATTTATACGATATTATCTATTACCGGCAAAAGGCGCCGGCTTTTCAGATTGGCTCATATTGTAAAGCGGTTGAAAAAGCGGCTGGGCAAGGGGATCGCCGGGCAATTTCCATATTGCAAGAAGCTGGGGTCCGATTGGCGGAGGAGTGTATGGAAATGATCCGTACGCGCAATCTGCCGCGCGACATCCCCGTGTGCCTAACGGGGAGCGTGTTCCGGTATTGCCGGGATATGCGGGATGGATTTGAAGGATGCTTGAAACGATTTTATCCGGACATTTCAGTATATCGGCCGATGTTTGAGCCGGTCATCGGCGGCATTTTTCTCTGTATGATAATGCACGGCCAACGGATTAACACAGGGGATTGGGCGGTTTATCAGAAAAAATATAAAGATTTTCTTATTGAAAAAAGTTAGGAGGAAACAAAAATGAATTTGATTGATCGGTATCAGGAGAGGATCTTGCAGCAGGTAAAGACAGTGACGACGACACAGCATGACGTCTGTGTTGCAGTAGGAAAGGCGATGGCGGACTGCGTTGCGAAAGGCGGTGCTGTGCATGTGTTCGATACGGGCCACATCGTAAATAGCGAGTTAATCTACCGTGGCGGTGGTGTGCTGTTTTTAAAAGCTTTCAAATATGATTTAGCAGTTGATGACAGCGTACGCCCGCGTGACCGCAGCGCTGTAGATCAGGATATGACCGGCCTTGCCGCATATGCGTTGAAAAAGTCCAGCGCTCTGCCGGGCGATATGATTATCATTGGATCTGTTTCTGGTAAAAGCCAGAATGTTATCGATTTGGCGATTGAAGCGAAGAAATTCGGGCTCACCGTGGTGGCGCTGACTTCCGTGGAATATTCTAAGTCGGTAGAAAGCCTGCACAAAAGCGGTAAGCGCCTGTTTGAGTGTGCAGATTTTGTCATTGACAATTGTGCGCCTGCGGCAGAAGCAATGCTTGAAATAGAAGGTGTGGATGTGCGATTTGCAGCCGCTTCGGGCATTTCGGCCGCCGTGGCTCTTTGGAGTGTCTGTGCACAGGCGGTGGAGAGTTTGATGAAAGAACATGGAATTACGCCGTCGATATTAAAAAGTGAAAATTTTGCAGACGGACCGGAATATAATCGCCGCATGAAAGAGCGTTATGCGGAAACAGGATATTGATAATCTAAAGAAAAAGCAAATCAGCCAACCGGTGAGATACAAAATGTTTTGTATCTCACCGGTTGGCTGTTGTATGAGGGGGGAAGGAATCCCTGTTGGGATAAATACCGCGTTACTTTACCATGACAAAATCGATTTTTCCACTGCTGACGTCGGCTGAAGTGCATTTGACACGAATTGGGTCACCAATGCGGTAAACTTCTCCGGTTGTTAGATTTTTTAACAGGATCATTTCATTTCGGTCATACTCACCCTCCGGGAGACTCTCGTTCCGGATTAGCCCTTCGACGGTATTGGGGAGTTCGACGTAAATGCCATGAGGAGCCAGCGAGGAAATATAGCCGCTGCATTCTTCTCCAACATGCGCCTTCATATACTCTGCCTTATAGCAATCGTCGCATTGCCGCTCCAGCGCCATGGCTCCAATTTCAGTTGAGGTAGACTGCTGTGCCGATTTTTTTACAAAGCCATGATAATGTTCTGTAATCTGCTGAGCCGGAACGCCGCGCAGAAAGTCGGATAGGATTCGGTGAATCGAGAGATCCGGATATCGGCGAATCGGCGAGGTGAACTGAGCGTAATTCTGGAGGACTAAGCCGTAATGCCCTAAGGGCGTTTCGAGATACTTGGCCTTGGACATAGAGCGCAGAACCAAGACGTTAATGAGAGGAAAACACGGCTCCCCTTTAGCGCGTTCCAGTGTTTCGGCAAGGACTTTTGGTGCAAGGCCGGGTTTGATCTCGGAAGCGGGCTGGCCAAGTGCGCGCAATGCATCGTGCAGGCTGTCCAGCTTATCTTCCGCCGGCGGTTCGTGTACACGATATACGAATGGGATGCGCTTTTCTTTTGCAAACGTTGCAGCAGCTTCGTTGGCCATCAGCATAAATTCTTCTATCATTACTTCAGACGCACCGCGGGAACGGGGCTTGATGTCGACAGCCACGCTGTTCTCGTCTAAAACAATATAGCTTTCACTGGTTTCAATTTCTGGTGCGCCGCGTTTGCGCTTACATTCCGTTAGAATATCGGCGAGCTCTTTCAATAAAAAGATAGAATCGATAAGCCCGTCATATTTTTCTTTTATGGTATTGTCGGCGCTTCCGTCTAAAATCGAATTGACTTCCTTGTAAACACCTTTCACACGGGAACGGATGACGGATTTTTCAAACCGGTAACCAGAAAGCTTTCCGTCCTTTGAAATGTCCATAAAACAAGAAAAGGCAAGGCGGTCTTCCTGCGGATTTAACGAGCAAATTCCATTGGAAAGCGCTTGCGGCAGCATGGGTATCACGCGGTCGGCAAAATAAATGCTGGTACCGCGGCGAAAGGCCTCTGTATCAAGCGGAGTCCCCTCACGTACATAGTGTGAGACATCTGCGATATGCACGCCAAGAAGATATCCGTTTTCAAGACGGGAAATAGAGATGGCGTCATCAAGATCTTTTGATTCAGCGGAATCTATCGTAAAAATCGGGAGTGCGCGAAGATCGGATCTGTCTTCATAATCTGTCGGGGAGAGGCCGCGTGCAGCAAGTTGATTGGCCTCATCTTCTACCATAACAGGAAAGGTACGCTGAATGCCGTTTAAATCAAGAATGGCCTCTGCACAGTGTACGGCGGTCTGACTGTCCCCGTAGCTTTGCAGAATACGCGCAACATGCTCCGCGTGGGTTTTACCGCGCCGCGCAATGGTACAGCGGATTTTATCGCCGGGCTTTGCAGCCGCCATATCTTGGGCTGTAAGGCGGATTGGGAATTTGATCATACTGTCGGGCTGAACATATGCAGCGCCATTCTCCACCGTCATGACGCCTGTGAATTCAGCGCGTCCGTACTCCAAAATTTTGACGATCTGCCCTTCCGGAGAAACTCCGCGCGGTGGGATGGGAGCTACCATTACACGGTCGCCTACCATTGCCCCCATGAAAAATTTTCCGGGAACGAAAACCTCGATGTCATCTTCTTTACGGCGGACAAAGCCAAAAGTACGGCTTAAGCGGGTGACGGTTGCTTCACATATCCCTGCGGCTTTGTTGTGATAAAGCATAAAACGGGTGTCCGTAATGTCGTTTTGCTGTTCCAGTGTTTTCAAACAAGTGCGGAATTCACCTTGTGCCGTGCGCGTAACGCGGCAGCGCTGCATCAGATCAGCAAACCGCATGCCGTTGCGTCCTGCGTGATAGAGAACGGATAAAATCCGTTCAGCCAGTTTTTCGTTCAAATTATCTCAACTCCATTTTATTTTGATATCGGTTAATGGTACGGAAAGCCCGTATTAGACGCAATATTTGGACATAAAAAAGCCCTGCCGTTTGCTGCAGGGCATTTGAAAGACCTTACTTCAGATGTGCGACAAAAATATTCAGCGCAACCGTGAGAACAAAAAAAACAACGACAAAGATACGGGTCAAATTCACGATCTTTGCATCAAGCGTCTTGCTCTTATTTTTGCTGAAATAAGAATCCGGCGTACCGGTAAGCGAACTTATACCGGACTGTTTACTTGTCTGCATCAAAAACAAGACAATCAGCAGGATACAGGCTATCAGCAGCAAAATACCTGCAGTAATTTTCAGTGCGTCCAAAGCGGCAACCTCCGTTATCATTATTGTTATAAGCAAAAGCTGTGATCATATGCGGTATCAGACAGGCTTTTTTCCATATCATGATAACACACGTCGTGTAAATAATCAACCGCTTTTTTGATTTTTTCAGTTTTGGCCTAAAAAAAGCGAAAAAAACACTTGCATTACAAAACCTTTTGTGATAATATATACAGGCATTAATCTGCTCATGAAAAGTGACTGCTCCCTCTTTCCGGGTGTGATCCTTCGGGCTTTTGACGGCTGTCTGTGCGCTTGTTCGACCGGACCGTCGCCGTATAACGGCATTCCGCATTATTGGCGGGGATTAATGAGAACGTTGTTTCAAAATTTAAGCGGGCAGTCCTCTGTGCAGGATTTGCATACGAATGCCTGAAAATCAAATCGGGAGGATAACACAACCATGGATGCACTGAAAATAATTTCCGGCGCAAGTATGAAAGAAGAGAAACCGGCTGTTGCAATCGGCGACACGGTTAAAGTCCACTGTAAGATTAAAGAGGGCGACAAAGAGAGAATCCAGATTTTTGAGGGCACTGTAATCGCAATGAAACACGGCGGTATTCAGGAAACCTTTACCGTCCGCCGTATTGCACACGGCTGCGGCATTGAACGTGTATTTCCGATTCATTCGCCGAATGTTGTAAAAGTAGATGTTGTAAGAAGCGGTCATGTCCGCCGGGCAAAATTGTACTATCTGCGTGACAGAGTTGGCAAGGCTGCTAAAGTTAAAAACAAGATCAACAATTAAAAGAGGTACGGTATATGAAAAAGGGGGCGGTAACACGTCCCCTTTTTGTTTCGGCGAAGGAGGAACTTTGTATGCGCAATACACAGCTTGAAGAAGCGGCGGCTTTATCAGAAGAAAAAGGAAAAAAGAAAGAAAAAAAGTTTAACCTAAAATCTGAAATTATTAGCTGGTTGTGGACGATTGGGATTGCGCTGGCTATTGTTTTTGTAATCAATACGTTTGTTGCCCGCGTTATGACAGTGGAGGGCGAATCGATGACGAACACGCTGCAAAACGGGGAACGAATTATCACAACTTCTTTGTACGGGGAGCTTAAGCATAATGATATCGTAGTGATCCGGCGGGAAAATGATGTGCCTTTGATTAAACGTGTCATTGCAGTAGAAGGCGATACGATTGATATTGACTACGATACCGGTACCGTATATGTGAATGGAGAGCCGCTGGATGAACCGTTTATCCGTGAAAAAATGGCCTATATCGATTATCGCGATGGGAATACGCAGCTGCCGCTTACGGTGGAAGAAGGGCATATCTTTGTGATGGGAGACAATCGCAACGGATCGCTTGATTCGCGCTGTGCAACAATCGGTCAAATTGATGTTAAAGATGTTTTCGGCAAAGCGATTTTCCGCATCTGGCCGCTTGATAGGTTTGGCTCTATCGAACCGGATTATACGTATTAGCGGATTTATTATAGGGGGAACTGCCTTTTAGCTGTCGGTACGAAAGGAGCGGGAAATGGAACAGCTTGCGCATCTTCAAAATCAAGGGATTGAAATCCCATCTATTCAGTGGTTTCCGGGCCATATGGCGAAAACCAGAAGGCTTATTCAGTCCAATCTGAAACTTGTAGATATTGTACTTGAAATTACAGACGCACGAATCCCGCAGTCAAGCCGAAATCCGGAACTTGACAAGTGGATCGAAGGGAAACCGCGGATGCTGGTATTAAATAAATGTGATAACGCTGACCCTGCGGCAACGAAGCAATGGCTCCGCTTTTATGAAAAACAGGGCATTGTAGCTATGGCATGCGACTGCAAAACCGGTGCAGGGGTAAAGGCTTTTTTGCCGCTTGTAAAGAAGACGCTGGCGGAGCTTTTAATGCGCAGAAAGGAAAAAGGTATGGCAGGGCGCATGATCCGTGTTATGGTGGTAGGAGTGCCGAATGTGGGGAAATCCTCTTTTATCAACCGGATAGCAGGGACGAAACGCGCCAAGGCGGAGGATCGGCCGGGCGTGACACGTGGAAAGCAGTGGGTAAGTCTCGATCAGGATGTTGAACTGCTGGATATGCCCGGTGTGCTATGGCCAAAGTTTGAGGATCCGCTGGTAGGAGAAAAACTGGCGTTTACCGGTGCGGTAAAAGATGGCGTCGTGGACATTGAACTGCTGGCGGCACGACTTTTGTCCTATCTTGCACAACATTACCCAAAGCGGCTTGAAGAGCGGTTCAAAATGACTGAACTTGATGGGCTTTCCGGCTGGGAACTGCTGGAGCTTGCCGGGAAAAAGCGCGGGATGCTGGTATCCGGCGGAGAAGTAAACACCGAGCGTGCGGCGATTACGGTGATGGATGAGTACCGTGGAGGAAAACTTGGACGCCTGACGTTTGAAACGCCGCCGGAGGAAGAATGATGGATGATTTATTTTTGTATGATGAAATGGTTGGCGTCCGGCCGCTTTGCGGCGTAGATGAAGCGGGCCGCGGGCCGCTTGCTGGCGACGTATACGCTGCGGCTGTTATTTTGAAACCTGATGTTCGGATTGAAGGACTCAACGATTCAAAAAAGCTTTCAGAAAAAAAGCGGGAGCAGCTCTATGATGAAATCTGTGCAAAGGCAGAGGCGTATTGCGTAGCGACGGCGTCGGTAGAAGAAATTGACCGGCTGAATATTTTACAGGCGACATTTCTTGCTATGCGCCGTGCAGTGGAAGGGCTGCAAGCTGTGCCGAAACTTGTTTTGGTAGACGGGAACCGTAACCCACAGCTGCCCATCCACAGCCGCCTTGTGGTCAAAGGCGACGCGTCAAGCGCCTGTATCGCGGCAGCTTCTATACTTGCGAAGGTATCGCGAGACCGCTATATGAAAGCACTTTCTGAACAATACCCACAGTATGCTTTTGAAAAGCACAAGGGCTACGGTTCAGCGCTCCACATAGAAAAGATCAGAGAATTTGGCCCCTCTCCAGTGCACCGGATGACCTTTTTGAAAAAAATACTGAAAGGAGAGGAAACACCAGCGCAAAAGCGGGGACGAATAGGGGAAGAAGCAGTTTGTGAATGGCTGAGATCCGAAGGATGCACAATTGCTGCGCGCAATTATCGTGCTCTGCCCTATGGTGAAATTGACATTGTGGCATATAAAGATGGAATAACTGCTTTTGTGGAAGTGAAAACACGGAAAAAAGGGGCAAAAGTAAGCGGGGCGGCAGCTGTTACACCGTCAAAGCAGAAAAAGCTGGTTCTTGCAGCGCTGCAATATGCAGATGCGCATGCGTGCGGGCAGTGCCGTTTCGATGTGGCGGAAGTAGAGCTTGCTGGTGAAAAGAATCTATTTGTAACCGGATTGCAGTACTATCCGAACGCTTTTACTGCCGATTGAATAAGGGTTTTTTGCTTTTAAGCGTAAGGAGGAAGCGGAAAAAATTTTTTGCAAAGTACCGCTAATGAAGGAGTGGATCTGGGTGATTCGTATATTTGATCTGCACTGCGATACCCTTTCGCGCTGTTTGGACTGCGGAGAAGGCCTTTATAAAAACAGCGGTCAGCTTGACGGTGCGCGTATATGCGGAGAAAAAGTAGCGTGGGTACAGACGTTCGCATGTTTTATTGAAAGCGGATGCCGTGGAGAGGCAGCGTATCAGCGCTTTCTTTCTATGCGGCGGTTGTTTGACGAAACCTTGTATTGCGATTCGGAACATTTTGCTTTGTATGATCCAAGTGCAGAAGTGCAGCCTGGCTTATGCACATCGCT
Source organism: uncultured Oscillospiraceae bacterium (assembly GCA_904384225.1). GTDB lineage: Bacteria > Bacillota > Clostridia > Oscillospirales > Ruminococcaceae > Paludihabitans. The sequence goes on along the minus strand of CAJFJV010000024.1, from coordinate 24,681 downwards.
TTTATCTGTTGAAGGCGGTACAGCCATCGGTGGGGATATTGGCAATATTGCGCGTATGGCAAGGATGGGCGTTCGCTTTTTCTCTCTTGTGTGGAATGGAGACAATGAGTTGGCCCATGGAATCGGCGGGCAAAAGCAAGGGCTGACGCCATTTGGGAAAGATTGTTTGAGAGAGTTAGTCCGTACGGGTATCGTACCGGATATTTCGCATCTGAATGACGATGGGGTGGAAGACGTATTTACATTAACAGATGCGCCGGTTGTGGCAACGCATTCTAATTTGCGAACTGTTTGCGGACACCCAAGGAATTTGACGGATGCGCAGTTTCAAGAATTGGTACGCCGCGGCGGGCTTTGCGGTATCAATTTTTATCCGTTGTTTGTAACAGGGAAAAAGCAGGACTCATATACGTATGATGCATTACGCCGACATCTTGACCGGATGCTGGAATTAGGCGGCGAGCAGACTGTCGCGCTCGGATCGGACTTTGATGGTGCGCCTATGCCTTCTTGCCTTAACTCCGCCGAAAAGCTTGTCAGGTTGTATGGGTCTGTGGTAAAATGGTATGGAGAATCGTTCGCAGACCGTTTGTTTTACAGTAATGCGGCGTCGTTTATGAAACATGATTTAACGACCGCTGAAAAGGGGAACTGACCAATGAAATATAAAAGTACGCGAAACCGGGAGCTTCGTGTTTCGGCAGCACAAGCTATTATGCAAGGCCTTTCAGAAGACGGCGGGCTGTTCGTTCCAGAGGTGTTTCCGGAAATTGAGATGGAAGATATTGAGTGCCTTGCGCAAAAACCGTATACTGAGCGGGCCATTGAAATTTTGTCGCTGTTCCTTACCGATTTTTCGGATGAGCAGCTTGTTTCTTGTGTAGAAAATGCCTATACGGAAAAAAAGTTTGGATCGGATTCTATTATTCGGGTGGAAGAGCTTCGTGAGGGCGTAAATATGCTGGAATTGTGGCACGGCCCAACGTGTGCGTTTAAAGATATGGCATTGCAGCTCCTGCCGCATCTACTTACAACTTCGGCTGAAATTCTTGGGAATAAAAAGGAAATCGTTATTTTGGTTGCGACATCTGGGGATACCGGGAAAGCAGCGCTTGCTGGTTTTCAAAATGTTCCAGGCACGCGTATCGCCGTTTTTTACCCAGAGGATGGCGTGAGCCCAATGCAGAAACGCCAGATGACGACGCAGGAAGGGGAAAACGTTTCTGTCTGTGCAATCAAAGGAAATTTTGATGATGCGCAGAGTGCGGTAAAACAGATTTTTACAGATCAGGCATTGCGGGAAAAAATGAATGCAAACGAGAAGATGTTTTCTTCTGCAAATTCTATTAATTGGGGCAGGCTTGTGCCGCAGATCGTCTATTATATTGCTGCTTATGCGCAGCTTATTGCCGATCATGTAATCCAACCGGGAGACGCTGTTAATATATGCGTACCAACTGGGAATTTCGGAAATATTCTTGCAGCATATTATGCCAAAAAAATGGGAGTGCCGGTAAACCGCTTTATTTGTGCGTCGAACCAGAACCATGTGCTGACTGATTTTATCCGTACCGGAACCTATGATAAAAATAGGGTCTTCCATGCAACCATATCACCGTCTATGGATATTTTGATATCCTCCAATTTGGAACGGCTACTTTTTGATCTTTATGAGGAAGATGATGCGTCAGTCCGTGCGCTTTATGATGCGCTTGCACGGGATGGGAAGTTTACCGTAAGTGAAGGCGTAAAGAAAAAGCTGCAAACACTTTTTTGGGGCGATTATTGCGATGATGATGCAACACAGGCAACAATCCGGACTGTTTTTGAAGAGGAAGCTTACCTCTGCGATACGCATACGGCTGTTGGAATTTATGCTGCTGAACGGTATCAAGAAGAGACGCAGGATGATACGCAGATGCTGATTGCATCTACGGCAAATCCGTATAAATTTGCAGCAAGCGTATTGGGGGCGGTATACGATGATGTTCCAAAAGACGAGTACATGCAGATAGAAATGCTGTCACGTCTTTCGGGGCTGCCTGTACCGGAGGGACTTGCAGAATTGAAGGATAAGCCGGTGCGTTTCACTCGATCGATTGAAAAAGATGCTATTGAAAATGAAGTGATTTCTATACTGGGACTTGCATAACAAAAAATCAGGCCATGTTAAAGGGAGGTGCTTCGTGCGGCTTTTTACAATCGGCGACCCGCATCTGTCTTTTGGCAGCAGTAAGCCGATGGACATTTTTAAGGGTTGGCAAAATCATGTGACACGTCTGGAGCAAAATTGGAATAAGGTTGTTACAGCAGAAGATACCACCGTTATTTGCGGCGATCTCTCATGGGGATTGGATTTGGAGGAGGCAAAGCCGGATTTTGCTTTTCTTGATCGCTTAAATGGAAAAAAAATTCTCTTGCGGGGAAACCATGATTATTGGTTTTCGACTTATACCAAGACAGTGGCCTTTTTTGAAGAGAATGGATTTTCATCCCTTTCGCTTTTGTTCAATAATGCTTACCGTTTCGGCGATATTGCCATTTGCGGCACACGCGGCTGGGTGAGCGAGCATGGCGAACAGGCAGATAAAAAGGTGCTTAACCGGGAGGCGGGACGGCTTAGACTATCGCTTGACGCCGCGCCGAAGGAGGTAAAGGAGCGGGTGGTCTTTCTTCACTATCCACCGGCTTATTATATTTACGAATGTTCTGAAATTCTAAATGTGTTAAAAGAATACGGAATAAAACGCTGCTATTATGGGCATATACATGGCGCGGGTCACCGATATGCCATTGACGGGGAATATCAGGGGATTGATATGCAGCTGGTTTCCTGTGATTATACGGATTTTACACCTGTGGAGATACTTGCTTAATGTGCAGTGCGCAATCTGACGGATTTTACCCTGTCAAAGGGTTTCGGCATTTGCGTTTTCACAGAAAATTGAAAGAATCCACGTATTTTATGAGAAAAAGTATAGTCAACAGAATTTTTCTGTGCTATAATAAAAAGCAAACTGCGGCTCGGCTTTCTGTTTAGATCAACATCTGCCGGCCGATTAACGTTTCATATGGAGGACGAACATGAGTTTAACAGCAAATAATAAGCTCGATACCAACAAATACGAGCTGACCATTCACATTGACGCGGAGTCATTTGAAAAAGCGCTTGAAAAAGCTTACAGAAAAGATATTAAAAAAATCAACGTTCCAGGTTTCCGCAGAGGAAAGGCACCGCGCAAGATGGTAGAGAAACTTTATGGCGAGGGTGTATTCTTTGAGGATGCGATTAATGATCTGTACCCTTCTGCGTTGGCCGATGCAATTGAAGAGGCTAAATTGGAAATAGTTGCCCGGCCTGAAGTTGAGATGAAAGAGGCGGATAAAGAAAAGGGTGTAACCTTTACCGCAGTCTGCATTGTGAAACCGGAAGTTTCCGTAAAAGATTATAAAGGCATCGCCGTTGAGAAAAAAGTAAAAGAAGTTACGGACGAGGATGTAGAAAAACGCCTGAAGGCAATGCAGGACAGAAATGCCCGTCAGATCGAAGTAGAGGATCGCCCGTCTCAAAACGGCGATACTTTGGTTTTTGATTTCGAGGGTTCTGTCGACGGTGTTCCATTTGATGGAGGAAAAGCAGAAAAATATAGTTTAGAATTGGGATCCGGCCAGTTTATCCCGGGATTTGAGCCGCAGCTTGAAAACCGCAATATTGGCGATGCGTTCGACGTGAACGTCACATTCCCGGAGGATTATCATGCGGAAGAGTTAAAAGGCAAAGCGGCAGTCTTTAAGTGCAAGGTGCATGAAATCAAAGCCAAAGAGGTTCCGGCTCTTGATGATGAATTTGCGAAAGATGTCAGCGAGTTTGATACGTTGGATGAACTGCGCGCCGATATCCGCAAAAAGATGGAAGAGCAGAATGAAAAAGAGGCAAATACTGAAGTTGAGAACAAACTGATCGACAAAGTAATTGAAAATATGGAAGCAGAAATTCCCAATGAAATGTATGAAGCGGCAATTGACGATATGGTTCGGGACTTCGATTACCGTCTCCAGTCTCAGGGGATGAATCTGGATACTTATCTGAAATATACCGGTATGGAGCTGGCTTCTTTCCGTCAAACGTTTGAAGAGCAGGCCAAGAAGCGCGTACAGATTCGTCTTGCCTTAGAAAAGATTGTTTCACTTGAAAATATTGAAGCAACAGAGGAAGACGTGGAAGCTGAATATAAAAAGCTTGCCGATATGTATCAGATGGAAGTGGATCAGGTAAAACAGTTTGTGTCTGCTTCTGAGCTTTCAAAAGATATCGCAGTCAACAAGGCAGTGGATCTGGTAAAGGAAAACGCTGTAATACAGTAAAACTGCAAATAAGCAGCAAAACAATGTTTCGCGCGCCTTTGGTGTGCGGAACATTGTTGCATTACGCGGAAAATCCGACAGGAGCCGCGTTTATTCGAAAGGAGAGATTCCAAATGAGTTTAGTCCCAATGGTAGTAGAGCGTTCCGGCAACAGCGAGCGTTCGTATGACATTTTTTCCCGGCTGTTAAATGACCGCATTGTTATGCTTTGTGAAGAAGTCAATGACGCTTCCGCTTCGCTGGTAGTGGCGCAGCTCTTATACTTGGAAGGGCAGGATCCGGATAAGGATATCAGCCTTTATATAAATAGCCCAGGAGGTTCCATCACTTCCGGCTTGGCGATTTATGATACCATGCAATATATCAAATGTGATGTTTCCACCATTTGTATTGGTATGGCAGCTTCAATGGGGGCGTTTTTGCTGTCCAGCGGCGCAAAAGGAAAACGCTTCGCTCTTCCAAATAGTGAAATTATGATTCATCAGCCATCTGGTGGCAGTCAGGGCCAAGCAACGGATATTCAAATTCAGGCGGACCGCATTCTTCGGATGAAAAAACAGTTGAACGGCATCCTTGCACAGAATACGGGGAAGTCTATTGAAGAGATTACGCGCGATTGTGAACGCGATCACTTTATGTCTGCGGATGAGGCTTGTACCTATGGCTTAATTGACAAGGTTATTTCTAAGCGGTAAAAGACTGCGGTATTCGTTTTTTAAACGGTAATCTGAATTTTCAAATTATTTAAAGAGAGGTGCGGGCATGCCCGGTACGACTGATGAAAGAAAAATGCCTTGCTGCAGCTTTTGCGGCAAGAGTGAAAAAGATGTAGAGCGCCTGCTTTACTCAAATGGTGTCTTCATCTGTGATGAATGTGTCAATATTTGTTATCAGATGCTGCATGATGAAGATCCGGCATTTGGGACGCATGCACACGGCCGGCGAAGGAATGAAATGATTGTATTGAAGCCGGCGGAGATTAAGGCCGTTTTTGACGAATATGTCATAGGGCAGGATGATGCCAAGCGCAAATTAGCGGTTTCTGTATATAATCATTATAAACGTATTACAAGCGGCGAGCAGGACGATGGCGTGGAGATCCAAAAGAGCAATATCCTGCTTTTGGGGCCTACCGGAACCGGCAAAACAATGCTGGCTCAAACACTTGCAAAGGTATTGGATGTGCCGTTTGCCATTGCAGATGCTACTACGCTTACGGAAGCCGGCTATGTAGGGGACGACGTTGAAAATGTTTTGGTTCGTCTTTTGCAGGCAGCAGACTTTGATGTTGAGGCTGCGGAACGCGGCATTATTTATATTGATGAGATCGATAAAATAGCCCGCAAGTCGGAAAATACATCGATTACACGAGATGTATCCGGAGAAGGCGTGCAGCAAGCACTTTTGAAAATTATAGAAGGAACGATTTCCAATGTGCCGCCGCAAGGCGGCAGGAAGCATCCGCATCAGGAATATATTCAGGTTAACACGAAAAATATCCTGTTTATTTGCGGCGGAGCATTTGATGGGTTGGAAAAGATCATTGCGCAGCGCTCACAAAAGGGATCACTGGGATTTGGAGGCGAAGTAGTTTCTAAGCAAGAAAAATCCGGTGAAAATATTATGAAACAGGTTGTTCAGCATGATTTAGTGAAGTATGGGCTGATTCCTGAGCTTGTAGGGCGTATTCCGGTCATTGCGGTGCTTGAAGAGTTAAATGAAGAGATGCTATGCCGGATTTTGACAGAGCCGAAAAATGCATTTATCAAACAATATCAGGCGCTGTTTGGTATGGACGGTGTGGAACTTCAGTTTACGGACGACGCAATAGCGGCTATTGCGAAACAAGCTATTGCAAGAAAAACCGGTGCGCGCGGCCTGCGCGGCATTTTAGAGGATACGCTTTCTGATTTAATGTTTTCCGTTCCGTCTGAGCCGGATGTTAAGCGCGTCCGCATTACGGGCGATGTAGTAGAGAAAAAAGCACTTCCTGTTGTTACGAAAAGGCGTTCTGCTAAAAAACTTGCAGAACCAGAAAAAATCGCAGAGTAATTTTAGAAAAAGCGTCTTTGCTCAAAAGACGCTTTTTCTTTTATATAGAAGACATCCCTCTATGGGAGCTATTGCATTAAAGGAAGCTTCTGCATCCTTTTTGTCCTATGATCAAATCAGGTGGTGCAACATAAAAGGACTGCAATTTAGTCCTGGATTATCGTTTATATATTTTTTAAAAGGCGGCCTCTATAGGCCGCCTTTTAAAATGATCAATATTTCTTTTAAGGCTTTTTCACGGTTTTCTCACGATAAAATTTAGTATCCCTTTAGCACAAAATTTTATACTGGCCTTGCAGTAGATCAATACAGGACATTAACTGCAAATGTATAATATTTTGTTAGAAAGAAGGCTGTGTTATGAAAAAACGCACAAGTATTATCGCAATTATGATGGCAACACTTCTCTGCGGCAGCATTTTTGCCGGTTGTACAGACAGCACAACAGAGGATGACACGGAAAGCAGTTCTAACGACACATATACGTCTTCCGATGAAGCGGGAACCGTTCAAACGGGAGATGTCATCGGCATGGTCACTTCTATCGGGGATTCCTATCTGACACTGGATGTATACGAGACGGACACGGAAATTTCAAATTACGCTTATGTAGAAGATGGCACCCTTTATGACGCTGGTTATACAAATACGGTGACGCTGGATTCGGATGCAACATATGAATATGCTTCAGACGGGTATTTGTATTATACGACACTGGACGATATAGCAGAAGGAGATATGGTTGCTGTTACAGAGGACGATGACGGGGTACAGGAAATTATTATTTTATCTTATACCTTGGACAGCAGCAGCACGGATTCCGAAGATAGTACAGATGATAGTTTAACGGATGAGAATGCATAAGAAGAGCCGATCTGCTGCAGAACATAAAAAATATTTGGATTTTAAACTGAATAGCAGATTGAAATAAGAAAATATGATCGGCCGCATTTCGGAAAACGCAATATGGACTCAAGAAAATAGAAAGTGCACAAGCCGATAGGAGAAACGATGCTTTTCAGGACAAAAAATCTCATATAGGTATTTTGATTCAACCTGTTTCATATATCTAAGATAATCAGTGAGAAAAACAATATGCCCGGCATGCAATGCCGGGCATATTTGTATGCAATTAAGCTAACATACGTTTTGGCTTTTGATCTTTAAATAATCGCCAGTAACACGAAGTTCAAAATAAACAAAGCCGTTACCACCCAAAGGATAGGATGGATTTCCTTGGCCTGTTTTTTGCATATTTTCGTGATACAATAGAACACAAAGCCAGCTGCAATACCATAAGAAATGCTATAGCAAAGCGCCATGAAGATACCGGCAAAGAAAGCAGGCACCGCTTCGTCGAAGTCTGTCCATTCGATTTCTTTGAAAGCAGACATCATCATAATGCCGACGACGACCAACGCTGGAGCGGTAGCGGCAAATGGGATAGCACTGACAAAGGTCGCTAAGAATGCGCTGATTGCAAAGCAAATTGCGACAACGACGCTGGTAAGTCCCGTACGGCCGCCGGCGCCGATACCAGCTGCGCTTTCTACATAAGTTGTTGTATTGGAGGTGCCGAAAATAGCGCCGATAGAAGTAGCGGTTGCATCGGCAAACAATGCTTTATCCATTTTGGACTTGAAGCCGGGCGTATTTTCCATTGCTTTTTCATCCTCATCGCTGAAAATACCGGTACGGCGTCCTGTCCCGATAAACGTGCCGATTGTATCAAATGTATCGGAAACACTGAAAGAAAAGATCGTAATGAGAACCAGCGGGATTTTTGCGAGATCTGTAAACAGCGAAGGCAGGCCTTCTCTGGTGAAAATAGCGCCGAATGTACTGGGGAGCTGTTTGCAAGCTTCTACAAAGCTGACGGTTTCGCTCGCATCTGTTATTGTAACGCCCATTGGGATGCCGATGAGCGCTGTTGCGACAATACCAATCAGAATAGCGCCTTTTACCTTGCAAACCAACAAAATAATCGTCAGCGCCAGGCCTATTAAGAACAGCCAGAATGAGGGCTGGTTTAAGGTTGCAAGCGCCGGAACGCCGGAATCAAAGCTAATAATGCCTACGTTCAATAAACCAAGATAGGCGACGAAAATACCGATTCCACCGCCGATTGCATTTTGCAGGCTGCGGGGAATTGCTTTAATAATGTATTTGCGGATTTTTGTAACGGTAATGACAATGTTGATTAATCCACAGATGAAAACCATAGACAGCGCCTGTTTCCAGGTAAAGCCTAAAGTGAAGCAAACCGTATAGACGAAAAAGGCGTTCAGCCCCATTCCGGGCGCTTGGGCATATGGGACATTCGCTACAAGGCCCATAACCAGCGTACCGATGATTGCCGAAATAATGGTCGCCAGAAAAACAGCGCCCCATTCCATGCCGGATTCGGCTAACAGTTTAGGATTTACGGCAATGATGTACGCCATAGCGAAAAATGTTGTTAATCCGGCGATTACCTCCCTGCCTACTGTGGTTCCGTTTTGTTTGAGCTTAAAAAAACGTTCCAAAAAGTTCACCCTTCCTTAAAAAATATTTTATTTTACCGCATTGCAGTTTATCCTCTCGTCTACCTCCTCTTCATCTTGATAAAAAATAATACACAAAAAGTTCATTTTTATTGTAATACAGATACAGGATAAAAGCAAGAAAAATCTCTGAAGTTGCGGTATAAATGCAAAATCGATTGTATGCCGCAGTTTCCCGCCTTCTGTTTTATATATTCAGCGTGGAAAATTTTTTAATCAGCGGTCTGTTCGCTTTCATACAAATTTATATGGATTGCAGATCGCGGATGATTTAAAATAACGCAATCTTTTATTAACAAAAAGTTTTCAATCAGTGAGAGGAGAATTTTTAATAAACAATCTCTTTTGTTTATTTATATAATATAATTTTTTACTATAAAGTTTAATGAAATAATATAAAATATTAAGAAAGTGCAGTCTTTTCGCCATGTTTAGTGGATAGTGGGGAACTGCTGCCATACAAAATTTTGTTTTGATTCTATTAAAAAACCGTTCAAATGTCATATTGACAAGTGCGCATTCATGCGATAAAATTTGTTTGTTTCCGAACAATTATTGAAAGGCACTGCGCCTGACAGGCTGAAGAGGAGGAAGAGAACAAATGGAAAAAGATTGTGGGATGTGGATTAATATCTTGTCCCACAAAATAAAAAAACGTATGAACACCAACATGCAAAGTCTGGGGCTTACAGGGGTGCAGAGCCGTGTGATGCACTACATCCTTGTCAAAAGTGCCGACGGACCGGTGTTTCAGCGTGATGTGGAGGCTGTTTTTGGCTTAAGCCGTTCAACTGCAACCGGCATTTTGCAGTCAATGGAAAAAAACGACCTTATCTTACGAGAGAGTGTGGCGAGTGATGCACGTTTAAAGAGCCTGATTCCAACGCAGAAAGCTGCGTATCTGGACGCGCAGGTGGGAGAGTATCTCCGTAATACCGAACAGTGCCTTACACGCGGCTTGTCTAATGCACAGCTTGCTTTGTTTTTGGAGACTGTGGCACACATGTCTAAAAATATGGATGAATAGCCGGTTTCGAGCCTTATGCTTTCACAATCATTTTGATACATTGCGCATGTACTTAAGGTTGTATCATGCTTTAAAGGAGGAATGAAACGTATGATAAAAACCCTTGCTCGCAGTATTCGCGAGTACAAAAAATCGTCTATCCTTACGCCGATTTTGGTTACAGTAGAGGTGATTTTGGAATGTATTATTCCGTTTGTTATCGCCAATCTGGTCAACGAAATGCAGGCTGGCTGTGGAATGGATGTCATTATCAAGTACGGGATCCAGCTGGTATTGATGGCGATATTATCGCTGATTTTCGGCGTGGCGGCTGGGAATACCTGTGCTACCGCTTCTACTGGCTTTGCACGAAATCTGCGTAAAGATATGTTTTACCGGATCCAGGACTACTCTTTTGAAAATATTGATAAATTTTCAGTGTCCAGTTTGGTGACCCGTATGACAACGGACGTTGTAAACGTACAGATGTCTTTTATGATGATTATCCGCATTGCGATCCGTGGGCCGCTGATGCTGATCTTTTCCTTTATCATGGGCTTTGCCATGGGCGGGCGCTTGGCGCTGATTTTCCTTGTTACCATTCCGTTGTTGGGGATTGGGTTGATTTTGGTTATCCGCGCTGCAACGCCGATTTTCCGCCGGGTATTCCGCAAATACGATGCGCTTAACGACTCGGTTCAGGAGAATGTACAAGCTATGCGTGTCGTAAAAAGCTATGTACGGGAAGATTATGAGAAAAAGAAGTTTAATGTTGCTGCTGAAGATGTCTGCAACGATTTTACCCGCGCTGAACGTATTATGGCTTTGAATAACCCCATGATGCAGTTCTGTGTATATGCAGGTATGGCATTTGTGCTGTCGTTTGGTTCTTATTTTGTCATTAGCAGTCAGGGTACGGAAATTGCCGTTGGCCAGATGTCCGCTATCCTTACTTATAGCTTCCAGATTTTAATGAGCTTGATGACACTGTCTATGGTATTTGTTATGATTACCATGTCGATGGAATCAGCCGAGCGTATTGTTGAAGTGTTGACGGAGGAGAGCAGCCTGAAAAGCCCGGAAAACGCGCTTACCGATGTAAAGGATGGCTCGATTGACTTCGAAAACGTCAGCTTTAAATATTCCAAAAAGGCCGAGCGCAAAGCTTTGGCTGATGTGGATTTGCACATCAAGTCCGGCGAACTTATCGGTATTTTGGGTGGGACAGGCTCGTCTAAATCCACGCTGGTACAGTTGATCCCCCGCTTGTATGATGTTACGGAAGGCTGCGTCAAAGTAGGCGGCGAGGATGTGCGCAAGTACGATTTAGAGGCGCTGCGCAATAACGTCGCTATGGTACTGCAGAAAAACGTGTTATTTAGCGGCACGATCAAAGACAATCTGCGCTGGGGCAATCCTGACGCTACCGATGAAGAAATGCTGGAAGCGTGCAAATTGGCACAGGCTGATGAATTTATTCAGCAGCTTCCTAACAAATATGATACATGGATTGAACAAGGCGGCGCCAATGTTTCGGGTGGTCAAAAACAGCGCTTGTGCATTGCACGCGCGTTGCTGAAAAAACCAAAGGTGTTGATTTTGGATGACTCCACCAGCGCGGTGGATACGCGTACCGACGCGCTGATCCGAGAGGGCTTCCGCGAGTTTATCCCTGAGACTACAAAAATTATTATTGCACAGCGTGTAGCCTCCGTTCAGGACGCCGACCGCATTATTGTGATGGAAGGCGGGCGTATCAGTGCTATTGGTACGCACGAAGAGCTGTTAAAGACCAATGAGATCTATCGTGAGGTATACACCACTCAGAATAAGGCAGGTGATCAAAATGAAGAAAACTAAAGCAAACACCGCTCCTTCGACTACTGCACGCGGCCAGCGTGCGCCAAAGGGTGTGCTTCGTCGGCTGCTGCGTACTTTGTTTGAGTTTTATCCGGTTTTGCTGCCGGTCACTTTGATCTGCATTCTGGTTAACGCAATTGTCAGTTCCGTACCTGCGATATTCATGCAAAACATTATAGCTATTGTAGACAAGAGCTATAAAACTGGCGACTGGGCCTCGGTATCCGGCGAAATCCTTGGGGCTGTCGGCATCCTGATTGTAATGTATATCATCAGCCTTATTGCAGGTTTTGCTTATACCCAGCTGATGGCTATTATTACACAGGGCTCTTTGAAAAAAATGCGTGAAAAAATGTTTAGCCACATGCAGGATCTTCCCATCAAATATTTTGATACCAACGGACACGGCGATATCATGAGCTATTATACCAACGACGTAGACACCCTGCGTCAGATGATCAGCCAGAGTTTGCCTCAGATGCTGATTTCCGGTGTAACATTGTTAACTGTGTTCTGCATCATGATGTATTACAGCGCCATTTTAGGATTGGTTGTAGTAGTGGGCGTTATTTGTATGGTGTTCTCAGCCCGTTACGTTACCAGCCACTCTTCCAAATATTTTTTACGCCAGCAGGTTACATTGGCCAAGGCAGAGGCGTTTATGGAAGAAATGATGACCGGCCAAAAGGTCATTAAGGTGTTCTGCCACGAAGAAGGGGCTAAGGCGGATTTTGACAAAGTAAACGGTGAGATTTTTTACAATGCCCGCAACGGCAACCGTTTTGCCAATATTTTAATGCCGCTTTTAAGTAATATCGGAAACGTAATGTATGTTGTGGTAGCTTTGGTAGGCGGTGCGCTGATGCTGACGGATGTGAACAATATCAGCATATCGGGGATGGCTTTCAGCATCAGTATCGTTGTACCGTTCTTGAATATGACCAAGCAGTTTGCCGGCGCTATCGGTCAAGTATCCAATCAGGTAAATATGGTTATTATGGGCTTAGCGGGCGCACATCGTATTTTTGCCCTGCTGGATGAACAGCCGGAGACCGATGAAGGATATGTCACATTAGTAAACGCCAAAGAGAATGCCGACGGCAGTGTCAGCGAGTGTGAAGAACGCACCAATGTCTGGGCATGGAAGCATCAGCATCACGATGGAACCATTACGTACACGCGTTTACAGGGCGATGTTCGCTTTTTTGACGTTGATTTTGGCTATACGCCAGAAAAAACTGTATTGCACAACATTTCCCTTTATGCAAAGCCTGGACAAAAAGTTGCATTTGTCGGTTCTACCGGTGCGGGGAAAACAACCATTACAAACCTTATCAACCGTTTCTATGATATCGAAGACGGTAAGATCCGGTATGACGGAATCAATATCAACAAGATCAAAAAAGCAGATCTGCGACATAGTTTAGGTATCGTATTGCAGGATACAAACCTCTTTACCGGTACGGTAATGGAAAATATTCGTTATGGCAATTTGGATGCGTGCGACGAAGAATGTATTGCCGCGGCGCAGCTTGCCGGCGCAGATGACTTTATCCGCCGTCTGCCTGATGGATACAATACAATGCTTCATGGCAATGGCGCAAACCTTAGCCAGGGCCAACGTCAGCTTTTGGCGATTGCACGTGCAGCTGTAGCCGATCCGCCTGTCATGATTATGGATGAAGCGACAAGCTCGATCGATACCCGTACTGAGGCGATTGTACAGCGCGGGATGGACGCACTGATGACCGGCCGTACGGTGTTCGTTATTGCACACCGTCTCTCTACGGTACAGAATGCCAACGCGATCATGGTATTGGATCATGGCCGTATCATCGAACGCGGTACGCATGAGGATCTTATCAAATTAAAAGGTACGTATTACCAGCTGTATACCGGCGCATTAGAGCTTGATTAATCCGTTTTTAAAGCCAAAAAGCGGTGTTGTATGAACGGGTTTAGTAAAGACAGACAATAGACAAAATCCCCTTGATGCAGGAAAATGTGAACTGCATCAAGGGGATTTTATTATGTTAGGGTAGGAAGGGGTATTTCGCTGCAGCGAGACGCCAAAAGCGTAAATACTTCGGGAATGCAATGCAGGAAAACGGAGAAAAGGCTGCTGCGCGATTTCCTGTAATCCACAGATAGGTGTGTAAAATTTCTGAAAGTATCTGCTAAATCAGATGTTTTGCCATTTCAAGCCGAACTTCTTCTCTGTCGGGGTCATTATTGGTATAACAAAACAAATCGAATCCGATGGGATGAAATCCCATTGCCAGATAAAAATCAACGGCCTTACGGTTGCAGGTCTGCGTCTCCAATACAAGCATCCGTGCATTGCTGCGTTTTGCTGCTTCCTCAGCTTTCTGAATCAACAATTTTCCAATTCCTTGATTTCGAAAATCATCCCATACCAGCAGATTGGTTATACGAAATCGATTGTTCCACGACTCAAGAAAGCATTCGATCACACCGATTAGATGATTGTGATAAAATGCGCCAAATGCAATCGGGTTTTCCAACCATTCTCCAAATAGACGGTCTGTAAACGTTTTATGAATGACAGTTGGATAGGAACAGAATATCAATTTAAAATCCCAATTGTGGACTTCAAATGAATAGTATCCATTTGTATCATAGGAAAATAAAAGCTTATAATTTTTCCACTGTTTTGGATCCAGTTCTTTTATTTTAAACATCAAAATTCTCCAGACTTTTAATTCGTTTTTATTACAAAAATGTTTTGCAGTTTACTACTTAAAAATAATAGGGCGAAATTTGCAGCTTTCTATGTTAGGTGACTGAAATTACTGCCAGTATCCATCAATAAATTTAGTGAAAAAAGCGGTCACGATAGATGGAGCTCGATGATCTTTCTGCTCAGACCTCCAAGAAAATATCTCTTTCGTGTGAAGATGATATTGATAAGGCGGATTAAGAGCATCAATGAATGGAGAATGAATAGGTAAGTTCTTGTACGGTTTCGTTGTTTTTAGGATATGTTCTTGTACCAGTATCATCCTCAAGCGTCATACCTATCTTTTGCATAAGATTAGATGAAGCAGTATTTCTATAGTCACAATGAGCGACTAATTTTTGAAGCTTTAGAACATTTAAGGCAAAATCTTTTATGGCAAGTGCGGCTTCTACTGCGATTCCTTTTTTCCAATAGCGTTTATTGAGAATCCATCCCAATTCTCCGACGTTTCTTGAATCATTTAACGCAACGGAGATCGCACCAATTTGTAGGCCTTCAAAAACAATGGCAAATTCATAATAGGCAGGAGCCGGCTTTTTCCATTCATTTGTCACGTTGTTTAGAAACTGTTTTGTCTCCTCAATCGTGTCATTGGGTAACCAAAACATATAGGCTGTATTTTCTTTATCACCAGCATACGTATGAACGGTTGCTAAATCAGAAATATCTAAGGGCCTTAGAGTTAACCGATCTGTTTTGATTTCATAAAACATATCTTTATACCCCCAAGAAAAGTAATTTATTAAGTAAATCTAATCACAAAACACAAAAGAAGTCAATCATCTTTGTAACGATTGACTTCTCTTGATGTTCTTCCGGAAGGGGGAGATACTTCAGATACCGCTTTCAGCGTGAGCGCTTTTGTCCGGACAAAAAGAAAAGAGTCTGAACGCGAACTGCGTCCAGACTCATTCTGTCTAAGCCACATGAAAAAGATTTTTTGACGGTTTCTGCGGTGGGATTTGAACCAACGTATCAAGCGTAGCAATCACGCCTTTTGTTTTGTTCTGATACTTACTTATCCTCAAACTACCATGTGCAGCTATGCTTTTAACAGCCTCAAACTCTGCTTCGTGCTACAAGCCTGCGACTCAATATTCCTACAATAAAACACCTCTATATATTTATCAATATTGTTTCCTACTTTGGTTTTCTACTATCATTGTATTCAAAGATGAGTAATAGTCGAATGTATGAAAAAGGAGAAGTTTGCTCTAATATTTAAGTTTCTCCTTTTTATCAACCTCAGAATTAGTTGTCTAAAGCAGTTTCGATAATTTCGACAATTTTTGCTTCTTTTTCGGAAAGTTGTTTTTGTTTAGAAACAAAATAATCTAGTTCTTTTAATATTTCATGATATTTATATTCAATTTCATCGCATCGGAAGCACCGCCATCCTCATCAAAATTCAGATAACCAACAGTCAATTTGATATAACCGCATACCTTTTCTCCTTGGTTATTAGATAAATAAATATTGATGGTTTCTTCGCTTCCTTCTGAGGGATTTATCTCTATTTCATCTATAGCAAAAGTTATTTCGCATCTATCTATGCCTTTAATAACAATACTATCCCCATAATTAAGCATATCAGGCAAGGTGACTTCTTCGGCGAACTCAGATGCTTGCTCAAATTTGGTATTTATCCATTCTTTAATTTCTTCTATTTCAGCATCTTCTATATTCTCTATATTAACAACAGGTGGAAAATCTGATATATCTGTCAACTTTCCAGATATTGATTTGATTATTTTTCGAGGATCAGAATTATTGAGTTCTTCCAATAATGAATCGTAACTAATACAAAAATCTTCGTATTTGCGATGAAGCACATTAATTATTTCAAATCTTTCAACTATATCTCTGGAAAGTTCTGAATCGGGCAGGTCATCTTCCAAATATGACTTATAGCTTCCTAGTGGAGTAAAACCAAAAGATTCTCTGTCCATATCTTGAATTTCCTGCTCGTCGTTTATGGTAGAGTGTTTCTCAATTTCATACCTATCTTTTCTTGAGTCTCCTCCTAAAATGATTGTGAACGGAAAAATTTTGAATGATTTTGTTTCACGATCAAGCTCAATTCTGCAACCAAACTTTGCGTCGTGTTCCTCTCTTATTTTTATAGAATCAACAAAAACATATTCTTTAATTTCAGAATCCCAGGGAGCATTATCATAATCTTCATAGTAGCAATCGGCGAATATTGTTGCATTACACAAAAGAGTAACTTTTGAGGTTTTATCAGACATTTCATCGACAGAACGAACCATAAATGTTACATTTGAAATATTATACAGATAAAATTCATCGTAATCGAATCCAGACACAATCCCATCCTTATCGTATGAAAGTCCTCTTACATCAATATTTTCATTAAATTTTATATATTCTGACACAGCAGAACCTATACGGAATTGCAACTCCTTTATAGTATTTATTGTTTCTGTGTACGCTGCCTCTTTCTCTTTGTTTATTGTATCGAATAATGCGCCTAACGAATTGAAGAAAAAGTGATTTTGAGTTTTTTGACAAGCTCTTTTAAATCCATTATCATTACTTACTATGGCTACATCTTCAGTTTCGCCAAAACGTTTTTTTATTTGACTAGCAATAAATGCGTCAGGAAATTCTTTTCTTTTCTTCTCACCTTCTTCAAAAGGTGGATTGATTTCAAAATAATCATCTATTATTCTATCCAAGTTAATTAAATCCGTGTCAAGGATTTCTGCATTAATTTCCCGTATAAAATTATCGAATAGTTCGTCACTTTTGTCAATAAGAGCACTTTTGTCTTTGGCTATTTCTAACAATCTATTTAAGCCAATATAGTTTACTAAATGCTCTGTTGATTCTTGCAAGACTTCTGTTCTTAATTTTCTTGCAATACTACACACTTTATTTACTTGCTTAGCAAGATGCTTCTTTGATTCTCTAACTACAATATTGCTTAAAACAACTTTTATTACCCCTTCATCCACATAGTCCTTAAGAAGTTGAAGTGTGCTACCTTCGCTTAAATCATATTTGGCAGCATCTAAGATATTGGTATCTATAGTAACCGCTATTGGATATTTGAACATTTTTTAATCTCCCTTTACCATCAGCTCTCTTAATATGCACATTATATCATATATTTGTAGATTTTGTTATCTGAATATACAGAAAAATCACCACCTTGGATTTTTGAATCTAAGATGGCGGTGTTCTGTTTGTATCTCATTTGAACGGCAAAGCCGTTGCCAAAAGAGTAGTTGTTTATCTGAGTACCATTGAGATTCTCTTGAAAATTTTTTCCGACACTAAAGGTAGGAGCCAAACTATCAGAAAACCCATAATAGTGCAAGAAATGATTTGATACGCAATTTATGCAAATTTCATAATTAGTTTGGGACATTTCTGATTTAAACATTCAATTTTAATTGCTTAGTTTCCTTGAGTGCTTGTTCCACAATGCTTTCTTGTCCCAATGAGTCATAGTGTTCCTGAAGTCGCTCTCTTAGTCTAAATAGTTTTCCACTTGCAGTATCGACTAATTGACCGTAAGTGACAGCATGTATTCTTCCACTTGAAGTGTTTTTTTCAGCGTCTATATCGCCAAGTTTAGCACCAACTACATATGCGTCAATAGTGGCGGAACTGTGTAGCACAGCAGATTTCCGAATTTGCCGAACATAATATTCAACTTGGTTAACTTCATCATCAGTAATTTCAAATCCTCCGCGTTTTACTTCAACGATCAAAATTTGATCTGGCTTCATTATTTCTCCAGCGGTCGTATCGATTCTATCAGTACATACCGCTTTCAACGAAAACTGTTTAAGACAAATAATATCTGGCCTACGCTTTGGATTATCTATCGAATCTAAGTCGTAGTCTTCATCCTTAAACAAACCTTTAACAACAGTTGTTAGTGCTGAATTTGATACGAACATTGGGGAATCAAACTGTGCACCAAACAACCATCTTGAGTTAAGTATAAGTGGGTGAAGCGTGTGTAATTCTTCTGTTGTTTTTTCGTTATATATACGCTGAATAGCCTCAATCACCACAATACGTTTATCAATTTCTCCAATAACAGTAGCAATATCATCAACATTCCAAGTGCGCAATATATCCGCGAGCTTATCAAGCTGATCTGGCGTCATCTGGCCTAACTAACTGAGAAGTAATTCTCCTTTTTTGGCCTTCTCTATTGAAATCATCGCTTCAACAGCACTATGAAGGTAATCTGGCGTAAACACCGGGTTATCATCAGTCAACTTTTCAATAAATGCCGATATATTTCGCTGACCAGTAACATTCAAGGTTTCTAATTCATCTCTTGCCTCTCGTATAACATCTAATCTAACTTCACTAAGATGGCTTTTCATTACCGATTTTATGAACTCATCAACCTCAGATTTAATGCAACGATAAACACTCTCCATATTGGCCGAATCGACAAACCCACTCCAATCAGGGAGTACATCATCAATCAGATCATCAGACTTGATAATTATAGTATATCTTTTTGCTGCTTTAAATCTGCCATCAAGAAAAGTTATTTTTCCGTATGTCCATGAAGGCTGCCCAACTAAGCGGCCGGAAATCCAAAATGCAATACCGTGTTGTTGTGATTTTGCCGCTGTTTTCTCGGAATCAATAACAGTCATTGATAAATTAGCTTTTGTCGGTGTTACGAACTCTTTTGAAAAAACGACACCTTTATGCTGTGATAAATCAATACGCCGTCCGTTGATTTTTACAACAAATTTCGGATCATACAAAAATCGTGCTGATAGTATATCTGTCATTGCAGCTGCATCCGGTAGATGCCTGAGTACAAAAGTACTTATTCTTGTTCCATGTCCAGATTTCTTGTTTGTAGTATGTTTGAGTATTTTAAATGGAGAATCTCCTTTGGATACGACTATATCGTAAGTGTTACATTTTCCATCTTTCCATGTTTCGACGGTATAACTGTCTGAAAAGCAAAGCATCCCATGACGACCTATCCCATTTCGACCATATGCAATTCTCTTTGAACTTTCAACATCAGCTGGAAATAACACTTCTTTACCTTGCCGTTTTTGACGATCATAATTCAAAGTCATCCATCTGTTACGAAATTCTTCATCTGTCATGCCCGTTCCATCGTCTTCAACAACAATTTTTTCATGTTCTTCAAAAGGTATAGTAATATCTACATTATGTGCGCCTGCATCCCATGCATTAGCTACAAATTCTGTTAATGCAATATCGTTATTGGAGGTGATAGATTTATTGTTTCTAAAAATATAATTCTCCTCAAAAGAAACCATATTGTTATCCATTATATCCCTCCTAATAAGCGAACATAGTTCTACATACCTATTTATTTTAATATTATAACTCGTTTTTTGATTCTTTTCAAGGAGTACACGAAACATCATAGGCTGTTATTATATTTATGTTCCTTTTAAACTTAAAGGGAAAGAGCAAAACGCCATTGAATTTAGGTCTTTAGAGATATTCAATGGCGTTTTAGAATGTTTAAGCAATGGAACAAACTGTTTTTGCTATACTGACGTCATTGCTCAACCTCCGTCTCCATTTCAAGCCCGTCGATGAAAATCACCTTGATTTTATCCTTTGACTCGACGATCACGCATTGCAGGATTTTTCGGATGATCTCATTGTCGAAGGTCAGCGGATGATTTTTTATACTGTCCAGTATGCTAAAAATCTGATCTAATCGTGACTGGGTGCTTTTGCGGTGCTGCTCGGCGGCAATGTATTCTGCCAGCCTACTTTCAAGCGTTCTCTTTTCGGCCATCAGAGCTTCGACGCGGGGATCGGTGAGCAGGCTTTCGGGATTCTCGGCGGTTACGGTGTTCAGGATGCCATTGAATTCCTTATCGATTTGTGCGATGCGGATTTGGATATCAATGCTTTCGTCCTCACTGGCTTCTGCGCCAAGCTCCATTTGAATATGCATTTTCAGCGTTTGCAGAATGTCGGGATTGCTTTTCGCTGTTTTCAGTATCGCGTTCATAATGGCTTCCTGCAAGGGCGCTTCTTCCATGGTCGGCGAGTGGTGGCAGTATTTTTTGCCGTAGTCCAGGCGGCTGATACAGCGCCATACGATTCTCTTTTGATCGCCCGCCGTCCAAGTACAGCGGCGGTATGGCGTTCCGCATTCTCCGCAGACAAGCAGTTCGGTCAGCGCGTACTTTCCGCAGTATTTGCCCTGCTCGGTCGTGGTGCCGACCTGCTTGACCTTACGTTTCGAGGCTCTCCTTGCCAGTTCCTCCTGCACCTGCGCGAAGGTGTCGGAATCGATGATTGCCGGATGGTTGTTCTCCACATAGTACTGCGGGCGCTCGCCGCCGTTGATGCGCACCTTTTTGCTGATGCAGTCTTCAATGTAGGTTTTCCCCAGCAGAGCGTCGCCCTTGTATTTCTCATTGGAGAGGATAGCTTATATCTTTTGTAGTCCAGCGGAAAACGGGCGAGAATTTCGTCACGAAGGGCTTTCTTACCGCCCACCCAAGCCATAAAGCTGTTAATTGTTGATCACCTCCCTGCGGAGGCGTCTGCGTGTACGAATACACGGCACAAAAAGAAAACGGGACCGTTTTCCATGTACGATTGCTTCGTACACGCAAAACGACCTCGTCCCTTATTCCTTGTTATTCAGTTTTGCCTGGAGTCTGCGGATTTCCCGTTCGTAGTATCCTATGCGGTTGATCTGTATACAGCAGAGTACACTTGCCGCGATACATCCGCCGAGGAGCAGACCGATGACAAAATTTAGCACAGCTTCATCACCTCGCTTTCCTGCGGAGCATCGAATTTCAGAAATCCCCCAAGCGTTTCTTCTCCGCCGATGAAGTTTGGTTCGGTGTCCTCGGTAAAAGAAATATATCCCTGTTTTCCGAAATCAATCGGCTCTTTTGTGATAACGCTGCCGCCATGATTAACGCCAACCCTTGGTTCAACCGAGCAGAAGCGGCCGCCGTCATCGCTGTGCCGCAGGTGATAGCAGTACAGTCCCTGCGGGATATCCGCATCCGTCAGGCGGGCATTGGTAAACAGGGCAGGCTTGCCAAGCAGCTCGATCTGCTGGAATTCCTCATTTTCTACATTGATATATTTCGTCCCCTCAGCATTCAGGAACAAATCCATATCAAGCGGATCGTAATCCCATACCCGGCAGGCAAATTCAATCGCTTCCTTTTCACTTTCGGGAAAGTATTCTTCGATGCGCTCGCCGCCCCGATAGCTGTGCCTGCCGCAGTTCTGCCCGATATCCTCGTCCGCCCATTCGTGTTCCAGTTCAATTTCGGGAAACATCTGCGTCAGCCTTTCAAGGACAGGGTGCGGCGCAGACCATGCCGTTTGGAAATACAGTGTGTCGCCGTCATGGTAGTCGATGGTATCCTCACTATATCCATAGGCATTCCATTTGGTTCCCCAATTCGAGATGCACCAATCGTACCATGTCGGCGCGCCGAAGTCACGGATATTGCGCCATGCGGCTTTGCCAAGCTCCCATTCGTCACGCCTGATATCTGTACGCTGGCGCAGGAAAATTTCTTCGCTTTCCACAGGAATGTTTCGCAGCTTATCCATATTCATGGTTCCGGCGAGTGTATACACATCGATAAAATCCCGATAGACTTTCAGTCCTCGGTCAGTTCGGCTGCCTGCCTCAATATCGAGACTTTTTGACATAGGAATGATCTTGTTAAAATCCACCGATCCGATACCATGTTCATCGGATTTGATTGTTTCCAGCATTGACCGGATTTTTTCAGGATCGCCTTGAAGCGATATATGGTTTACAACATGATTCGGCATTTATTACTTCTCCTGTTCATAGTAAATTTCTTTTATTTTCTGCCCGATAGCAGAAATGACGGGAACGCTAACTGCGTTGCCCGCCATTTTGTATAGCCGACAGTCCGAGAGACCTGTTGCGGCAGCCTTATTAAATTGTTCATCGGTAAAGCCCTGCAGGCGCCAGCATTCAATCGGCATGAGCTTTCGGATTCTGCCTTTGTGCCATACGCCGTGCCGATCCTGTGCCGTGATAGTGAACATCGGCTCATTGGGTTCTTTGACTCTGCGCCCTTGCTGCCTGACTTTTTCCCTGTCGGGTGTGAGGATCGCTCTGGGTTCATCTGTCACAAGAACGGCAGAGTGTTCGCCTCTGTGATTGCTGACTCCGCTGTCCTGCCTTGCCGTAATGCATCGGGCGGTATCGGTAATAATGGGATCGGGATTCATATCAATAAAATACAATCCTGTTTTGCCGCCCCAGCCGCCGCTGCCTGCACACTGCGTACAAGCTACTCCGTTTGTTTCATAGACTCTTTGTCCCTGTGGTCCTGAGATAAGTTCTTTAAGATTTTCCGCATTGCCGCAGGTGAGAGGAAATATCCGTCCGGCACCTCGTCCTCCAAAACTTGCGACAATGTACAGCCGCCTTCGCTGCTGCGGGACTCCGAAATTTGCGCTGTTATGCACACACCATTCGAGATCATACCCCAGCTCAGTAAGCGTGGAGAAGATGGTAGTAAGCGTCCTGCCGCCGTCATGCGATAACAAACCGGGGACATTTTCCAGGAGAAGATATGCAGGCCGTTTCGCCTCAGCGATTCGGGCAACCTCAAAGAAGAGAGTTCCTCTTGTATCGTCTGCAAATCCGAGCCGTTTTCCGGCAACCGAGAAGCTTTGGCATGGAAAGCCCGCACAGATGAGATCGATGTCGGGCAGGTCATTTGGGTTGATAGTTCTTGCGTCTTCAAAATACAGTTCTCCTTTTGGATTGTAGATAGCGTTATATGCCTGATTTGTATATTTATCTATCTCGCAGTGACCGATGCATTCGTAGCCGCCGACTGCTTCCAGTCCTGAGCGGAAACCGCCGATCCCTGCAAACATATCAAAAAATCGGATTGGCATAGTAAATCCGACCGCTTTCTATTTATTTTTCGTGCCACCTCACATTCCGTAAACGGGAGCGTTATCTTCTTCGTCACTCTGCAGTAAAGCCATCTGTGTGAAGCATTCGGAATTGTAATAAAACGCGCCGTCTGCTTCAATAAACCGTTCACCGTAATTCTCTGAAACAAGCTGCCTTTTCATCTGTTGGGACATATCGTTGATAATATCAGCTTTGTCGGTGTTCTCATCGTAGATGAAATCAAAAAAATCATCAAAGTTGTCGAACCTAATGATATTCCTTTCATATAACTCATCCTCTGACATTTCTGTCAATTGTCTTTTCTGGCTGTCCTTTTCCTCTGCAAGCTCCTGATCGGTGAGCCTGCGGAAATTGTCCTCGCCGGGAACAATACCAAGCTGTCTGCCATTATCAAAAATACAGTGCAGCGTTCCCATATCATCGACAACTTCGACCGTACCTCTTGTGTTCGGCTCGATGGGGTGGGGATCATCGCCCATCTGCAAAAGCATGATGCGTGTGCCGGGTGGGTAGTTGTCCTTCATACGCTGTGCAAAGCGCCGTTCTGCTTCTAATTTGTTCATCTCATTCCATCTCCATTCCAAATAATTCTTCCGGCGACCAAGTAAAGCTAAAATTTACTTCCTCTATATTGTCACAGTAATCTGTAAGGAAATTGCTGCCGGATTTAAGCCGTGAGGAAAACTGCAGAATATCCGAATAGGAGGCATCGCTTGTTTCTCCCTCGCCATAGAGGTAAGCATTGGCATGAACCAACACTTCTGTTTCTTCATCGATATATTTCAGAAAATCATCGAATTCATCCCAATCATCCAAATCATCGTATTCTCTCGGAATTCCTCCAACGAGAAAACTTACTGCGTCATTTCCTGCCGTTACAGTTACCTTAGAAAAGAGTAAGGCCATATCTCACATTCCTCCAATCTGCTGTTCTTTGAAGCTATGATTTTCAGACATAGCGCACCTCCGTATTATTTAAGACTGCAGTACCAAAGCGGGCGATAGCTGCTGCCTGCACGATCAGGCGAAACGCGTTGTCGGAGACGATACCGTTGTCCGCCAGTTCGCACAGCGATATTTGTTTCTCGCCGGTCTGCAGTTCCTTAACTGCTTTCCATAGGGCGTAGATGTCTGTGGAAACATT
>CAJFJV010000023.1 GCA_904384225.1 uncultured Oscillospiraceae bacterium | reverse complement strand
GACTTTAACCTTATTTTCATTTTTCGCCCGCTTTTTAGGGGGCTTGGTTTTGTGCGCCCTTTTTCGGAATCGTGCTTAAATTACATTGTTTCAACCTTAAGCCTCCTAATATATTTATTTATTCATCATATATTAGTGTTTCTTTGCTCAAAATCTTACATAAAATAAATAAGTTTTCGATAAGGTAGAATAAGTTTCGCAAATTGAAAAGAGAAAAAAGGAGACATGGTTTGCAGAACTCTGGTAGAATGAAGTTGCGACACACCATTCTGAAAGGAGACGGCAGACCATGTCCGGGAAGATTGTACAGCTTAACGAGGAAGCAATCAAGATCGAACTTAAGGAACTTGTGCGGAGCAGCGTAGAGGAAACGCTCAATGAGTTACTGGAAGCCGAAGCAGAAAAGCTGACACAAGCGGCGCGGTACGAGTGCAATGAGCAACGCCAGGGGTACCGGAGCGGACACTACAGCCGGAACCTTACTACCACCTCCGGAGATGTCACATTAAAGGTGCCCCAGCTCAAGAGGATCTCGTTCGAAACTGCCATCATAGAGCGGTATCGCTGCCGGGAAAGCAGTGTAGAAGAAACCCTCATCGAGATGTATCCGGCCAGAGTATCCGTTCGGCGCG
The DNA here is from genome assembly GCA_904384225.1 of uncultured Oscillospiraceae bacterium. Classification (GTDB taxonomy): domain Bacteria; phylum Bacillota; class Clostridia; order Oscillospirales; family Ruminococcaceae; genus Paludihabitans. The sequence goes on along the minus strand of CAJFJV010000023.1, from coordinate 31,051 downwards.
TAGAGGACATTACAGAAGCTTTGTGGGGCAGCAAAGTATCTCGCCACCATCAGCAGACTGAACAAGAAAGCATATGTCTACATCGAGGATTGGCGTAATCGCCCCATGCAGGGTGGGCTCTACCCATATGTGTATGTGGACGGAATTTATCTGCGCCGCAACTGGGGCGGAGAGTTTGAAAACGCAACCATTCTGATGGCGATTGCGGTCCTGCGTTATGGGTGTATCTGTCGGCGGCAACCTCGGAGTTAAGCTTCTAAAATCGCTCCGGCAGCCGTTTTATAATCCCTTCCGGATGTACAATGATAGGCTATGCCTTCTCAACCGAAAGCAGAATGAAAAATTTCCCTGATGACCGGATCTAAACGGTCCACTTTTTATAGCAACAAATTTCAGCGGCATCGAACAAGGTTATTGAAGATGAGCACCATGCTTGGGCCTCGGGGCGCCTTTTTCTGCATCCCTCACGACGAATAGTCCAGGAAGGACCGTATCCCAATAAAGAAGAGTCCCCCCTTTTGATTCTTTTCGTCGGCAGAACTTTAAGCAGGGCGTGATTGTCCAGGATTCAAGCCGCTGCTTTCGTCAGGAATCCACCAATAGACGCCTTTAAAATCAGGATAGCCTTTCGTAAAAAACGCATATAAGCAGAACATGCCCCTGAAAATCGACAATGGTTTTTGTTGGCAGAAATCATGCGACAGCCAGATGCTGATCCTGTGCACTGCGCTTTCCCTAACCGTTAGCGTCTGGTATTCAACTAAAGCTTCAGTAGAATAACTATGATGAACCCTCCCGATGGGCGTTCGTTTCCCCACTGACGAAAAAATTATATATCCGCCCAGTTCAGCCTGGCTATACAATGGCCAATCCTCCTGTCCTATGCTTTTTCGCTGTTAGGTCGATTTTTTCAGTCCTCCCTTTTTGCTCTTCTGTCTACGGAAAAATCGCTACGGCGCCTATTTTGGGTCCTGATTCGGATACACAATGCTTCGCTCTGCTTTATGCATCGAAACCAAGGGACTCCTGTCGATTTCAAATCAGAACAGGGATGTCAGGTTCTCGGCACCAATGTATTGCCCCGGAGAGACAATGCCGCTAGAAAGAACCTTTGTGTTTCCTGTGCCGTTAGCCGCCCTTCTGTCCCGGTTGTATGCCGGAACGAAGTTCATAGGATCCAATAAAGATAAAGGTCTGTATCCGCCAGCAAATGTCAGAAGAATCTGATTTGATAGGTATCCAATCCTTGCATTTTGCTGACGAAAACGAGCTTGATATCTGCCGCGGATCAATTACCAGGCCCCACAGCATCTGCTGACGAAAATGCATATGGGTCGTAGCCGGCTTGGGCAAATAAACCTCACTTTTCGTTAGCAAACTATAGTGCAGTCTTCTGTCGGGTCCTGTGCAGAAAGAGTTTTTTCTGACGAAAATCTGCGCAGCCTTAGGCTCTGAATTCACCGTTTGGATCCGCTTGAGCATTTATCTTTTCCTGACGAAAACGAACACGCAGTTCGCCCATCTGACCAAAGCAGCTTCGTGCGCCATCACCAAGTATATTTGTTTTCATGCGTTCCTTGTTTGCTGACGAAAAAGGCAGATACTCGCGATATCTCCCACGGCCGACTGATTTTTCGCCGGCAATCTGATGGCCTGCAGGATGTTGTGATGGCGCTGAAACTTTTATAGACCTATATGACCGCTTGACTTAAACCTTCTTTTGACCGCAATATTTTATCTTAAACAAGTTCTTCTTCGTTGATTCGTTTGCGGCTACACTAAAGAGAAATCAAAAGACGCCTGTCTGAAGCGCTAAGGTGCACCTCACCTGCCTTCTTTATGTATCATCTGCGAATTACCTACGAAAAATCGCTCTGGCGGCCATTTTAGTTCCTTCTCCGGATACACAATACTCACTCCGGTTCTGCGAACCAAAACTGAGAAGCACCTATCGGCTTGAATCCGGAACATGGATGTCATGCCGAATATATAAATGCATTGCTGCAAAAAAGAGAAAAACAAAAAATATGGCCGGAGAATTTTTACAGACCGCTTTCCCGTACCTGTCTCTCTGCAGCAGCTGTACTTCAAAGCAAAGAACCAACGCTCCAATAAAGAAAAAGGCCGCCTGGCCAAATAAATCAAATTCTTCTTTTTTCGTCAGGAAATCGAATGAGGCCTTTCCCGGCCCTTTGCATCCAATTTGATTTTTCCTTACCAAAATGGGCTTCAAAAAACCATGTTTATCGATTAATATCCTGCGGTAATTTTAATATCCGACTTTTCGTAGGCAAGCAGCAGATCATGCGCGTGCCTTCGGAAGGCACGCGTGCTGTTTTGCTGACGAATATTATAAATTTATTCTGATTCATGAAGACTCCTCCAGATGCTCTTGTATTTATACCGTACTTCGTATGCGGCACCGCCGGTTCACCTCGACTCGATAATATTGCTGCGCGCAAAAGCATTGTGTTTTTTCGTCAGTAATTTTTAATACAGAGAGTTAATGCCGATGACCCATCTTATCTCCATTCGGATTTTGCCTACGAAAATATGAAAAACGGTTTCGCCCCGGGATGGTACCGCATTGCCAAATGCTCCTTACGATGCTTTCACCACTGGCCATGGTTATAAGCATTCTTTTATCGTCTGGTGATTTTTATCTATGGACCATATCCATGGATATATTTCATCCTGTTCCACTTTTTCGTCAGGAAAATAATCCTGGGTCGTCTGCCAAATATACCGTATTACCTGAATTTGCTGACGAAAATTTCATTATCTGTCCGCCCGGCAAGTTCAGGTTACCAGCTTTGGTTCATAGAAGCTCATCCGGGAAACTATACAGTTTTTCGTAAGCGGCACTGCTGGTTCGTGTGACTCCGTCGACGAAGAGAAAAATACAGTTACTGGCGAAAAATAACCTGTGATACGCTGCGGGCAGCGGCTTAAGGCGCCTATACCCGCTTTCTGTATGCCAGAGCTCTCGTAGGTAAATTCTTTAGATGAATCAATTGTCTCACTTGGTTCTTGATTTTTTTGCTGACGAAAAAGCACTGTCAGGAATTAAATAATTTATGTGAGGAGATATCCTTCCGGGCCCTGTCCGCTCGACTGCCGTTTTTGTAGTTGATTTGCGCATCTCGCCGAGACGCGTGTTTAGCATTTGCTGACGAATATACTGTTCAACTCCTACTTCGAACGCCAGGCACAGCTGTCATATACCATTTATAATCTGCCGACGAAAAATCGCTCGTCAGCTCTTATTTAGAGAATCACTATGGTCCATTGAATCTCATCCGGGGAGCCATGCACGGCTTTTCGTAGACAGGGCTGCTGGTTCGGATGACTCCGTCGACGAAGAGGAAACACAGTTGCTGACGAAAAATGGCATATGCTGCGCTGCAAGCAGTGGCTTAAGGCGCCATGGAAACATATACCACAAATCTCGTAAGTAAATTCTTTTAATGAATCAATTGCCTCACCTGGATTTTGATCTTACTTGCTGACGAAAAAGCGCTGCCCAGGAATTAAATAGTTTTATAAAGAGATATCCTCCAGGCTCTGTCCGCTCGACTACCGTTTTTCGTAGGCAATTCACGCATCTCACCAAGATGCTCGTGTAGTGATCACTGACGAATATTCAGTTCAGCCCCGTTTTGAAGGCCAAGCTTAGCTATCGTATATCAATTATAATTCTGCCGACGAAATTGCGGTAGGCTGCGATAATCTCCAGATCTGCTGCATTGCCTGAATCTGCTAACGAAAATTCTCTCATTCATGCTTAGAGATGAAAAGCTTCTGGTCCATGGATGCATATCTGGAAACCGTACAGAATTTTCGTAAGCGGCACTGCCGCTTCAATCGTCATCCGCTAAGACATATTTACAGCAATCACGGACGCATATACAGTTTCGCTTTTAGCGGCTGACAAAAATATCCTGACGAAAAAACTTTTCTCTCGGCAACGGATCTCCAAGATGGTCGGCTCGCTCGCCGAAAATATGCATTTTATTTGCTGACGAAAAACATCTGCCTTGTCAGCTGAGAATTCTCATCTCCCGGATGTTGCCCGCTCGGCTGTCACTTTTCGTAGGCGGAGCAGTTGACATAAGTAGTGTGCTGGAGATGCCATCCCATTGTTTGCTGACGAAAAACTCGTCCCAATGTGGATGCTGCCGGCTTGTGTCTGACTGCAGTCATCAGCTATCCCGGCGGCCCTGATTTTCGTCAGCGGCATTTACCCGCTCCTGCGCTTCGGATAACAACTGTTCAAGTTCTGCGATCTCTTTTTTCAGTTCGCGGATTTTCATGTTGGATTCGACTTTCGAGATATACTCCCTGCTGTTCTTTTTTCCGAGATAGATTTCTTTCCAGCGGTTGTTCTCACGGTAACGGTAATACTTATGGGGGCCATGCGGAAATCCCCGCTTGCAAATACAATTCGGTCTTTGGCAGGTGACATACTTTTCCACAATCTCCCCTGTGTATTCTGGAAAAAAGGTTAGCTCCGACAATTCCGCTTTCAGGCATAGTATGTCCTCTGTATAGGTTTCAATCAGAATTTCATCATAAGTCATTTCTTCCGCTCCCTCTCCCTGTCATTCATGTTTTTTCTGCTGTCTACGATATACCGCCGTCTTTTAATATAAACAAGAAAACATGCCGGGAGGCAGGCTAGACTTCCTGCTTTAATGGATTGCAGTCGCCCTGTCATTTATGAATGACAATCATTCCGCAGGCGACTGCCCTGTTCCGGTATGCGCGTCGTTCCCATATGATATATGCCCGTCATTTTGGAATGAAAATCATATGCAGATTAATTGCAGATTTCCTTTCAGATTAAGTGAAGCCGCATCTGTCATTCCGAAATGTCCACCTTGCGGATTAAGTGCGGATTCCACTCGGATACAGCCTCCGTCATTTCGATATGTCCCGCTCCCTCTCGTTCCGATATGATTTGTTCAGGTCTCTTTCAGATACGTTCAGATTCCTCTCGGGCAAAACTGTCATTTTGATATGACGACCGCCCGCTGTCATTTCGAAATGAATGTCACCCTCGCTTCGATATGACCGCCTCCCTCTCGCTTCGGTATGTCCCACTCCGTTCCCGTTTAGATTCCTTTTCGATTTCGCTTGGATTAAACCGTCGTTTCGATATGAGCGGGTTCCCGTCATTCTGAAATGATTATCACCCTCGCTCCGATATGTCCCCTTCCCTTTCGTTCCGATATGATTCGCTTAGAGACCTCTCTGATTCCGCTTCGATTCCGTTTCGTCAAAACTGTCGTTTGGATATGTCGGGCCTCGTTTCGATATGACGCTCACTCGTTCCGTTATGACCCTCACTCGCTTTGAAATGAAGGGGGATTGCTTACCCTCTTTTCATCTCAAAAGGATGCGCATTTTTCTGTCATTTGCAAACAGATAATTTTATCGTTCTGACTTCTTACATCGCCAACAGAAAACGCACAGAACAGAACGATAATTTTTTGCAGGGAGAAGCATATCAAAAGGACAATCATCAAGCAAAAAAGCTCTCAGAACTTCATCATTTCAGACTGAAAAACGATATCTAAAGCATTCTCTATTGAATCATATTAAAAATGATTATCACGGTTGAACCGGTTTTACAGGCGTTCTACTACCATTTTCAAGCCATAAACCCGGTCATTCACTTCATTTTCAGGCTTTTTGGATATGGAATCAATAATTAATCTTTAAGGGGGACTCTGTAAATCAAATTCCATCCCGACCATATCTGCCGAAAAGATCTGTGTCCAGAGCAGTCAGCCATTGAGTCGTTTTTTCTGTGTCCATCCCTGTGTCCATATATCGATTATTCTTTGTGTCCAATCCATAGGCCATATGCAGCGAACCTGTTGTGTCCGCACAAAAGTCCATATAAAGGAAAGTCTGATGTGTCCACATCAAGGTCCGTTCACTTCTATCAGGTTGTGTCCATAATTCTGAACTGTTCGTGTCCAATACATGATCCATAACCGAAAGAATCTTTGATGTCCATAATGAAATTCTGACTTTCAGATTTGTGTCCAAAGGTCGGTACATTCAAAAGCCTTCTTGCGCGCTTCTCTTTGTGTCCATATACCAGACTACGTTTCCCGATAAACTGCGTCCAAATGTACTTTTGCATTCTTCTCTTTTCCCCTCATCTTTTCTTGTATCCCAGCAGCTTTCCTCGTATTAATTTGATGAAATCATTAAATTATGAAGGAGGGATCTACTTGAACGATATCAAAAGAAAAGCGCCGCAGAAAACAAAAATATCCAAGGAGAAAATGAAGGCTGTCATCTCGATTCTGGATGTCGCCGAGAGATTCTCTCCCAAAATCAACACTAGAGCGAGACGCCCGCAAATCATTTGTCCGTTTCATTCCGACAAACATTTGGGATCTTGCCGGATTTATACTGACAGCAACACCTTTAAATGCGAGTCATGCGGAGCCCACGGAGACACCCTGACGCTTGCTTCCGGCTACCTCGATATTCCGCTAAGTTCAATGGATCATTTGTTAGAAAGGATGGTTTCGGAATTTGGCCTTATCCGTGAAAATGTTTGCGAACAATTTCTACCGGACAATTGTTCCGGCAGGAAAAAGGGGCCGGAACGTCTCAGTTCCGAGGAATATAAAAGGCTGCTGCTTGATGATCACTTCTCCGTCCCTACTGAGTTTGAACAAATCGAATACGAAAAAGGCGAATGGGACTATGTCCCCTGCCGGGAGACCCAGTATTATTATCGGTCACTCGCAATGCAGGACCCGGAATTTCATGACTGGGTGGTCTGTACCGTTTCAAGAAAATACTGGTTAAGGTATGCAAGCATGCTGTTGTTCTGCCAATCTCAAGGATACATTCTAATGGAAGATGTTCTTCAAAAAATCATGGATGATTCTATCCGGCTTCTGAAAAAAGGCTTGATGAACAAACGTCTCTACCGCGGAGAAATGAAACTTCGAAATAGACTTCTTAACGAACAAATTGAAGAGGAAATTCGATCGGCGCAAAACAGATCAGACAGCGATGCTTCCGCTGTCTGATCGCTTATATATTTCTATATTTCTGTCATTTCCCTTACGAAACTCTATTGTGTTTGTTGACATTTTTGATTTTTTATGGTATAATTATATCGAAATCAAAGACTAGAATCAAAGGAGAAACACAATGAGTTTTTATAAAATCGTCACGCTGATCCTCATATTTGCCGTCACCGTTTTTTGTGCAGTAAAATGCATAGATCAGCTGTCCCTCATGCCCTATCTCTACACGGCGGGCTGTCTGAGCTGCGGGCTGATCGTACTTTTTGCGGGTGGTAAGAAAAAATGCGGCCGTTCAAAATAAGCCTGGCAGACTATGCAAAAGAAAATAACCGGGATGATCTTTTAGCCGAATACGCATCAGATAATCCTATCCCTGCTTCTCAAATCAGCAAGGATTCCCGCTTGAAAGTAAAATGGGTTTGTAGTTACGGACATGAAGAAATCGCTTCACCGCGAGACCGGGTTCTGCGCGGATATTGCCCTGTTTGCGGAAAAGAAAGACGCGGGTCTTTTGCGCAGCGCTATCCTGAGCTTCTTCCGTTTTGGAGCGAAGAAAACAATTTAGATCCCTACTTGGTTTCTCCCTCATACACGGGATTTGTCTTCTGGCAATGCCCTAACGGCCATCGCTGGAAACGCAGACTGTCTCAGCAGCTCCTGATTGGCTCCTGTCCCGTATGCTCTAGGCTGAAAAAACGATTGGTTGAGGCAAAACCGAAATTAGAGGCATTATGGGACAATGAGAAAAATAACGGCATATCCTTCCAAGATATCCCGGCATATTCAAACAGAAAATACTATTGGAAATGTTCTCATGGACATCCATTTACCGCCACGCCAGCCGAATTGATGCGCAGAAAGACGGTTTGTCCTATATGTAATTCATTCGGCGTTCGATACCCTGCCGCCGCTGCGGAATGGCATCCTCAGAAAAACGGAGGCAAAACGCCGTTTGACTATTCCGCTTCTTCCCAGGCAGTTGCCTGGTTTATTTGTACACAGTGCGGCGCGGAATATCAAAGCCGCATAGCCGCCCGCGCAGTGAGAAAATCAATTTGCTGCCCCTTTTGCCGCAACAAATAAAAATCAAAACACCGCATTTACTGCATCATATCTCTAAACGACAAAAACGGGCAGAGCTTTAACGCTCTGCCCGTTCTGAATTGTAAGTATTTTTGTCTGCTTCATGCGATTATTTCCCGTCTCATCAGATATAAATTCAACACGGCTGAGGAGCAATATGAAATTAATCAATAGTCGCTCTTCCTATTCGTCTGTCTCTTTCAATTGCTTCTTTATATTTCCGTTCATCTTCAACCAGCTGTGCTTTGTATCTTTCATTATATTCGGGCAAAACCTTTTCTACGGTTTCTTCATCATAAATTTCACTTGCTGGAACTGTATAATCATTTCCCAGTTCATCATAGAAATAGGCAAGATTTTTTTCTTTGTCTATACTTAGAGCAAAGCACTGTGTTACTTGCGGCGGTCTTCTTTCCCTCCCAGACCAGATGTTTGTATTAATAAAGAAATGTCTCATAAAAACACACCTATCCGTTTATTTGATTTTAGGCTATCACATATGCCTTCCCTATACGTGAACAATCTGTAAACTGCGGAAAACAACAAAAACATATGGAATCAATAGCTGCAAAAACATATAACATTTTGAGAACCAGTCATTTCATCATATAACTGACAAAGTCATCTTCAGAAATACTCTCTCTGTTTTTAAAACTCATAAAATTCCTATAATACCTTTTCAGCGTCTGCTCACGCTGCGACTCAACCGAAAAGGCACGCAAGGTTCGCCAGAAACTTTTGACATCATCTTGCACACAAGCAAAAATCATTATAGTCATGTATATTTCGAGTAATTCCTCGATGCCACGACATATTTCGGTACAGTTCGTACATGGCTTTACAATCATTCTTCTCCATTCCTTTCTTCATTCAGCAGTTCCAGCGAAACGCGCAGCGCCTGATTGATTTTTCTTATATCGCCGGGATTTCTTACTCTCCCTATTTTTCGTCGGAGCATCGATTTGTCAATCGTCTGTATCTGTTCACAAAGTACGATAGACGGGCAATCCACTCCCGTGTCCCGGTTGATCCGCACATGCGTGGGCAATGCATTCTTGTGCTGTTTGGTGATCGGCGCAATGATTACCGTCGATGAGTTGGCATTGCCTTTATCGTTTTGTATAATCACAACCGGACGAATCCCGTATTGAATCGATCCTCCGATCCGTGGTAAAAACGCAATATGAATATCTAAACGCCTTGGCTCATTCGCTGTACCGGCCATATAACTCTCCTCTTTTTTCGGTGTTATCATGTAATACCGAGAGGCCTGTTGCGTTTCAAGAAAACTATCAACGGCTCGCCTCTTTTTTCAGAAGCGAGCCGTATCTTCAGTTTCATATCTTTCGCCGTACAGAGGAGGATTCATAACCGATTCAAAATACTGTCCCAAGCCATGATTTAACATCATCTGCAGAAAGAGCTCCACTCGTTTCAGCATCGGCATTAAATTTTTATCATCAAGCAGAATATTTACTTTCTGCTCATATCTGGCCGTACCTTCTCCAACTATGACACCTCCGTTCTTGGTAATCACCGGGATTCCCCATCCGTTTGAAATTGTAAATGCGTATGGATACTGCATCTTCGGATGATACATCAATTCAAAGGATGTCACTCGACGCTCTTTTGGATTGTCCGGGTTGGCATATTTATCGAAATTTAAGATTTTGATTTCTGAATAGACTGCCCTGGTCTTCTCAAAATTTTTAAGCTGTCCGGTAAGTTCCATGATCATCTTTTGTAAAACAGAACTCTCCCCGTTATATACCTGATCCGTAGCTTGCTTTACCTGCCTTGAAACATCTGACAGCCGCTGAACAATCGAATCGGAGCATAGATCCTTAATATCTTCCGATACTTTTCCTATCTCCTCCAAAGCAGTGCCCAACATCGGCTCTAAACTTTTTTTCAGTTTCAGCAGGCGGTCAAGCTGTTCCTTGCATCGTTTGTAGTCTGCGGCAAGCGTACCCCTGACTCTTCCGACCGCTGAATGCAGCCGAAAAAATTCGTCCGGCGTCAGATTATAAAAAGCGTCTACGGCCAGATCACCGGTTCCCTTGCTGTAATCTTTGGCGTTCATTCTGATGCGCGACATCATGGTGTGAGGCCACGCCATTGATTCTTTATAGTATCGTGTATCGTCCATAAATTCGAGCAATGCTTTTTGTGTTTTATAAGCGCAGATTTGCTTACTATTCGTCTTTCCCGGCACTGAAGATCACCTCGCTTTGTCTTATTCACAGTCATGCCGCCTTAAAATCCAGCAACGAAATCTGTTTATACGCTTGTCCCCGATAGTAGTTCATGGACAGGGAACCAATAACCTCTATTTGCTCCGGCAAATCACTGCTGAGATACTTTTCAGCCATTGAAAATCCTATCATTGAAAAGTCCTGTGCATACAGCTTTAAATGATTGCGATTGGCTCCCAAAAGCTCGTATGCTTTATCTGTATTCAATTGCGCCAACAAGCGAAAAACTGGTTTGGGAACGCCTGCCCCAAACGGTTCAAGTGCTTCCATTTCTGCAAACACCTCTGTCGTAAGGTCACGAACACTGATTTCCATATCCCAATAGATCGCCGGTTCAAAAAACGATTCGTCTAATTCGGCTGCCTGCTGATTGATCGCAGAGCGAAACAATTCCACTTTTTCCTTATCTGCTTTCATGCTTAAGCCGGCTGCTAGCTTATGACCGCCGAAAGCTATCAAGTATTCTCTGCAGCAGACGATCCCATCGAGCATATGAAACTCTTCAACAGAGCGTGCACTGCCTGTCCACATAACCTCTCCGTCAATATTTGTTTTGGGCGCAAATACAATTGCCGGACGATTGTATTTTTCCCGAATCGTTCCGGCAAGCAGGCCTGCGATTCCGCTCGGCGCATTTTCAGCGCAGACTACAATGATTTTTTCACCGTTTTGTATTCTCTGTTCGACCTCATCTTGAATCAAACGGAAGCATTCTGTCTGTAGCATTTTACGTCGTTCGTTTATCGCCATTATATTCTGCGCCAAACGCATTGCTGTCTGCGGCCGATCCTCTAATAGCAGAAGCAGTGACAATTCGGCACCTCTTTTTTCAAGTCGTCCAGGGGCATTCAGGCAAGGTGAAATGCGAAAAGCAACGTCTTCCGCCGTAACATGCTGCAGATCCGGCATGAGCGCAGCAATACCCGGTCTTTCGTATGTGCTGCTTCTCATAAGGTTCAGCGCTCTCTTTACAATAACACGATTTTCCCCAATCAGCGGCGCCACATCGCCTATTGTTCCTATCGCCGCTAAATCGACCAGGGACATTGCGTAATCGTGTTCTCCTGCCTGCTCCAGCATAAAATGCACAACTTTCCATGCCAGTCCGGAGCCCGTCAGTTCTTCATTTGGATATGTTTCCCCTGGTATATGCAAATCGATCAGAGCATCCGCTTCGGGCAGCACATCTCCCGGTTGATGATGGTCTAAAATAACAATATCGCATCCACTCTTTTTAATAAAAGCAGTTTCCCCAACTGCCTTAACTCCGTTATCAACCGTTATAAAAAGATCCGTTCCCTGTTCAATCTGCTCCTGTATTGCATTTTTGGAAATTCCATATCCTTCTTCAATACGATCCGGCAAACGTACATACACATGCGCTCCTAGTTTCCTCAACGCCAAAAACATCACTGCAGATGCCGTAATTCCGTCCGTGTCATAATCACCAAATACACAGATTCTATTCTCCCTATAAATATGCCGCCAAATAATGTCCGTGGCTTTTTGGATGCCGCGAATCAGCGCCGGATCATACAGTTCGTCACCGTGAAGAAACTCCTCTGCATCTTGGACAGTTTTAGCTCCTGCCTTAGACAGTGTCAGAGCTGTCAGTTTTCCATACCCTGCTGCGATAAATGCAGCATAATCTTTTCTTGTTTCACTTTGTTTCCAAAGCATTTCAATTCCTCCTTCATAGCATATAAATTCAAGTAATAATGAAATACCCGGAAATCGCCCGAGAAACAAGAAAACTAATATACAGAATCAGTTAATTATATTTAAGCCTTGCAAGCAAAAAACAAGTTTAAGTATATAAAAAGCGATGGCGAAGCTTTACCAATCCACCATCGCTTTTCTTTATATTTATATTTTATTTATGCCTTATATTTTTTTCTCACAGTCATTGTGATAATTACACCGCAGCCTCCTGTAATCATCATCACCATCCATATGATAATATTGGTATTATCACCTGTCTGAGGTGTATCTGTTTCACCTGTCTCGTTATCGTCCGGTGACTCTCCAGCTGCGTTAATTACCTCAGATTGCATATAGCCGCATATGGTGCATTTTCTCTCCCTGTTGCCGTCCGCTGTTTCAGTGGCTTCCTGCGTTACCGTCCAGTCGCCAAAGATGTGAGCTGCAATATCTGTTTGCTCGCCGCAATCACATTCATGCCAATGATTGATTTCGTCTGTCTTCCAATCGTCGCCATAATTATGCCCTGTAGCTTTAAAAACAATCTCTTCGTCTGTGAGCTCACGAGTACCCATCTCATCATTATACTTTTTGCCGCATTTGGAGCATGTATAATACTCAATGTTTCCATCTTCTTCATGCGTTGCAGCTTTAGCTTCTGTCTTTACCATTTCATGGGTATGGTCGAGCTTGGAAATGACCGTACCTTCTGCAATCATTGTTTCGCAGTCTAGGCACCAGGTGTCGCCAGTGTACCCTTCGGATTCCTCCGTGGCGGCCACAGCGTCACGGATCTCGGTGTTCACATGGTTGTCTGGATCGAGCGCGCCGTACTCCGCGCCGCATGTCTCACAGACCGCCTTAGCCGAGCAGGTGGCCTCGCCGCCTTCATGAGCCGCTTTATCAAAGGTAGTTCCGCAGTCGCCGCAGATGTGCCAGTGGTCGGCGCCGTCCGACTCCCACTCGCCGTCATCGTCCGTGTGCTTGCCGGTGGCAGGGATCGTCGTGCCGTCGGCAAGCTTCTCGCCGCAGCCGAGGCAGTGGGTATCGCCGGTATAGCCGTTCTCACCGCAGGTGGCCTCCACTGCATTTCTTATCTCGGTACCGCCGGCGTGGTTATCGGGGGCAATCGGCGTGGTAATCGATGCGAGCTCTGTGCTGCACTCCGCATCGCCGTAATATTTGCCTGCGCACTTGTCGCTGGAGCAGGTCCAGTATTCTACTGTGCCGGTCTCGTGGCAATTAGCAGCAACAGCCTCGTGGTGTGTAATACCCGTATGCACATGTGGGAGCTGCGGTATCTCAGAGTTTTCATTGCGGGTATATTCGCATACCGTGCATTCCTCGTGCCGGACGCCGGGCGCGTCTTCCGTGGCGGGCGTATCTACTACCCATTCAAAGCTATGGGAAGCCGTTGTGCCGTCGATTACCTGACCGCAGCCGTCGTTGACACAAACCTTCCAGTGATTGTCCCCGTCGGAGCGCCAGCCTTCTTCGGCGACATGGGTGAGCGCGGGAATGACAAGCTCTGCTTCGGTTGTTTCAGTGCGGTTTTCGTCAAACAGCTTATGGCAGACGGAGCATTCGTAGTAGGCCTTTTTGCCCGCTGTGCCGCATTTGGCCGGCACAGCGGGAATGAGGTTGCCATATTCATGCTCGGCGCAAGAGACCGTGACGGTTGTTGTGACAGAGGTTTCTGTCGCCACATCTTCGTTATCCTGATTCATCAGCTGCGGTTGGATTTGAATATCCGTCTCTCCCACCCAAGACAGATCCGACTTGGCTTTAAGCGTCAGCCGGAAAATGTCTCCATTTATATCCTGTGCGCTCGAATAGGCAAAGGTGGCGGTCAAATAAGTCGGATTAAAGTCGCTTAAAGCAGGGTTGGAAACCAGCCATTCACCTGAAATGACCTCCAGCACCGACTGATCAACAACAAACAGGATTCCGGCAGCTTTTATCGGTTCATAATCGCTGAGTGATATCGTGACAGTAAAGGTATCACCCATTTTAACATCCCCTTCAGATGCAGTGCAGACGATCTTTGGTTCTGCCGCAAATGCCGTTACAAACGATGTGACTGCTAAAGCCACACACAGTAAAAATGCTAATACTTTTTTCATTTTTCACCCTCATTTCTTTTGTATATTTTTTATTTTAATGGATAGAGATTTGGGAAAAATGTATGGTTAAGCAGATACACCGCGTCATCGCTGTCCACTGCACCGTCCCCGTTAAAGTCGCAATCCTGGTTGATAGGATAAAGACTCGGGAAAAAGGTATAATTGAGAAGGTATGTTGCGTCATCGCTAGTGACCACGTTGTCCCCATCTGTATCGCCAGGAAGATAAGCAATAATTTCTATCTCAAACGTATCAGTAAAATTCCCATATGTAACCGTCAGCGTCTGCTTGCCGACTTGGGTGTTGTCAAAGCCGGACACCATCTCGGCAGACAGGTCGATGACCTCGCTGGTGTCGTTGTTGTAGTACAAGGTCACCTTGCCGCCGGCGGGATCGAAGGCTTCGTAGTTTTTGGTGTAGGCAAGCTTCGCAGGCAGAGTGGTGAGATCAATGCGGGTAACCACCGCCGCTTCAACTTGGATTGTAAAGCGCATCTCTTCACCCTCCCAGAGGAGCACAACTTCCTGCCATCCCGGCGTATCCGTGGAATAGGTGAGCATTTCTTCTGTCACGGGAACCGTTTCCTTCCCGATGATAGCACCTGTCTTATCTTTTAAGACGGCCACAAGCTCCCAGCCGTTAATATCCAGCCGTTTGCCCTCCAAAACCGACGGTTCGGCCGGTGCGCCGCTCAGTGAAAGTTCGACTTTGGTATAAAGATGCGAAATCGTGACCGTTTCCTCGGCCTTGTTGCCAGCTGCGTCTGTTGCTGTGAACGTAAAGCTATCGTTTTCGGTAAAGGTATGGCTTTCGGCATTCAGAGTTCCGCCCTCCACCGATGCATACACAGTCAAAGGCCCTCTTGATGGCGTAATATCATATTCGGAAATGATGATGACAGGCGGCGTGCAGTCAATGGTAAAATGTATGGTTCGCGTCCGACCGGTAAGGTCGGTGGCCGTAAGCGTATACTCCCCGTCGCCGGAGATGGGGGTGCCGGGAGTATAGGGCTGTCCGTTCAGGAGGGCTGTCCCCTCGTTGATAAGAACCGAGACCGGCCGGTTATAAAGCCCGCCGTCTTTCACACCACTGAAAAGAATCGCGTCATTCTGGCTGGCAGGTTCCTCATCGGACTTGACCTTGATAACCTTATATAACTCGTCAGCCTCCCCCGGCTGCGCACGCAATGTCAGTCTCAACGTTAAAAGATCACCATCAAAGGAAAACGGCGTATCTGAAGCGATCCCAATGTTGAGCCGATCTCCTTTTTGAAAAGCGGCAATCATTTTACCGTCCAGCACCGAAGCACGCATTTCCGGCAATTCCTCTGCGGTTTCTACAAAATGCGGATTGAGCGCTATTGTGATGTTTACACCGCTGACGTCATTTAATGAAATGTTGACAGGTACATCTATATATGATGTTTCTGCAGCATAGGCCGGAAGGCAGCCGAATAAAAGCATCAGCGCTGATAATATGGCGATAATTCTTTTTTTCATGATATACCTCGCAAGAGTTTAGCCTGCCGCCCCGCCTGGGGCGGCAGGCATTTTTTACTCAATAGCCTTCCAGTCGCCGTTGACGTCGCCCAGTAAGTAAGCGGTGAAGTCCAAACCGGTATTGTCTCCGGTCAGGGATACCGATTCGCCGGCTGGGTCAAATGCCCACTCCATCCCGCTGCCGGGATAGGTGCCGTCAATCATGCCGACCGATTTCTGCAGGATATACACCGCGTCCATAGTCGAAAGCTCCGCATCGCCGTCGACATTTGCCGCAAATTGCTGTTCTTCGGTCAGTTCGGTTTTGCCAACAATGGCCTGCAGCACAAGCGAAGCATCGTAGGCCGTGACGGCATCATTCGCCGAACCGTGGAATTCCGGTGTCACCCGGACGTTGCCGGTGGTGACGCCGGTGAAGGTATACCGTCCGTCCTCACCGGTGACGGTGGTCATCCCGTTGGACAGCCGCACGGTCACGCCCGCCATGGGGGAACCGTCCTTATAATAGGTGATCTGTCCGCCGATTGTGAAGTTTGGCTCTACCGTTACGTTGCAGTCCACGAGCGACGCCGCGTCGACGTTATTTAGCGAAGCATACGTCAGCTGGATCGGGGTGCTGGTGGTGTTGCTGAGATCCTTGGCGGTCAGCACTAAATATCCGATCGCCGTATCTTTCGGCAATGCTGTAGCCGAGGCGACGGTTACCGTAATATTACCAGCAGAATCCATGTTGTAATCGGCGATGGCACTGGAAGCTTCCTCCGATTTTTCAAAGGAGACAGCCGAGAAAAAGTCGCGGTTGACCTTAAAGCGGAGCTCCACGCCGAAAAGGTCGCCGCCGGCCGTCACCATCACCGGCAGCCGGACGCTTTCCCGCGCCTTGACATTGCCGCCGAGAATCTGCACCTCACTTTGAGTATCCTCATAGGTGATGGCATTGGTCAGGATCGCTGCGGTCTCGCTGCCCCGTTTGAGGGCGATGTCCACCCGCCCGATCGAGTTTGCTGGGATTTGGAAGGTGAGCTGCTTGTCGCTGTCGAAGGTGTATTCCACCTCTTTGCCGCCGACGGTCAGCACCATATCCTCAGTAAAGTTGACGCCGGTCAAAACGCCGGTGATGCCCCCGGCCACCTTGGCCGTGTCGACATACGAGGGACTGACCGAATAGATCACCGCCGTAGAGTCGATGGCGATGGAAATCGGCGCCTGGGATGAACCGTCACGGGCGACCGACGTGCCGTCGGACACCTCGATGTAATATTCCATACCGTCGCGGGAGACTTCACCTGCCGGAATGACGCCGAAATAGCGGTTGTTTTCGCCGGCGGAAAGGTTCAGAGTAGACCAGCTGTCCGTCCCCTTGGCGCGGTAAAAGACCTTGACGTATTCCACCCCCACGTTATCGGTGGCTGTGGCCGAGAAGGAAAGGGCCTCGCCGTACTTGCCCTGGGTGACACGGGTGTGCTCCAGAACCGGGCGGATATTATCCACCGGGGTGCCGACCGCTGTGTTGGAGGGTTCCGATTCGCTCATATCGGTGCCCACAACGGTGAAGTAGTAATAGTAATCCTCGCCGGCCACCACGTTGGTGTCGACATACTCCCGGATGGTGCCGGGAATGACGGTGGTGTTAAGCTTTGTAAAGGGGCCTTCCGCCGAATCGGCGCGGTAGACGTTGTAGCCTGCCAGGGTGTCATAGTCGGTCTGGGTCCAGGAGAGGCGGACACGGTTTTCAAGCCCCTCGGCCTGCAGGTTCATGGCCTGCACGCCGGTGTTGCTGATGGTGAAGGCGAAGCGGCCCCAGTCGGTACCGGTGACCAGCCAATTGTCATCAGCCGCAGCACCACCCTTGACCCGGATGTACTCGGTGCCCGAATCAATGGTCGGCTTGATGCTGGTTTCACCCACCCAGTGGCGGGCGTCGATCCAGTCGCCGTTTACCACATAGTCGGTGTAGGGCTCGGCCGGGCCGTAGCTGACCATGGGCTGGATGTCGGGATCCATGTCGCGGTTGAATTCCACATGAATCTGCACCGTCTGGAAGCCGACGGTCTCCAGCGGGTTGCCCTCCGGGTCCGTGACGTAGGCCTTGGTGACAAAGGGATAAATGTCCTCGAGTTCAGGGGATTCCAACGTCAGCCAGGGGGTGTGAATAAGGTTGGGCAATTCCATATAATCGTCAAAATCGGTGATCTGGCTCTGGATCAGCCGCTCATCCTCCGTGCCCCAGTAGTTATTAGTGGCAGAAAACGTATGACGATTAGTCACTTCTGCATAAGAGGAAGAACTGCTACTATATCTTATTCCTACTACTTTCATCCAAGAGTCGGTATCAGGATTCAACAAGCGATTTAATACAGCATTTCCAGTAAATGATTCTTTCTGCCACTCGGGTAGGGCCTCCCGATAGTCATCCACAGTGTAGGGAGCGGTAATCACCTCGTCCGAAACTGTGTCTGGGTATTCCAGCAGAATATGTGAGCATACCGAATTGTTAGTCCCTGCAGATATAGTACCACTACTGTATATCATCAAACGTCCATATGGATAATATCTGCCCGCCGAGCCGCTGGCTCTTTGAACCGGGAAATATCCAGTGGAACCATCTACCCAGCTCAGTTCCCCGGTCTGCGGATCGGCCGTCATGCCGAAGGTGATCTCTTTATAACTACTCCCTGACGGGATTTGCTGTGAGACATCTTTAAGCATGGTGTTCTGCAACGCCTGCCACTCTTCTTCAGAATTAAAGCAAGCCAAAGTTCCTCCCCGTAAAACAGGTAAATTATTAACCATAGACCATATGGCCCCCGGCATTGAACCTCCTTGTAGGTAAGTAGGAATAGGAAATTCATCCTCAAATTCTAAAAGCACATACTTTTTACCCTCAACCGTATATACTTGTGAAAAGTTATGTTTTACGTTTTCAAATGGAAGACCGGCATTTTGTACAACAGCAGAGCTTTTTCCACCATTATTAAATGACGCTTGATTTCCTACAAAGGCACAATTAGTGAAAGACACGCTATAATGTGTAGCAAGTGTATCACCATATCCCCGTAATTCGCACCTATCAAAGAGAACATTATTCGCCTTGCCATAAAAATTAAAATATGGAATATTTATACTGGTTGTACGCAAACCCTGCACTACAGAATCGCTCAAACGATTTACAACCATATTACCTGCTTCACTTTCATATACAGTTGTATTACGTATTACTCGAGATAATATTTGATCAGGATTCTGCACTAGGGTCAGATGATCCCCCTCGTTGATATTGAGAATTGGGTTAAGTATATTGGTGTACTTTAACACAGTCCTTCCGACTGTAGAGGAATACGGATTAGCGGCATAATCTTCTTCCACACCGCCCCGGATATCCACGCCGTAATTTTGGAACGCGGTGCTGGGGAACATCTCGACCGGCTCCGCTTCGGTGCCGTTGACGTAAAATTCACCGTCCACCTGGATATAGGCCATGGCCTTTTCGTCATACGGCCCTTCAGGTTCAGAGGACCAGAACTGGATCTGGGTACCCGGCTCAACGTTTACCGTCACCCCTTCGGGGATGAGAAGAGAATTTTCTATAATCCAGTAGTCATCGCTTGTCAGAGTGGTGTCTTCGGTCACCCGACCTTTTAACACTTTGCCCCGCTGGACATAGAAAGAGAAGGTGTAATCGAAGCTGTAAACGGTATTGTCCTCCTTGTCAAAGCCGTTGCGGGCCGTAACGTGGAGATTGATGGCAATGTGGGCGTCGTTGATGGTATCGTCCTTGATTTTAAAACGGATGGGGTTATCGGTTCCCTCCAGATAATCCCCGTCATACCGGAAGGAATTGTTCTGCTCGTTGAAAGTACCGACGTCCGCCATCGTGATGGTATCGGTGATAAATTCCACGTTGGGGTTTTCGATGCCGGCGGTGGACTTCGCATCGGCCGTCACCGTAACATCGGTGGCAAGCCCCCACTGGTTGCGAAGCACAATGCCGAGGTCGATGGTCTCCCCCGCGTCCACAATGCCGTCGTTATCGTTATTCCCGTTGATATCCGTTCCGTCAAAAAGGTAGCTGCTTTTTAAGGACAGGTTGGGCTTGGGAAGATTGTTCAGGCTGTCCTGGATATTCAGGGCGGCGTAGGTGTGTGACACCCCGATGGCATCGATATAAGTGACGGTATCCTCGGTAGCGCTGGCCAGCTGGCCCATAATAAAACGGGAGGAATAGAGGGATTTATCGAAATACTTCGTTCGCAAAATAGCTGCCGCGGCCGATACCATGGGCGCCGCCATGGAGGTTCCGCTCCAGGGTGCGTACTGCCCGCCCGGCAGGGTGGAGAAAATTTCCACACCGGGGGCCACCAGCTCATATTCCGCGTTCAGGTCATTGTAATAATCCCAGTTGGAGAAGGAGGCAAGTTCGCCGTTCTGATCACTTGCCATGACGCCCAGCACATAAGAATACCCCGCCGGGTATGTGTCGGCCTTTCGGAGGAATTCCGGCGGCGCGTCGGAAGTTGGGATGCCGTCATTACCTGCGGAGGCCACCAGTACGCAGGAGCCGAAGGCGTCCTGCAGCGCCTCTTCCACTAAGAAGGAATGGCCGTAGCTGCCAAAGGACATGTTGATCACGTCCGCCCCGTTGGCGACGGCATAACGGATCGCTTCGGCGATATCGGTATCGGCAAAGGTGCCGGTGGCCTGCCCCGCCTTGATGGCCATGATTTTGGTGCCGTAGGCGACGCCTACACCGCCTTCGCGGTTTCCGGCAGCCATAGCGATGATACCGGCCACATGGGTGCCGTGGCCATGGTCATCCATGGGGTCGCCAGTGTGATAATATGATGCTCCAACAGTAGATGCGCCGTAAATATCGTCCACATAGCCGTTGCCGTCATCATCCACACCGGGAGTGCCGTTCAGTTCGGCAGTATTTACCCACATGCTGGGAATCAGGTCAGGATGTGTGTAATCCACGCCGGTATCAATCACCGCAACGATGGTCTCCATGCCGGGAGTAATGCCCAGATCGGCATACTCCTGCCAAATATCCTGCGTATGTAATTCGCTCAAATACCACTGGCGGTCAAAATCCGGGTCAGTGGTGGCGTCCGGTACGCCGATGGCCGTGGTGCGGTAGACATAGTCGGGCTGGGCGTCCACAACGCCTTCTGTTTCGGACAACGCGTCCACCGCATCCCAAACATCGCCGTCCAGCGGCGCCTCGTAAGTTACTTCATAAGTGTCGGAAAATAATCCGTCATCCACCTTTTTTCGGTTGAGCTCCTGAGCTTCGTCTACGGATATCCCAATTTCTTCAAGCTCTGCCGCTTCTGTTTCCGGCTTAAGCGTTTGGCGGAAAAGACCGGTTTTCTCAATTTGCTTATAGATAATGGTATCCTCTGCAATCTCTACCGATTCGCGGTACTCTTTTGTAGCCTCCTCGGTCTCTAACTGCGCAAAGGGATCATAGGCGTGCTTGCTGTCAGACGGAACAGCGAAATTTTGACGTGCGGACTCTTTAATAAATGAAATCTCATTTGTATCCGCAGGTACTGCTTCGGCCGCGATTGCGAGAATACTTGCGTTTCCCGACAGCAGTATAGACAAAGCCAACAGCAGGCCGAGCCAGCGTTTACTGTGTTTCTTAAACATACTCTGAACTCCTTTTCTGAATTGATATTATTCCCGATTTCGGGGTACTTCTTTTGTTTTATGCCGGCGGTAAAGAAGGAATCCTGCCGCTCCGCCAGCTGCGGCAATCAGCACAGCTGCAATGACAATAAGCGCAACATTGCCATTTTCTCCTGTTTTATCATTCTCTGCCAAGCTAACAGGCAAGTCCGATTCAGGGCTTTCGGACATATCTGCCGAATTACCGCTTTGCCCTGCGTCCGTTTCCGATACGTCAGCGCTATTATCAACAACATCAGCAGCACTGGCTGAACTGTCAGGATCAGGTGTATCCGAGCCGCTATTCTGCGGCGAACTTGTATCGGTCTCCGAAACAGACGGACGATCATCCGTACTGTCCGAGTCTTCGCCGGATCCGGATGGGGAAGGCGTTTTGTTATCATCCCCCTGTACGGGTTCAGGCGGAACGGTTTCTTCCTGCAAACCGCTGTCTGAGGTGTCGGCAGATGTGTTTTCATCTTCTGACGCACTTGAAGGCAATACGATATCTGCGTTTTCGATACGCAGTGCAAATTCCGTTCCGTCTCCGGCATAAATCCGTACATTTCCGGCTTGAAGTGTTGTAGAGATTCCACCTTTGGGTACATTTAAGATTTGAAAGCGTATATAAAACAATTCACCGTCGCCTTGTATCGGCATTACCCCGGCCTGCGCGACTTTAACGCAAGTTCTCTGCCCAGAAGTAGCATCCATATTATATATTGGCGTTCCTCCTAATCCGCCGGTTACTTCAATCGGCTGAAAATATTCGGAATCGTAAAAGATATCCATTTGATAGGCTACAAACCCGCTGTTTCCGTTCAAGCCTACGGAAACGTCCACATATTTACCGGATGAAGCAATAATAGCGTCTACGGACAATCTCGCTGTCTCTTGCGCCTTAGCTGTAAGCGTGAACAACATCATTAGCACTATTAGTATTAAGCATTGTCTTGCTCGTTTCATTTTGCATTACTCCAACAATCTTTGGTAATTGTCCATCGAATTAAATCGCCTTTCCCTAATCTTGAGGATTCGTGTGTTTTCCAGCGCAGCTACAGAAATATAATCGAAAAATCTATTCCTGCATCTTTATAAGCCGCAACATAATCGATATTATGTAATAAATACAGGCTGAAATTTGCGGCATATCACTGCCAAATCTTCATAAGCCGCAGATCAAATCCAAAAATGAGCGCAAAAAGCTAAGCCTTTTCGAAATTCTCTTTGAAAAGGCTTACTTGTGCTGTTTGACTTTGACAATATACCATAAATTATCATACTTTTTTCGCAAAACTACTTGTGATTTATTTTAAGTCATGATATAATAGCATTAATAGAATAGGTTTGGTATGGCCATTTGCAACATAATATCGATTATGTACTCAGTCGCCGGTTCGGGCGGCTTTTTTCATAGGATCAGCCGCATGTTTTCAAGCTTTCTGCGATGTTCCGCACCGGTAGAGACGATATAAATGCGTGTTGTTTCGATACTCGAATGGCCGAGGATGTCTGCCAATTTCGCAATGTCCTTTTCCAGCCCGTAAAAGGTACGGGCAAACAGGTGACGCAGGTTGTGCGGAAAGACCTTTTTGGAGTCGACACCGGCATCATTACAAAGATTTTTCATTTCCCGCCAGACATTGGTGCGGCTTATCGGTTTACCTGTGCGCGTCACGAAAATACAGCCGCTTTGAATTTTTCGCTCCGCCGCATAGCGGAGCAGTTTTTTTTGCAACTCTTTGACAAGAAATACTGTCCGTGTTTTGCCTTTCAATGAAACCGTCGCTTCGCCTCGCCTTACTGCCTCGACCGTTATGTATTTCAGTTCGCTCACCCGTATCCCAGTGCCGCAGATAGTCTGCAAGATGAGATTCAGGCGCTCGTTTTGCTTTTCCCCCGCCGCACGGCATAGCCTTGCATACTCGGCTCTTGTCAGCTCTTTTTCTTCAGAACAATAAACCTGCCTTTGTACTCTGACCGCCCTGACCTTACAGTCCTCCCAATTAAGGAAGGTGAGCAACCCATTGATACTTGCAAGCATAGAATTGACGCTGCGCGCGGCATAGCCGGATTTCAATAAATGCTCCTTGTATTCGGTGACGGTCTGCTTTGTAACCTCGTTATTCCCTGCAAAAACCGCAAAGGCGCGAACATCACGCAGATATTTTTCTACGGTATTTTCGCTCTTTTCTTCCAGTCGCAGGTATTCCTCAAACGATTTAATCCATTCTTCAATAAAAAATTTTGCTTTCATTTTCTACCTCCTGATATATTTTACTTGAAAAATATGATAAAAATTTTTCTCATATCATTTACATGCTTTTACAGCAATAATAAAAGATTTTTGAAAAAACTCATGCACAAAGTAGCGCTTCGGAGAAATATTGATAAGTCGTTTTCTCAGTGCGCTAACCTAAAAGCATGGGAATACAGAACTGTCTGCACCCACTCTCACTCCTCTGTCGACTCTAATGAATTTAAGAAACTTCCTGAACAGACAGACATATAAAACGAAATTGCATCCGCTACTATTTATTAATGAATGTAAAAAGAAGCTCCTTGGCGACAACAACATTGAGCCACCAAGGAGCTTTCTTTTATTACAAAAAACTGATACACACGTTTTTGTGTGTGACAAAACAATATCTTGCTTTTTATCTCTCCTATCGCAAATACAATTCCACCTTATGCCGCATGCGACATTTCCCATCCTGTTTTCAGCCGTTCGCAGAGCGCCGACAACCGTTGCGTTCCTTTGGTATTTCGGATCGCATATTTGACCGCTTCCGAATCGCCGATCAATATCAATCGTTGCTTTGCCCTGGTAACTGCAGTGTAAAAAAGATTGCGAACCAGCATCATCGAATGATAATTAGTTATCACCATAATCACAACCGGGTGCTCACTTCCTTGACTCTTATGGACAGTGATAGCGTATGCATGCTTTAGCTGCTCAAATTCATTGGCAGTATATTCGACAAGCAGACCTTGAAAGTCTACCAGCAGCTTTTTGCACCGAACGGAAACGATTTTTATCTCTCCAATATCACCGTTGCACACTCCTTTATCGTAATTGTTTTTTGTCTGCATCACCTTGTCTCCTTTTCTGAAAATCACTTTTCCAAATTCAATCTGTTCCGTTTCATCAATCTGAGGATTAGCGATTTTCTGAATGACATTGTTTAAATTCTCTACGGACACGTCGGTCTTGCTCCGCAGCGGTGAAATAACTTGAATACTGTATGAATCCATACCTCCGGACATATATTCCTCATAAAAAACACGTTCTGTAACAGCCCGTAGCCGATGGCATTCCTTATCATTTGCACGATCCGGCACCTTAATAAACACAAAATCCGAGCGATTGGTGACCAGGTCTTCATTGCCCGAGTTGATTCTCTGTGCATTCTCTAAAATATTTTTTTGTGAACCGTGCCGATAAGAATACTTTAACCGCGTTACAGGAATTTGCCCGAAATCAATAATGTCTTTCAATACAGTTCCCGGACCTATGGAAGGCAGTTGATCCACATCGCCAACCATAATCATAATCGTGTCATCTCTGACTGAACGCATCACACACGCCATCACATCAATATCAAGCATCGAAACCTCGTCCAGGATAACCACATCGCTCAGCACTGGTTTTGGTTCTTCCCGAGACTCGTTTACGTCATACCGAATATCAAACAGTTTATGCACGGTTTTAGCTTCCCTGCCGGTAGAATAGGACATTTTTTTCGTTGCCATTCCAGTTGGTGCTGCCATAGATATCACCGGTTTAGCCTGTCCCAACAGGCTGCAGAGCTTTTCAACAGCAAGCGTAAACACGCTCAATATCGTTGTTTTCCCCGATCCGGGTCCGCCGGTCAGTATGGACGTCATATTCCGCAGTCCGGACACAACCGCCTCCCGCTGAATCTCATCCAGACTGATTCCAATTTCCTTCTCGGCATCATCAATACACTGTCCTATCGTTTTTAGATCCACATTTGAAAATCTTGACGGCAGCAGCAATCGATGAAGCAAAATCGATGCAACTTCTGTTTCGTTGGCATATCGATCCGCATGATAGAATTTTCCTTCATCATATACTATCTTTCCATAGGATGTCAATTTTTCCATTTTTTCCGACAGGAGCTCTTTTGAAATGGTTCCCTCCATTACAGCATTTTCCTTAAAAAACGCATTGGTTTCTTCTATCAGCATCGTTTCCGTAAGGTAAGTATGCCCCTTTGCTCCTGCCCAAACATCCAATACATAGCAAATAGCTGTTGCCAGCCTGCATTCAAAGTCTGCTTTGAAATTAAGGCCTTGTCCTATTTTGTCACAAACGTAAAAGGATAAAAAGCCTTCATCACACAGCCGGTAAGGATTCTTTTTGACAGTCTCCATTGCTTTTGTGCCGTAAGCAGAAAGAATGGCTTGAGCCTGAGCCTGTTTCACACCGTATTTGTGTAAAAATGCTTCCAGATTTCTTTTTTCCTTCAGATCCAGAAAAGCTGATCTGATTCGTGCGGCGGTCTCACGATCTATACCCTTCAACTCCGTCAATCTGGCCGGATGATTCACGATGATATCCTGCGGATTATCAAAGTAGCGCATGATCCGCGTTGCCAGTTGCTCGCTCATCCCCGGAAGATCACACAAAAATTTCCTCATCAATTTCGGAGTTTCCATTTCGCAAATGGTATAATCTGATGCTTTAAACTGCCAAGGCCAGTAATTGCCGCTGTCTCTGTGTTCCCATTCTCCAATAAACTCCGTCACATAATCCTTTTCCACCCCTTTGAGCATACCGGCCACAGTAATACTGTCAGGGAAAGACGGATTGCGTTTTTCCAGTGGGATCGTCCGTGCATCGAAAATACTGACCGTTACAATTTTAAAGCCGTTTGGTTTGTCAACGAATATGTTGGTAACAATACCTTTCATGTTCATTTTGATTCCTCCTTCATCATTCAAAATCAGATACTATCTATATACCGGAATAGGCAGAAACGATACAAGAAAACATCAGAAATGGCAGCAGAGCTTTTGTCTGCTGCCATTTCTGATGTCTTCGGTCTTCTATACGGTCAATTTGTTAAAGTAATGCTGCAATAATTTCGCCGCCTTCTTCAGCAAGCTCCCCCACTTCCTCCGCTATTTCTCCGATATCTTGACCAATGTCATCGGGCGAAAATTCACTTTCTGCCATATCCTCCATGTCCTCTGCAATATCCGTATCACCAAGGTCACCAAAATCACCGAAATCCTCAAAATCTTCCCTATCGCCGAAATCTTCATATCCGCCGACATCCTCTGACGCAAGTTCTTCCGCTGAACTGTCCATCATGGACTCAAATTCGTCTGGCTCCGGTATGTCCTCATCCGGAAAATCCTCCGGCATGGCATCAAGTTCTGCTTCCGGTATATCCTCAGGCGCAGTCTCCTGTTCCAGTTCATCGGTGCCGGACTCCAGCATATCTTCATTAAAATCCTCTCGTTCCGGCGCTTCACTGTCGAGACTGCCGTCATCTGTTGCTTCATCAATTTCAACTGTGTCATCATCTATGGTTTCCTGTGAGTCCGTATCCATAAAATCTTCCTCAAAAGTATCTGTGTCTTCTGCAGTTTCCACTTCCTCAGCATCAGAAAGGTCTGCCGGCTCCTCCTCTGGCTCATTGCTTTCTTCATGATTTTCCGGCACATCTGCATCGCTTGAATCAGGCTCATCAATATCTTCCGTATCCACCGCATCCGAACGGGAAGCCTCTCGCTGATCGGCGCTCAAATCCTCCGGCTCCATTTCGCCGGTTTCTTCATCGGTGTCTATATCCGGCGCACTGTCTTCTAAAGCCGGAGAGTCCGCCTCTTCCATTTCTGTATCCAGCTCCGAACCATCAAAATCTTCCGTCTGTTCGTCCGATGCTTCTTCCTCCTCCTCAAAATCATCGTCGTCCATCCCAGGATCATCCTCTCTTGTTCGTCCGGTGTCATCATCAGATTCATGATCGTCCATATACTCTTCCGCCTCTTGGTCATCCTCATTTTCGACGTCCTCTTTGTCCTTTTCATCATCGACCTCTTCTTCGGCTTCAGATTCCGTAGTATCCGTTTCCGGTTCCGGAGCGTCATCATTTTCAAGCTTTTCTTCTGAACGCTCAACGATATCTTCCGTATCTTCTAAATCCGCCTGCTCCTCAATTATATCTTTTTCGTCTGGCAAATCATCTTCGCCTTCCTGCTCTTCGTCCGGATCTTTCTCTGCCTCTGACTCTGTCTCTTTATCCATATCCGACTCTACAGCCTCTTTATCCGACTCCGATTCGGTCTCTGCCTGAGCTTCGGTCTCAATATCCACGTCGTTCTCCTGAAGCTCCTGCCGCTCCGCATCAGCGGCATTGTCCCCGTCATAAAATTCAGTTTCATTATCTGAAAACAGTTCGGAATTCATACGGCTTTCTGCATCATAATCGGTTTCGGTATCATGTTTGAACAAGTCTATCAAATCACCAAACGTCCTCACCTTAGACACATCAGCCGGTGACACGCCGAAAGAGCGCAATAAAATATCTTCCAGGATGCTCTTTCCGCTGCTTCCCATTTCCAGCATCTTGCCGGATATTTCACCCTTCAGCCTACTGTTTGCAGCCTGATATTCTGACTTGGATATGCTTCCCGCCTTATATTCATCCCGCAACATTCCCAGCTCCCGAACACTGTCTGAGAAACTGGATATCATCTCTGTCGGTGATAAGCGGGAATATTCCTGCATGGCATTGGTATCAATATTATATTTCTGATACACAGACTGTTTGATGATATTCTCTACCGCTCCGCGTCCAATAGAACTGGAGACGTGCGATTCAAGGCCGCCGTCATTATATGTACTGCGTTCCGGATCTGTCTCAGAATATTTGTTCTCTTTTTCCTCCTCCGGCTCCGCGTTCTCCTGATCGTCGGCAACCACCTCGCTTTCATTTCTGTCATTCTCCAGAATATCATTCAGTATCTCGTCAAAATTCGGCATTAAGATGCTCCTCCCGCTTCTTTTTATCTATTTCATACCGGGAAGCCTGAAAAAGAAACAAGAAAAAATGAATCCAAATAACGGCAACCTGAACAGGGCGAGAAAAAAGACCGTACTGTCATTTATCCTTCTGACAGTACGGTCTTTCTGCAAAAGCAGCTGCGCCGCTGAAAAATGCTTCCTTATCTTATCCACTCTTCCCCTACTTTTATTTGTCAAACCACTCCTCCGGATGCAGTATCCTTTCTTTATATTCTGCCTTTTCCTGCTCGTTCGCCTCTTGAACTGTCTTTTTGCCGCAGTCAGGACAGAGTTCTGTTTCTCCGACTCTTTCAAATAAGAATTTGCAGTTTTTACATATGTAAATCATTTTTACTACCCTCACCAAAATTATTCTTTGAAATACCCTCCTGATTCCGATACCAGCACAGCATCTCCTGTTCACCGTCGGCAATGCAGGCAATATCTTTTTCATCCACATTCTGCGCTGCTGCAATTGCCATGGCAATCAGGCATTCCTCGTCATCTGTTTCGTCTATATATTCAGCATTATTTTCTTTTAGATCCCGTTTTGGCTCCTCCGAGTAATCGCCTAAGTTGACGAGATATTGATAGCAAAAATACTGCTCGCAAGGAAGTGCGTAAATCTCAATGATCTCATATACCATACTTTTCCGTTTCCGCACTCTGATCCCGTTGCTGAATTCCGTCCATCCTTCCGCGCTATCTATCTCGCTTCTGCGGGCATCCTCCTGTGCTATAACAAGCGAAATCAGCTTATCTTTTATTTCATCCGTTGGATTATCCTTATATTGCTGTATAAGTTCAGATAACTCACTCATCAGTAATTACCTCTTTTTATAGATCTCTACCGTTACGGATTTCAGATATTTTCTCCCATCCGCTCTTTCCCTGTCTGCATATTCCAATATCCTGTAATTTCGGATATTCTCATCAATTAATCTTTCGATTCTTCTATGGTTTCCAACGGTATCCTCCACATGGCAATACCCTTCACAGCTGCTTTTCAGCAGTTCCCAGCCCTCTTTCTGCCTCATCTCAATTGCAGATTCTTTCTCCGCCGGAAGATTGTCCGAATATCCCAGAACCTGATATATCGAATCTCCAACCAAAAGCATCAGATCTGCTTTTGTTCCGTCCTCCGTATCCTGAAAATTCGATACGCAGAAAAAGCCTTCGTTGACCCACCAATTAAACAATCTTTTCTGAAACGGCGTCAAGTCTTTAAGAAAATACTGATCTGTCCAGTATTTTAATACCTCTGTACCGCTGGCCCTGACATTTTGACTCATTATACCCTCCCGCCTTTTGAATTCGCTTTATTCGTTATCCCTGCCTTAAAATTTCAAAAAAACCGAAAAGCGTTATGCCGTTTATGCTATGGCATGTCACGGTTTCCATCCGTTTCGGCCGATATATCCGGACACTGTTTTATGGCAGCTTCTATATATAATATACCAACAAGGAGAAACTTTGTCAACTCGAAACAGGAATTTTATTATATCTAATTGTCGGTTGAAAACGAATTTTAAATTTTTAACATTCTTGTATTATGATTATTTTTTACTCTTTTTAGCCTTTTATGTTGATTTCCGGAGCTTTTATGGGTATATTAATTATATGACGTATTGGAGGTGTGTTTACATGAAGCGAAAATCAAAAAGCAAGCAAAATAAGCAGCAATTGCTTGCTTCCCTTATGAACCAGGGGATCAGAAAAGGCTTTCTGCAGTCCGAAACCATATTAGGGCAATTAAACGGCTACAACCTCAGCGAAGAAGAAAAGGAAGAGGTCCTGATCGAATTTGAGCAAGCCGGTATCTCAATCGTTTTTCCGGAAATGGAATCTCTTGATACGGTATATGGTATAGACAATAAAGAACCTTATCTTGACGAAATAAAACAGGATTTTTCCGATGCACACAAGGAACCGAAAAATGAAGAATCTGTCATTCCCGATCCGCACCACTTATACTGGGACGA
This sequence comes from uncultured Oscillospiraceae bacterium, assembly GCA_904384225.1. Taxonomy (GTDB): domain Bacteria; phylum Bacillota; class Clostridia; order Oscillospirales; family Ruminococcaceae; genus Paludihabitans. The sequence goes on along the minus strand of CAJFJV010000023.1, from coordinate 638 downwards.
GATCAGCAAATACCCAACACTCTCTCACAGGGAAACGCTGCAACTGGTCAGACAAATTATGAACGGTGATGCGGAAGCGAAAGAACGCCTGATTGTATGTAACTTGAAATTTGCAGCCAAGATGGCTGAGAAATACATATATACCGGTATCCCCTCCCTGGATTTGATTCAGCAGGCAAATCTAGGTCTTATAGAAGCCGTCTCCCATTACAAGCCGAATCGCGGAACACAATTTACATCATATGCAAACTTTTGGATCAAGCGCTCTATCCTCCGTTACATAGACACACAAATACGAATGATTAAATTGCCTGCAAACATCAGCGCCGATTTACAAAAATAAGGAAAATCCGCACGAGTTTCTATAGCGAGCATCTGCGAGTTCCAACCGATGCCGAAATTGCTGCGATCGGTGGCTTCAGTATTGCGCGTGTTAAATATTTGCAGGCACTCGACTAAGCTCAAACATGTCATCGTCATCAAACACATAGTACGGATGGTTTGGAAAATCGTCAATCAACTGAATACTGATTTTTCCCGTCACAGACGCCAAGGGGGCAGTCTGTCCTTTTTGCATTTTCTCCACTGTCATATCGCACCTTCCTTTTCAAATTTTAGGCAAAAGAAAAAGCGCCTTT
>CAJFJV010000022.1:715-32732 GCA_904384225.1 uncultured Oscillospiraceae bacterium | reverse complement strand
GAATTCTGGCGTATACCGTTTGTTTGGTATCCCTTTTGGCATAATAAATCACCCCACTTGTTATTCAGTATACCATACTGTCTAACAAATGGGGTGCTGTTCAATCATCACTTCCCGCTTGCATTTTTTCTGAAGTAAAATCTTTAGGTTCCTTGCAAATTTATAATAAAAAGAATACAATGTATTCATTAAATATTCATTAAATGCACGAAAAGAGGTTCGTGGATAGAAAAGATCTGCCATCTTGCGCTTCTCAGCCTGTTTTACCCATGTGCACGTCGGCTGTATCAAGGTGGAAATATTGTGGACAGGAACGGATTTTAATTTTATTGGATGAAAAAAGGCCGATGACACAGTGGGAGCTGATGGCGTTTACAAGGCGGTGGTTTATAACATGAAGTGAGCAGCTTGAAGCCTTCGAGCGTGCAGGCTATATCGTCAGATAGAAAAGCATTTTAGATAGACAGAATATAGATGTCGTCTTGACGGAAGGAGGAAAACAGGCGGCCAAGAAAGCGGCGCTGGAGCAGAGAAGGCGACGTATTGCAAGAAGAAAAACAACAGCTCTTTTTACTTTTGATGGGCTATAAAAAAATGGAATGCATCAGAAAAAAGACTTAAAAGAGAGGGGAGAAATGGGCAGTGAGGCTAATTTTACATTGTATCAAACAGCATATCAGCACTTTTTTAGCAGGATTGCTCTTTTTGAGTGTGGAAGCGATGGCTGATCTTTTACAGCCCACCTTCATGTCATATATTGTAGATGAAGGGGTCAAAAACGCAGATGTCAGGACGGTTCTTTACTATGGAGCGATTATGCTGGGCATCGCGGCATTGGGAGCATTGGGGGCGGTTATGCGGAATATGTTTGCAAGCCGAACGTCGCAGGCGATTGGAAAAGAGCTGCGGGGGGAGATGTATCATAAAGTGCAGACGCTTTCCCTCGAAAATATTGATCGACTAAAGCCTGCTTCTATCATCACACGCATAACGAATGATGTGACGCAGATACAAGATTTTATCAACGGCTGTATGCGGATCATGATAAAAGCGCCGATTACTTGTATTGGCGCTATTGCTTTAATTGTTATTGAAACACCCCGGCAGATTCCCATGATGGCAGCTGTTCTCATAATATCTGCGGTTTTCATTTTTGCCAATATGAAATGTGGATATCCACGGTTTGAGCGGCTGCAAAAAAGGCTGGATCAACTCAATAATGTCAGCCGGGAATTCTTAAATTCAGTTCGTGTGGTAAAAGCCTTTCATGCTGAGGAAAAAGAAAAAGAAAAATTCCGTATTGCATCAGAAGGGCTTGCAGATGCAGGTGTTTCTGCGATGCGGGTTATGGCAGTATTTGCGCCGCTAATCAATTTTACAGTCAATTTCGGCATTGTAGTCATGCTGTGGATTTCACAGAATGACAGTAGTACTGAGATTGGAAAATTAATGGCGGCAGTCAATTATATGACGCAGATTTTATTTGCGATTGGGATGGTTTCAAACATTTTGAATACAGCGGCCCGTGCAATGGCGTCTTCACGGCGCGTAAATGAAATTCTGCAGGAAACACCGGCACAACTCCCTCCAAAGGAACCGCTTTTCCCATCGATACAAGGAGGTGTTTCATTTGAAAATGTATCATTTGCATATGCCGGGGCTGGCAGGGCTTCTTTGGAAGGAATTACGATCTGCATAAACCCCGGTGAGACAATTGGGATTATCGGTCCGACGGGTTCTGGGAAAACAACACTGGTCAATTTGGTTCCTCGATTTTACGATGCAACAGAGGGGACGGTGCGGGTTGACGGATACGATGTGACACAGATTGATGAGAAGACGCTGCGTCGGGCGGTAGCAGTAGTGCCGCAGAAAGCCTTGCTGTTTTCCGGAACTATTTTGGAAAATCTCCGTTGGGGAAAAGCGGACGCGACAGTTGAAGAGGTACGCCGTGCGGCAAAAATTGCATGTGCTGATTCTTTTGTGCAAGAGACCGAAAAAGGATACGAAACCCACCTTTCGCAAGGAGGGGTAAATCTGTCCGGAGGTCAAAAACAACGATTGGCTTTAGCCCGCGCTTTAGTTGGGAACCCGCGTATTTTGATTTTGGATGACTGTACCAGTGCTTTGGATGCGGATACCGAAGCCACTGTGTTAAATGGGTTGCGCCGTTTGTCGGGGCAGATGACAATTTTACTGATTAGCCAGCGTATTTCTACCGTTATGAAAACGGACCGCATCTTATGTATGGAAAACGGTAGAATTCAAGGGATCGGCACGCACAGCGAACTGATGCATTCCTGTCCGTCTTATCAGGCGATTTATGATTCACAGATCGGGGGTATGCAAAATGCGTAATGCTTCGAATGTGGCTTCTATTCAAGGAATGGGGGGAAGAGGCCCCATGCGCGGAAGGCCTGTGGTGAAACCCAAAGACCTCAAAGGGACATTATCACGGCTATGGATTTTGACAAGCGGAAACCGTAAAGGTCTTGGCTGGATTTTATTGCTGTCCGCCTGTTCTTCTGCCTCTGCGATTCTCTCTCCGCTGGTAATTGGAGATGCAGTTAATGCGGTTGACAAGCGTCTTCCGGCTGTTTCACTTTTGCTTTTATTATTAAGCTTATATCTGTGTGACTGGATTGTACGCTTTTTACAGCAGTTTTTTATGGCTTCCATTGGACAGAAAATGATACATCATATTCGAGTGGCTCTGTTTGAGGCTATGAAAACACTGCCGCTTGCCTTTTTTGACCGGAAACAGCACGGAGAATTGATGAGCCGCCTGACGAATGATGTCGATAATATCAGCAATACAATTTCAAACTCATTAACGCAGTTGTTAACATATGGATTTACCATTATCGGCATTTTTATCATTATGCTGTTTTTAAGCCCATTGCTTACGGCAGTGTCCCTAATAGGCGTTGGCTTTATTTTTCTGCTTACGCGGATTGTAACAAAACATACCCGCAAATTGTTTACACAGCAGCAGAAAATATTGGGGGAATTGGATGGACAGCTTGAAGAAAGCATATCAGGCTTAACAGTTGTCAAGGCCTTTTGCCAAGAAGAACAGATGAACCGGCAATTCGATCAGAATAACAATGATTTTCAAAAAGTGGCGACTCGTGCTCTTATTTGGTCGGGATATCTGATGCCGCTTACCAACGTCATTAATAATCTTAGTTATGTTGCGATCTCTGTTGTGAGTGGGATTTTAGCGTTGAACGGGCTAATTTCAATTGGAATGATATCGAGTTTTTTGCTTTATACACGGCAGTTTTCGCGTCCATTTGTAGATATCGCAAACATATATAATAATTTTCAAACAGCTGTGGCCGGAGCGGAACGTATTTTTGAAATATTAGATGAACAACCCGAGCCCAAAGACAAGCAGGATGCACTACCGCTTGAATCCCCTAAAGGTGATATCGAATTTCGCCATGTTACATTTGGATATACACCCCATTCCCCAATATTAAAAGATCTCTCTCTTCGGGTCCCATCTGGCACAAAAACGGCGATCGTCGGGCCAACGGGTGCAGGAAAGACAACAATTATTAATCTGCTCACACGGTTTTATGATGTAGATAAGGGAAGCATCTTACTTGACGGGCATGATCTGCGAGATTACCATATGCAGGACTTGCGGCGCTGTTTTGGTGTTGTACTGCAAGATACCGCGCTTTTTGTGGAATCAGTGGAAGACAATATAAAATACGGGAGAAGGGATGCTTCACGAAAAGAAGTGGAACAGGCAGCGCAAATTGCAGGGGCAGATTCCTTTATTTGCCGCCTTCCGAAAGGTTATCAGACGGTATTGGCACAGGGGGGTGCTGAATTGAGCCAAGGGGAAAGGCAGCTTTTAACAATTGCACGTGCTGTTCTGGCAAACGCACCGATTCTGATTTTAGATGAAGCAACCAGTTCTGTAGATACGGTTACAGAACAAAAAATACGCCGGGCGATGCTGGCAATTACCGAAGGACGCACTTCTTTTATTATTGCACACCGGCTGTCGACTATACGGGATTCTGATTTGATTGTGTTGATTGAGGATGGTAAAATTGCCGAACAAGGTACGCATGAAGAATTGATGAAGCTTGGCGGGCGTTATGCCTCTATGTATCTGACGCAGACAGATTCATAAATTTTTCTACCAGCAGAACGGAAAGGGAAGGAGAGCGAATTTAAACAACGGAACAGCCGTCGGAAAACCACCTCTGTTTTAGATTTATTTTTGTGCAGGCGTTTTGCAATATTCGATATTCCGGCTGATATCGTTTTGCTGTATTGTTGTGGCACGGCTTGAAACAGAATGAAAAGCTGTGTTATAATCAAATCAAAAAAATTCAGCAAATAAAAAATCAGGATCCAAAAGGAGAAGATAAAATGACCAAAAACGGGCTTGTTTTAGAAGGAGGCGGTATGCGGGGCGGTTATACAGCCGGTGTATTGGACGCTTTTATTGAAGAGGGCATTTCCTTTGATTATTGTATTGGCGTATCGGCAGGAGCTTGTAATGCACTTTCTTATATTGGGAGACAAAAAGGCCGCTATATCCGCGCCAATACAGAATATCTTCGCGATCCACGTTATATGGGGATACGCTGCTTGTTTAAAACCGGCCATTATCTTGGCAACCGCTTTATTTTCGATGATATTACAAATGAGTTGGTCCCTTTGGATTTTGATGCTTATCAAGATGGAACCCGCACCTGTCCTTTCACTGCAGTTACCACAGATTGCACTACAGGTTCAGCGCGTTATGATGTAATCTCTGACCTAAAAACACAGTGGAAACTGGTTGAGGCCTCCAGCTCGCTTCCGCTTGTGTCCCCGGTCGTTTTCTATAAAGGGAACGCTTTGGTAGATGGCGGCGTGGCGGATTCCATTCCTATCCGCCGTGCAGAGGAGGATGGCTGTACGCATATTGTAGCTATTCTTACGCAGGATCTCTCCTATCGGAAGAAAAAAAGCCATGCTCAGTTGCTGATTCAATTGGCATATCACAAGAAATACCCCAAACTGGTAGAGGCGCTGCGCAGACGTCGTGATACATATAATATGCAGTTGGATTATGCTGCTCAACAGGAAAAGGCTGGGAAAGTTTTTTTGATCCGTCCGATACAACCGGTAACGGTGGGGCGAATGGAGCGAAACCCGGAAAAAATACGTTCTCTTTATCAAATCGGCTATTTGGACGGAAAAGCCAATGCAGCTAAAGTTAAAACATTTTTAAGCGGGAGATAATAGAAAGAACCATGGTTTACATTTTGTTTGAAATGTAAACCATGGTTCTTCTTTTGACTAAATTAATATTATAAAGTCGTTAAGCAAAGAGCTTAGCAATAACAGGAACAATATCCTTGATTGAGGTGCGGGTGGTATTGACGCAAAGGTCAAAGTTCAATTTATCTCCCCACGGATGTCCTGTGTAAATTTCATAGTATTTTGCGCGTTTTTTGTCAATTCCAGAAATTTTCTGTTTTAGCTCCTTTTCCGTAAGATTTTCCTCTTCCGGGCCCTTTTCTCTGCACCGTTTGATCTTGCTTTCCATGTCTGCATATATAAAGAAGCGAAATGGGTGATATTCCTTAAGGATAAAGTCTGCACAGCGTCCGACGATAACACAGTCTGATTTTGCAGCCATTTCCTTGATAATGCGGGCCTGCTCTTGATAAACGGTCATAGTTTGGTCAAAAACCGGGCTGGTTGCGGGATAAAAACTTCTTCCAATATGAATCGGAAAAGAAAAAGACGGCTGATGCTCTACAATTGCCTGGATATATTGTTCGGACAAAGATGTCCTTTTCGAAATTTCACTGATAATTTCTTGATCGTAATAGGCTATACCCAATTCTTCCGATAGCCTTCTGCCGAATTCCCGACCGCCGCTGCCGAATTCCCGGCCAATGGTGATGATTCTGTTCATACTGTAGTTCCCCTTTCGTCTTTTAATTGTTTTGTGTTTTTAACCATTTCATATATCACATAGATGGCCACAAGCAGCTCTGTGATTGGCATAGCAAACCAAATAGAATCTGCCCCTGCAACGACTGGAAGCAAATAGATCAGGATACCGCTGATTACAAAGCCCCTGGCCACTGATACAATAAATGCTGCCTTGGGCTTCATTAAAGCTTGAAAATAGTACGTTGAAAAAATATTCAGTGGCAGTAAAATGAACGAGATGCCGTAGCAACGCATAATATTTGGAGCAATTTGTAAAACTTCTGGTGTTGGGGTCATAAAGATGTGAATAAATGCATTAGGAATCGTCAAACTTAACACAGTCCATAAAATACTGAAAAAAGCGGTTGTACCGAGCGCATATTTTAATGTTTGACGAATCCGGCCACCTTTTCCTGCCCCAAAATTGGTTGAAATGATAGGTTGTGATGCTTGCCCTACGCTGTATGCACAACACTGTGCAAAGGTGCTGATATTTACAATAACACCGTATACGGCGAGCGCGTTTGTACCTAAATAGTGCATAATTTGCCGGTTAAATAAGATCGTAAGGATTCCCATTGCTACGTCGATAAAAAAGGTAGAAAAACCTGTTACAGAGATTTCTTTCAACTTTTTAGGCAGCTGCGTCGGCCTGACCAGTTTTAGCGTGTTTCGCTTTAAGAAAAAATGAGACAGCATAACCACAAAGGTAATGGCGGAACCAATAGCTGTGGCAAGCCCGGCGCCATATGCACCCATGTTGCAAGTAAAGACAAAGAAGTAATCGCCAAATATATTAAAAATACCGCCGGCTAAAACAGCTCCGGTGGCTAAGGCGGGATTTTTATCATTCCGCAGATATGCTGCCAGCATTTGGTTAAACAAAAATAGCGGTATTGCATATTTTATCGGCGCTACGTATTCTCTTGCTAAAGAAAGCGTATTGTCCTGCGCGCCAAATAGCAGCAAAAGCTCCCGGTCAAAAAAGATAACGGCCAGCCATATTACACCGGCGAGGATAACGGATCCGATTACGGAAGCGGTAAAATATTCATTCGACTGCTTTTCCTGTCCGTCTGATCTTCCACGGATGGTACTGAAAAGAACAGATCCGCCGATTCCCATTAATAGTCCGAAGCTATAGATAATATTCCAAACAGGAGCTACTACAGCTAAAGCGGCTGATCCCTCCGGACCATGATATTGTCCGACCATAGCCATATCCACAATAGAATAGATGGACGTGATTAACGCACTTCCAAAGGCTGCGGCCAGATATTTTAAATAGATGTTTTTTATTTTGCCGTTTAGGAAATCCATTCGTTTATATGACCTCCTTTCAACATAAAAAGGCTGGATAAAGACAGACATTCCAGTCTGTGCCTTATCCAGCCCATCATTTCTACCGAATGATTTGCCCTCCGAGCAAGCCACTTTATTATAACATATAATTTTCATCCTGTCAAAACAAGAAAAGAGGTTTCTATTTCTTTTTAGGGCAGCCTGTATTGTCAGGCAGTCGCTATTAGCTCTTAGGGAGGCGATTCAAGAAAAAAGCCTGTTTGAAGAAAAAGGATGGAATGCATCATTCCAGTTAAACAACTACTCTGGCGCAATCGCGTTTTCTTCTTCGCCGAATAAAAAGTTGCAAATCGATTCGTATAACTCCACTACAAAAAAACGAATTTCATATTCTTCTTGCCCGGTAATGATTTCTTCTTCTTCCGGTGTAAAAACATCAAGCGGCTGCTCTGCTTCGGCCGCTGGAATACAAAGCGGCGGATATAGTACGCACCACCAGTTATGTCCAGCGCCTTTTCCAATCGTTATGCGCACAGCATCATAATATCCTGCCGGCAGTGTTACATTTTCATAAACCCGCGTCGTAAAATACATCCGGACAAGTTCAGCCTTTACGTCATCTGAGCATCCTTGTATGCGCAACTCCTCCCGTGCGGCAGCTTCGATTTCTGAAAGGGCAGCCGCAGCTTCTTGTTCTGTTTCTTCCTTAGATGAAGTACTTTCAGAAGAAAACAGGTCTAACTTTAAGATACGGTCGCGCACAGCAAGTTTGAGTTTCTGATCTTGATCGCTGTCAGAATTAGCTAAGATATGCAGGCGTAAAACTTCGCTTCTAATTGGGGCGCATGTCTCAGCAAATGAGACGGCGGAGGAGATCAACAGAGTTAAAACCAATCCGATAGAAAGTGCGGCAAGGGCGATTAGCCGTTCTCTTTTTTCTTTCTGTTTCATAAAGTACAAGACGTCCTTTCCTTGTTGGCGTTTGTAAGGAGTATGAACGTCTTGTTTCTTTTTTATTCAATTGAGCTTTTTGAAGGCGAAAGAATTTGCATTTTCTTTATGAAATCAAAGCTATCGAAATACCGTATGGCACCGGTTCAAACACAAAACTTTCTTTACCAAGCGGACGGACCGCCGCCGCTGCCGCCATAGCCGTTTGGCGATCCTCGAATATTCCGTAAATGACAGAACCGCTTCCTGTCATTGCCGCACCGCATGCACCATGGGTAAGGAATGCTCTTTTTATCTTATGCAGCAAAGCTGGTTCGACAGTTTGCTCAAATACGTTATACATGCTTGCACCAAGTAAAACAAGATTTGATTCTTTTACGGCACGGCACACGCAAACCGTATCCGGATGCTGAACAGCTTTGGCTTGATCGAATTTGGAAAAGGCTTCTTTTGTATAAATCGAAAAATCAGGCTTGAGCGCTGCGAAAAAACAAGAATCCAATGCCGGCAATGGTTCGATTTTCTCACCAATACCGGTTACTCGGGCCGTGCCTCCAATTAGACAGAAGGGGACATCTGCGCCGAGTTTTAATCCCAGTTCGCACAGTGCTTCATGCGGCAGAGGCGTATTGTATAAGGCGTTCAACCCGGCTAAAACGGCCGCTGCATCTGCGCTGCCGCCAGCCATTCCCGCGCCGGATGGAATCCTTTTTTTGAGACGGATAGATACGCCGCCAGATATCCCTGCTGCTTCAAAAAAAGCAGACGCCGCGCGAACGGCAAGATTATCTTTTCCTTTGGGAAGGCTTTGATCAGAACAGAAAAAGTCAATCCCTGCCTTAAGCTGTTTAAGTTCCAGCGTATCGCATAAATTGACGCTCTGCATTACCATATCCATAAAATGATAACCGTCATTCCGTTTTCCGACAATATCAAGTGAAAGATTGATTTTGGCACATGCTTCAGCCCGTACAAAGCTCATATATTCCTCCTTTTACCAGTCAAACAGCTTAAACCGTTTGATATCAATAGCCCTAATTGGACACATTTCATGACAGCAAAAGCACCGTATACATTTTTTATATTGGATATGCGCTTTTTTGTCTATGATACGAATGGTTTTGGCTGGACAGCTCTCTGCACATTTTCCGCAACCAACACAATCTTTTTTGCGAATTACGGGCTTTGAGGTTAACAGCTTGTCTGTAATGGGGCGGAAAACGCGCGGTATTTTTTCAGAGAAAGCAATGCTTTTCGACTTTGGCATATGAAAATCCGGAATACGGATGAGTTCATCGCCTACAATCCGTATATCCGAAATGTCTTTTGGGCATAAGCCGCGTTCAACAGCATGTTTTACCGTATATACTTCCCCGAAAGAAAGGCCTATCATTTTGCATAGCGCCATATCAAGCGCATATGGAGAAAGGGATGACAACAAAAAACCTGTTTGTTTGGGCACACCGCCTGTCGGCCCGTCTCCTTCCATGGAAACAACAGCATCTGCAATAGTTAGGTTAGGCGCTATCGTTTCACATAAATCAACCAGCATCTCGCAGAATTGGCTTTTATCCGGAAAGCGCCAATGAAATTCTGGCTTCATCAGTCCCGGAACCGTACCAAACAGATTTTTTACCCCGCCGGAAAGCATGGTCATGCCGTGCGTTTTGACTTTTACTGCGTTGATAATGAAATCGGCATTTTGTATAGGTTGGATCAAGGTAAAACGGTGCACCAACTTATTTTCCATTCTTTTGCGAACGAAACTTCCGGTGTCATAATTCAATTTTGCACCTGTGCGTTCTGCAACACCGGACATACCGGACATCGCATATATCCCATGCAGAGCGCTTTCTGTAAACGGTCCGCCCGGACTGTCCGCAATTGTAATATCGGTGACACCGTATTCTTGTACACATCGCACAATTGCCTCTACAATTACGGGATGCGTTGTCGTCGCCTCTTCCGGGGATCGCTTCAGCACAAGATTGGGTTTAATCAATACATGCATACCGGGACGCAGATACTGGGAAAGACCAAGCCGTTCAAAATGTGTGTGCATATCCGCATACACTTGTTCTAGCTGATAATTATCTGTATGAGTTACGCTAACTACCGGATTGTCTTTCATTACGGGTTTCCGCCTTTCAGTTCTGATAAAAAGGAGGATATGCGTTTAACAGCCTCTGTGATATGTTTAATAGAATAGGCATAAGATACCCGGATATATCCTTCTCCGCAGTTTCCAAATGCGCTTCCCGGAACAACGGCAACCTGCTTTGAGAACAAAAGCCGTTCGCAGAAATCTTCAGAAGAGAGCCCTGTTGAACGAATGCAGGGAAAAATATAAAAAGCACCTTCCGGTTCAAAACAAGTAAGGCCGATTTTGTTGAAAGCGTCTACAATGAAGCGGCGGCGCATATCGTATTCCTCTACCATATTTTGAATATCCTCTTCGCAGCAGCGTAAAGCCTCAATCGCGGCATATTGGCTGGTTGTCGGTGCGCACATAATGGCATATTGGTGAATTTTGATCATTTGCTTCATAACAGGGGCTGGCCCGCATGCAAACCCAAGACGCCACCCAGTCATAGAAAAAGCTTTGGAAAATCCGTTTACCACCACTGTGCGTTCCCGCATGCCGGGAAGCGAAGCAATGGAAACATGGCGTCCGGTATACGTGAGTTCAGCATAAATTTCGTCGGATAAAACCATAATGTTGGTACTGCGCAAAACTTCCGCTATCTCTTCAAGGTGTTCCCTTCGCATAATTGCCCCAGTTGGATTATTGGGATAAGGCAGGACCAAAAGTTTGGTTTTAGGTGTAAGTTTTGCGCGCAGACGTGCAGCTGTCAGCCGAAATCCCTCTTCTGCAACAGTCTCAACCGATACTGGTATGCCGTGCATCATCTCGATAATGGGTGCATACGCCACAAAGCAAGGCTCTACAACCAGTACTTCGTCCCCAGGCTCAATCATGGCGCGGATACAAAGATCTATGGCTTCGGAACCGCCGACCGTTACAAGCGTTTCATCCTCCGGATGATAGGAAAGACCGAATTTCCGCGCCATATATCGTGTAATTTCCAAACGTAGGTTAGCAAGACCGCTATTTGCAGTATAAGTCGTGCGGCCTTTTTCAAGCGTTTCGATTGCTGCGGCACGAACGGCCCATGGTGTTTTAAAGTCGGGTTCGCCGATAGAAAGGGAAATGACATTTTCCATGTTGGCTGCAATATCAAAGAATTTGCGAATGCCGGAGGGCTTTAGTTCCTGCACGCGTTTAGACAGGATTTTTCCGTAATCCATTAAAACCAGATACCCCCTCTTTCATCTTCATGTTCACCGTGTAAAATTACGCCTTTTTCTTTATAGCTTGAAAGGATGAAATGTGTCGCCGTAGATAAGACGGAGTCCAATGCAGACAAGCGGCGCGAGACAAAAGCTGCGATATCTTTGAATGTTTTTCCGGTTACAGTTAGAGAGAGGTCGTATCCGCCGGACATAAGATATACATCTTCCACTTCCGGGTATTCTGCGATTTTTTCTGCAATTTCGTCAAAGCCTAAATCCCGCTTCGGTGTAACGCGCAATTCAATCATGGCAAATACGCGGCTGTCCGAAATCTTGTCTCGGTCAATAATCGGCTTATAACCACGGATCACACCGTCTTTTTCAAGGCGGTCTATTATTTCAGCTACCTCTTCTGGAGTTTTTTGCGTCATAACGGCAATTTCCTCGTTAGTATACCGCGCGTTTTCTTCTAATAGCTTTAATACCTTTTGCATATAAATTCTCCTTTCAATCCGTGCACAGCGGGATCTGAACGGGCGTACGTTCTTTAAAATAAGTAACCGTGCAAAATCCCGCCGCTTTAAGTGCAAAATATGCTTCTTTCATATATCGGCCGACATGCTCAGGAAAATGCGCATCGCTTCCGACTGTCACGTATTCTCCGCCAGCTTCGCGGAACATTGATAAATACCGAAGATACAATGCAAGCTCGGCCCCGCCGCGCGAATAAGAAGCTGTATTGAATTCAAATGCTTTTCCACTCTCTGCAAGGATATGGAAAAGTTCATTCGCTTGCTTGTCAAATTGCTCTGCAAATGCCATTCCGCCGCGTTCGTATAGATTGAAATACCGGTAAGGATAGATTAAATGAGCAAATGTATCAAATTCCCCAAACCTCGCAAGTTCAAGCGCCTCGTTATAATAACGGGAAAATAGATCAAACAGAGCATTGTCATCAAGCGTGCTGTAATCCAATACATAAAAATCATCGCCGCCATGTAGGACGTGTACAGAACCGATCACCATGTCATATGGGCTGGCCGAGAGGATGCGGCGCACGGCCGGAATGTTCCAACAAAATTCTCCTACCTCTATTCCGCACAGCAGAGTAAGGTTTGTGCTTCCACGAAACTGAAGGAGCGTTTGCGCCGCTTTGGGCATGCTTTCATAGAGGTGATCGATATGCAGCCGTTCAATGTCGCAGTGATCGGTTACAGCCAAAACGGATAATCCTGCATCTTCTGCGGCTTTTATCATAACTTCAAGAGGATAATCCGCATCATAAGAAAAGTCGGAATGCGTATGTGTATCTATATACATGAAGGCTCCTTTCCACCGTGTAGCGGGTTGTTTTCTTGCTTTATAATATAGCACATTTCCTATTGTATTGCACGAAGTTTTTCAAGGAAAGCCGGGAAAGATAAATCAAGACAGCAGCCGTCATACGTCAGCTAACCTGTTCGTCTGGCGGCTGCATTTTAGAAACACGCGGCACAGGGCAATCCGGATTGCGCGATAAAACAGAATGTAAGAGCGGTTTGAAAACCGCTTTATGCGCTGCGGGCATGGGACGAAGGGAGGGAGCGGCGGCCCTTCTTCTATCTGCGAAAAGCAGCGGATCGGTGGATAAAGTACCGTTTTCTTTTCATAAAGAAGTGTGGTATAATAGTGACTGCTTAAATGCGTGGGCCGAGGAAGCTTGAGCGGCAATGAGAAGGCTTTGTACGGCACAGAAAGAGGAATATCCCCTATATATCAGAATTGAGGATGAATCGAAAGTGAAAAAACTCCTGCCTTATTTAAAGACCTATCGAAAAGAATGTATTTTGGCCCCTCTTTTTAAAATGCTTGAAGCTTGCTTTGACCTGCTTGTCCCGTTAGTGGTAGCCGCCGTGATTGATACGGGTATTCAGAATAACGACACAGGTTATATCATCAGCATGTGCGGTATTTTAGTGGCGTTGGCGCTTGTCGGGCTGCTGTGCAGCATTACCGCTCAATTTTTTGCGGCAAAAGCAGCCGTCGGGTTTTCTACCCGGCTTCGCAGCGCACTGTTTGCACATATCCAATCGCTTTCTTTTACGGAAATGGATACACAGGGTACTGCGACGCTTATCACACGAATGACCAGCGATATCAATCAGGTGCAAAATGGCTTGAACTTATTCCTGCGTCTATTTCTGCGTTCACCGTTTGTGGTTTTTGGCGCAATGATTATGGCTTTCACGATTGACTGGAAGGCGGCGTTAATTTTTGTCGTGACAATCCCGCTTCTTTCCTTAGTGGTATTTGGCATAATGGCATGGACTATGCCGCGCTATAAAAAGGTGCAGGGACGGCTTGATACAGTCCTCCGTATAACAAGAGAGAACTTGACGGGAGTACGTGTGATCCGTGCTTTTAATAAACAGGAAGATGAAAAGCAGCGCTTTATGGACGAAAACGTCCATCTTACACGACTTCAGCTTCTGGTAGGACGTGTTTCAGGGCTTTTAAACCCCCTGACATTTGTTTTGATCAACGGTGCGATTATTGCTCTGATTTATGTCGGTGCACTGCGTGTGGATATCGGGATGCTGCGGCAGGGCCAAGTAATTGCACTTGTCAATTATATGAGCCAGATTTTAGTCGAACTTGTGAAACTCGCAAACCTCATTGTTTCTGTTGCGAAAGCGCTGGCTTGTGCCGGCCGTGTCCAAAATGTTATGGAATTGCAAAACAGTATGACTGTTTCAGCATCGCCATCAGAGGGAAGCGGTTTTGGCAGCGTTGCATTCCGTAATGTTTCATTGCGGTATGCCGGTGCCGGAGAAGAAAGCCTGTCCGGGCTGACGTTTTCTGTGCGCCGCGGACAAACCATCGGCATTATCGGTGGTACCGGCAGTGGAAAGACAAGTCTTGTTTCTTTGATTCCGCGTTTTTACGATGCCACGAGCGGGACTGTTTTGGTCGACGGGCAGGATGTTCGGCAGTATGATTTGGGCGTCTTGCGTCAAAAAATAGGAATTGTCCCGCAAAAGGCTGTTTTATTTCAAGGGACAGTTCGGGAAAATTTAAAATGGGGAAATGAGGAAGCGGATGATGCGGCGCTCTGGGCTGCGTTAGAAACGGCGCAGGCGGCCGATGTTGTGCGGGGAAAAAGCAAAGGATTGGATGAACTGGTGGATCAGGGGGGCCGGAATTTTTCTGGCGGACAGAGGCAGAGGCTGACAATAGCGCGCGCTCTGGTAAGGCGGCCGGAAATTTTGATTTTGGATGATTCCGCTTCTGCACTCGATTTTGCAACGGATGCGGCCTTGAGAAAAGCAATTCGCACATTGCCGGACGCCCCAACCACTTTTATTGTATCGCAGCGCGCTTCTTCCATCCAATATGCAGATCTGATCATTGTATTGGATGAAGGCCGACCGGTCGGTATGGGACGGCACGATGAATTGCTGAAAGAATGTCCGGTTTACAGCGAAATTTATTGGTCCCAGTTTAAAAAACCAGAAGAAATGCAATCTGCAAAGACAGGAGGGGATGCGTGATGAATGCGAGAAAAGATACGCTGAAAAAGGTCATGCGATATATAAAAAGATATCGTTTTTTCATTCTGCTGTCGTTGCTTTGTGCTGTCATTTCGGTCGTGCTAAGCCTATATATCCCGATCTTGACCGGTGAAGCAATCGATCTTTTGATTGGGCCCGGCGAAGTTGGATATGCCGCGTTGTGGCCCATTTTGCTGCAAATAGGTATTTTAATGGGAATAACAGCCTTTGCGCAGTGGGTGATGAATCTTTGCAATAACCGGATCACCTATTCCGTTTCCCGCGACATGCGCCAGGACGCCATTTCGCGGATTGAAATTTTGCCGCTTTCTTATTTAGATTCGCATGGTACGGGAGAAATCGTCAGTCGTGTTATTGCGGATGTCGATCAGTTTGCCGATGGCCTTTTAATGGGCTTTACACAGTTTTTTACTGGTGTGATAACCATTCTTGGCACTTTGTTTTTTATGTTCCGCGTTGATGCTGTCATCTCCATCGTTGTTATTTGCCTGACACCGCTCAGCCTTTTTGTAGCCGCTTTTATAGCAAAACGCACCTATTCCCGTTTTCGTGAGCAAAGCGAGATCCGCGGGAAACAGACAGCCTTTATTGATGAAATGATTGGGAATCAAAAAGTGGTTCAGGCATTCGGCCGGGAACCGCATACGCAGGAACAGTTTGATAAAATAAATGGCGAGCTGCAAAGATGCAGTTTGAAAGCTATCTTTTATAGTTCGATTACCAACCCTGCAACCCGGTTTGTAAATAATGTAGTCTACGCCGCAGTTTGCGGGATCGGGGCATTCAGCGCTTTGCGCGGAGGAATCAGTGTAGGACAGATTTCTGCGTTGTTATCCTATGCGAACCAATATACCAAGCCGTTCAACGAAATATCCGGAGTGGTTACGGAACTGCAAAACGCATTAGCCTGCGCCGCGCGTGTCTTTGAACTGATAGAGGAAACACCAGAAATTGCAGATCCTGCTGACGCAGAGGATTTGAAGCCTGACGGCAGCGTGTCGCTTCAGAAAGTCTGTTTTCGTTATCAGAAAAATCGCCCGCTGATCGAAAATTTGAATCTTACCGTGCAACCCGGGCAGCGTGTTGCAATTGTCGGCCCAACCGGTTGCGGAAAAACGACGGTCATCAATCTGTTAATGCGTTTTTATGACGTAGATCAAGGCGCCATTTTTGCGGCTGGGAAAGATATCCGGAGTGTTACGCGAAACAGCCTGCGAAGAAGCTATGGTATGGTTTTGCAGGAAACTTGGCTGAAAGCCGGTACCATTCGGGAAAATATTGCTATGTCGAAGCCAGACGCTACAGATGAAGAAATTGTAGCTGCTGCAAAAGCCAGCCATGCGCATCATTTTATAAAGCTTCTTCCGCACGGATATGATACAGTTATTACAGAAGATGGCGGCGTGCTTAGTCAGGGGCAAAAACAGCTTTTGTGCATCGCGCGAGTTATGCTCAATCTTCCTCCCATGCTCATTCTTGACGAGGCAACTTCCTCTATTGATACGCGCACAGAGATGAAAATACAAGAGGCTTTTGCAGCCATGATGAAAGGGCGTACCAGCTTTATTGTAGCGCATCGCCTTTCCACTATTCGAGAAGCGGATGTTATCATCGTTATGAAAGACGGCCGTATCATAGAGCAGGGGAATCACGAAAGCTTGCTTCAAAAAAATGGGTTTTATGCTTCTCTTTATAACAGTCAATTTTCTGTATAGGAGAAAGGATAGAAGTTGAATCCGTTTACCTTTCCATACTTTAAAACAGGATTTACTATGTAATTGGAAAATGTAAGAAAAGCACAGCAGGCGTTGGCGCTATAGGTTGCGCCGACGCCTGCCTTCTTTATTATCTGTACTCAAGGGGTAATGAAAATAATGCCTGCGGACAGAGTCGGGGACTTCTCAGCGGTGCAATAAGCTGATAAAAGCTAAAAACAGAAGAGGATATCATGCAAATCCGATCAGACGCATTAAAGATGTAAAAAGAAAGCAGAGCAAGAGGCCGCATGCAGTAGGTAGAAAAAAGGCAAGTGCGGTCCATTTAAAGGAGCCGGTCTCCTTTTTGATGGTAAGGCAGGTTGTGGAGCAGGGAAAATGGAACAGGCAGAGAATGACCATATTTACTGCAGTTATTATGTTCCATCCGTTAGCAGTCAATATGCTGTGCAAAGCGGCAAGGCTTTCGTATTCCACAAGTGTTCCAGAGGAGAGGTAAGCCATCAAAATGATAGGCAAAACGATTTCATTCGCTGGGAATCCAAGTAAAAAAGCAAATAAAATAACACCATCCAACCCGATCAAGCGACCAAAAGGATCAAGAAAAGAAGCGCAATGTGAAAGAATAGTAGCATCGCCCATTGTAATATTCGCCATAATCCAGATGACAATGCCCGCGGGTGCAGCAACGCAGACTGCACGGGATAAGACAGAGAGTGTCCGGTCGCAAAGAGAGCGGACAAGCACTTTTTTGATTTGCGGACGGCGGTATGGAGGAAGCTCCATAACAAAAGAGGAAGGCATCCCATGCAATATCGTCGCAGAAAGAAGCCTTGAAATTAGCAAAGTCATGCAAGTTGCAACAACCAAGGTGCACAGCAAAAGCAGCGCAGATATGGCGGGCTGGAGAGGAGCGGCCGCCAATCCTGCAAAAAAAACAGTCATAATGGCGATAAGCGTAGGAAAGCGGCCGTTACAAGGGACAAAGCTATTTGTAAGGATAGCGATCATTCGTTCACGCGGTGAATCGATAATACGGCAGCCGACAACGCCTGCTGCATTGCAGCCAAGCCCCATAGACATCGTAAGGGCTTGCTTACCACATGCATGTGCTTTACAAAAAGCATGATCCAGATTGAATGCAATACGCGGGAGATACCCGAAATCCTCAAGGAGTGTAAAAAGCGGAAAAAAGATAGCCATAGGCGGCAGCATAACAGCCACGACCCAAGTAAGCGTTCCGTATATGCCGTCCATGAGGAGGCTTTGCAGCCATGAAGGCGTTTTGAGCAGGATTAGCCCCTGCGCTATTCCGTCGCCTGCCCACGAAAAAAATTGGGAAAGAAGCTGAGAGGGAACGTTTGCAGCAGATATTGTGATCCATAAAATAATGCCAAGCAAGAAAAGCATCATAGGAATCCCGGCTTTCCGGCTCATTAGAATACGGTCAATTTGCCGGTCGCGCTGATCGGTTTGCGCGGTATGTATGGTCACTGTTCCTGCATAAATTTCTTCGGCTTGCTGAATGATACTGGAAGCAATGGTGTCACAAAGGGGGAGCAAATTATTTTGTTTTAGAGAATTTTGCCAACGTGCGGCGCATTGTGCGGCTTCTTCTTCCCCTTTTCCGACCGCTTGGCTGTCATTATCAAGAAGACACAATGCACGGAACCGGTTGTCTTCTGATATAGGGAGGTGTGATAAAACATCTTGAATCGCTTCTTCAATTAAAGGAGGATAGCGGCAATAATAGGAATGTACAGGGATTTCTTTCCGACAGACGGACAAAATTTTTTGTACGAGACGGTCAAGGCCTTTTCCATTTCTGGCGCTGGTTCCAACAACAGGCACGCCTATTTGCTTACTGAGATGTGCGGTGTTAATATGGATTCCTTTTTTCTTCGCTTCGTCAAGCAGATTTAAACACACCACGACATGGGGTGTGATTTCAAGTACCTGTAAGACAAGGTTCAAGCTGCGTTCCAGCGCCGTTGCATCACATACCACAACTGTACAATGTGCTTTTTTGCTGCAAATATAATCACGCGCAACTTCTTCTTCCGCTGAATTGGTGGAAAGGGAATAGGTACCGGGCAAATCAACCAGATTCAATTCGTATCCATGTGAGTGAAAATGCCCAACAGCACCGGCCACTGTTTTTCCCGGCCAATTGCCGGTGTGCTGATGCAACCCGGTTAGTGCGTTAAATACCGTACTTTTCCCAACATTCGGATTACCAGCAAGTGCCACAATATAATCGGCATGGTTTTGCTGCCGCTCAGAAAAGCGATCAGCAGCATGTCTGCCCGTTGATTGTGCAGTCAGTCCCATGATATAGCCTCCTTTGAGATTTGCTTTTACAATAAACACAATTGCTGCGGTACAATCTGGAACGGCTATCAGTATATTTCCCCGATATTTTTAAATATCGGGGAAACCATCAGCAGATATGGATTAGGGATGCGTCTTTTTGACGGATGGCAATAGCTGTCCCGCGCACAAAAAACGCAATAGGGTCGCCGGATGGACCTTTTTGTAAGCATTTGATCTTGGTTCCTTCTATCATTCCAAGATCCTGCAGCCTGCGCCGAATCGGCCCTGTGAGGGAAACGCTGCTGATACGGCCGCATTGCCCGTCGGCCAATGCGGAAAGCGGAATGGGTTCATTCATTTTATATGCTCCTGTATTTCTGTAGAATGCCGTCCTAAAGGACGAAGGAAGGATGCTTCCTGATACTATTTTATTCCAGAGCGTTTGTTTTGCCACAGCCAAGATAAACAGCATGAAGCTAAAGTAATACGAGATCGTTTAAAAGTATAGCAAAGCCAAAGGAAGGCAATCAGTATATCTATGCAGGAGCGCCGCTTACCTGTAACCGCAGTGCATTTTCCAACAACTGTATTTCAATTAAATAAGTGAACGGAAAAGTGGCAGAAACCCGCCCCTTTTCCGTCATTTAATATTACAGGTCGTCTGCATCCTGAACCGGCGTTTCTGTTGGCTTGACAGGTTTTCCTGTATAACTGCCAAAGGGATCGGTCTTACTTTGTGATGCTGCCTGCACTACTTCCATAACATGCTGTTTATTCTTTTGACATACTGCCTCTTTTTTCTTGTGCGGCATATCCGAACACTTCCTTTCAAAACCAGTATGCATATAAAATAAACTTTTATTCTGTAGATGTTGCGTCTCTTCTCTTAGGGTAAAATCGGCTGTTGGTTAAGACCTTTTGACTTGCTGGCCTTTACTCAATACCCATAAAAGGAATTTTGGATATAGTTCCTCATTCCATGCTGGTTAATAGGCCAGCCCCTGCTATCCCGCTTATAGCAAGCCGTGTGCTGTACATCCTATTCCTTGAGAATGGAAAATGTATCAATCGGGCTGTTTTGCTTAGAGATATATTCTTCGTTATTTTATGTATCGTTCTTTTATTTTGACCTTATAGTTTCATTGTTGTGGCAAGCTTTTATAGCAAAAATCTTTTTTCATCATGCTTGGTCTCCCATTTCATGGATTGCTTCAATTATGGCATATTGACAACTTTAATGCAGATGTAAATTTATGCTTGACTTTCGATCTTGAAAGAGTATAATTCTCTCAAAGATAACGCCTTTTATCGATGCTTTTTGTATGGGTTGGTTAAAGGCGTAGGCAATTGTATGATAGATGCAGCTTTGTGCCCGATAACGGAAGAAGGTGAAAATTACCGCCGCATTGGACGGCATTTGCTGTCTATGTATTTGCTTAGAATTGAGTGATAAAGCTTCTATTTACCCATCATTGCAGTGCGATATCTTTTTTGATTTAAAATGTAAGGGAGGGGATTCACCCGGTTTAGAAGTTGATAAATGTTCAAATAAGCAGTATTACATTTTAGAAAAGAAGGTTTAAAAAATGAAAGCAGAAAAACGCATTTGGCCAAATGAGCCGCTTCAAGATTGCCCTTTTCCCCAATCGCGTTCATACAGCGGGATTTTTTAACTGGAAATTATACCAATTATAAAAATGCAGATACATTCTATCCCTCATGGGCAAGTGATGGAAATCTTTACTGCCCATGGGCAGATGGATTTATCGATGAGGACGAATGCCATTCTTATCTACGCGATGGCGTTACGCAGACGGGCCAGATCAAAATTGTAGGCGAGGATCTCTTTCAACTTCAGTTGATCAATTTAGGCCATATGGATGCTTCGCCAGAACCGTATGAAGGGAGATATCCCAGCGGATGCCTTGTTTATAACAATGTTTGGTACCACGGTTCATACTGCCTTACCAATGTGAGCGATAACCCTTCAGACTGCGGGGGCGTTGGCTGGACAAAGCTTGGCCCGTTTGTTGGTTTCCGTACTTCTAACGATTGGGATCATTATACAACCCGTTGGGAAGATGGATATTGGAATCCGTGCCCCCACACTGGCGGCGATTCTTTATTCCAAGAGAATCCCTCTGTGGCGCCGGTAAAGATCGGCGCGCCGCACTTTGTGGACTTTGGCTGCAATCTGGAGCACTCTCCCGATGGAAAAGCCTATTTGGTTGCGCATGGTTCGACTCGGCCGGAAGCTTGGAACAGTTGGATACAGGGAGATGAAGTATACCTGCTGCGTGTTGCACCGGAGAGCCTAAATGACTTGTCAGCCTATGAGTTTTATGCGGGGAAATCTTCAGACGGAAGCGCTGTATGGTCAAAGCATTTTCATGAAATACAGCCGCTTATCCGATGGGATGATAATTTGGGCTGCGTAACGATGACCTATAATGCCGCACTGAAGAAATACTTTATGTGTATAACGCGTGGTATGGAGATTGCACGATATAATACCATGATTTTGGAAGCAGACAGTATGACCGGTCCTTGGTCCATGGTTCATTATATGCGTGATTTTGGGCCTGAAGCATATTTTGTCAATATTCCAAGTAAATTCATTAGCGAAGATGGTGAAAAGGCGGTATTGTGGTATTCTGCAAACTTTACAGACAATCCATGGGGAAAAGAAAAAACAAGAGAAGAAAATCCCAAGGGGAGCAACTATAGTTTAGTGGTGCAGGAAATACAGCTCATGAAATAAATCCAATCACTGTTTTACAGCAAAAAAAATCCGAATGCTTTAAGCATTCGGATTTTTTGTACATTTGCAGATTAGGCAAAAGTATTAGCAGCCAAGTCTCTTTTTCAGTGCTTCAAGCTGGTTTGCAAGCTCTTTCGGGAGCTTATCCCCAAATTTAGCATAGAACTCTTCGATACCTTTTGCTTCTTCCTTCCAAAGATCGATATCTACATTCAACAGATCTTTGATCGTATCTACCGTGATATCCAGACCTTCAATGTTGATGTCCTCTGGTTTCGGTTCATAGCCGATAGGCGTCTCAACAGCGTCAACTTTACCGTCGCAACGATCCAGAATCCACATCAAGACACGCATATTATCGCCAAAGCCCGGCCAGATAAAATGTCCTTCGTCGTCTGTTCTAAACCAGTTAACGTTAAAGATCTTCGGCGCTTTATCCCCAAGGATCTTGCCCATTTCCAGCCAATGAGCGAAATAATCACCCATGTTATAGCCGCAGAACGGAAGCATTGCCATCGGATCGCGGCGGACGACGCCAACCGCACCTGTAGCAGCGGCAGTGGTCTCAGAAGCCATCGTGGATCCTACAAAAACGCCGTGATTCCAGTCAAAGGACTGATATACCAGCGGAGCGGTTTTAGCACGGCGGCCGCCAAATACCATAGCGGAAACCGGAACACCGTTCGGGTTGTTAAATTCTGGAGAAATACAGGGGCAGTTGATTGCCGGCGCGGTAAAGCGGCTGTTTGGATGAGCACCTTTCTCTGTAGAAGTTTTGCCATTCCATGGTTTGCCCAGCCAGTCAATTGCATTTTCCGGCGGATTCTTGTCAAGGCCTTCCCACCAAACTGTGTTGTCGTCCAGATTGTGCGCAACGTTTGTGAAAATCGTATTTTTCTTTGTAGACTCCAGCGCGTTGAAGTTGGACTTCGCATTGGTGCCCGGTGCAACGCCGAAGAAGCCGTTCTCCGGATTAATGGCATACAATCTGCCGTCCTTACCCGGTTTCATCCATGCGATGTCGTCGCCGACTGTCCAGACTTTATAACCCTGTTTCTTATAAACTTCCGGCGGGATAAGCATCGCGAGGTTTGTTTTGCCGCATGCAGACGGGAAAGCCGCCGTGATGTATTTTACTTCGCCCTGTGGGTTTTCGATTCCCAAAATCAGCATGTGCTCAGCCATCCAGCCTTCATTTTTGCCCTGATAGGAAGCAATACGAAGTGCAAAGCACTTTTTGCCAAGCAAAACGTTTCCGCCGTAAGCAGAATTGATAGACCAGATTGTATTGTCTTCTGGGAACTGTACGATATAGCGGTTGTCCGGATTGATGTCCGCTTTGGAGTGCAGGCCGCGGACAAAGTCGTTAGACGTATCACCCAGATTCTCAAAAGCCTGCTTGCCCATACGGGTCATAATATCCATGTTCAAAACAACATAGATGGAATCGGTCAGCTCAACACCAACTTTTGCAAGCGGCGAACCAATCGGACCCATAGAGTACGGGATTACGTACATCGTACGGCCTTTCATGACACCGTCATACATCGGAGTAAGTTTCGCATACATCTCTTTCGGATCGCACCAGTTGTTGGTTGGGCCTGCATCCTCTTCTTTTCTTGAGCAAATGAAAGTACGGGACTCTACACGAGCAACGTCGTTCTGCAGCGTTCTGTGCAGCAGGCAGCCCGGAAGCTTCTCCTCGTTCAGTCTCTCCATTTCACCGGTAGAAACAGCTTCGTCTCTTAAGGCGTTCAGCTGCTCTTCAGAGCCGTCAATCCAGACAACCTTGTCCGGTTTGCAGAGAGCGACCATCTCGTCAACCCAAGAAAGCACATTCTTGTTGTTTGTAAGCATCGCAATATTCTCCTTCCGTATAATAAAAGGGATAGTAGCCGTTTTTCCTGCGAAGAAAAATAACGGCCGAAAGTCATTCGCGACTTTCCTCATTTACCATTATAGAAATTCGGAAGCGGGAAGTCAAGTCGTTCTGACGAGAACTTGTGACGAATCCGTTAATTCTTTCACAAAGCGTTTTTCTTGTGCACTGCATTCACGATATTAAATGGCCAAATTCCTTTTAAGATTTGCAGTTTTATAACCATAAAAGACAAATATAAGTGCTTTCAAATTGGCGGCGGACAGACTCAAAACAGCGGCGGATTTTGCGCTTTTCTGTTGGGCAGGATAGTTATAGTAATACTTTACAAATCAAAAACCGGGTGCCTATATAGGCGTCCGGCATGGGAAGGCGGGATAAAAAGAATTGTCTGCCTTTCTATAAGAAAGATTCGAATAGGCATAGTACCGCATTAGGCGAAAATACGCGATCGACGAATAAAAAATGTATATATGAACGTGCGGATTCCTTGTTTTAGGATACATTCTTATGACTATATCATTCTCAAGAATCATACCTATTTTTTAAAGCAGAAAATATATAAAGCAAAGTTTTGCAAGTGCAGCTTTTATCACGATTCCTTTTTCTGTTTATTTGTTATATCATTAGAAATTACTGCGTTTTTTGATTGTGCAATACGGCACATAAAGCATATATGCTGTATTTTCTTCATCGCCGGCATACGCAGGAACGATGGTTAAATCGGGAATGACTAAAGCTTTAGAACTAACCGATCTGTTTTTATTTTATAAAACCGCTCTTTCCATTGTTAAGTAAAAGGGATTATACATGATTTTAATTATAAAAGTTAAAAGGAAGTCAACCACTTTACAGCAATTGACTTCCTTTTAGCTTTTTGGTCGGGATGACAGGACTTGAACCTGCGGCATCTTGGTCCCAAACCAAGCACTCTACCAAACTGAGCTACATCCCGAATTTTTTAAATTCATTTTCCCTCACAAACAGAGAACGTTTTTATTATAATTAACAAATTCTGATTTGTCAAGATATAATATTCACAGTTTAAAAGTTGTTTTGTAGAGCTGCAATACATATTGGACAGAAGCAAATACCGTTTTTAGCGGTTGCATTTCCATTTGAAACCCGATATAATAAAAGAATATGATGTACAAGTCCTGTAAAAGACGAGGACGGGAGGAATGTCGGATGGAGACAGCGAAAACTTTTTCAACTGCTGCAATTGGTGGTTTTAAAAAAGAAGAAGTCTTGTCCTATATTGACGCGCTGATGGAGGAACACAACAGAGAGAAGACAGAATTTGAGCAGAGAATCAAAGAGCAGGACGCACAGATTGCAGCGCTTAATGCCATTGCAGAGGAGCAAGCGCAGAAGATAACGGTATTATCGGAAGAGAATAAAACACTTCGCACGGCGCATGACAGTATAAAAACTGAGTATGAGCCATATCGGCGGGCGCAAATCCGTGCGGATGAAATTGAAAAAAAAGCTGCCGATGCTTCGCGTGCGGCAGAGGAAAAGTTGAGGGATCTCCTTGCCGACGCACAAGCCCGTGCAGGACAGATTATAGCTGAGGCTAACGACAAAGCCAATCAAATTTGCATAGCTGCTGAAAAAGAAGCGCAGCAAACGATAGCTTCCGCCCAAAAAGAAGAGTTCCTTTTACGTCAAAATGCGCAGGAAGAATTGGAAGCTGCGCAGAAGGATGCGCATCGGCAGGTGGCGGATGCCGCGCAAAAGGGACGTGAAATGCTGAATGAAGCAGAACGAACTGTAGAAGAACGGATTGCGGCGGCAGATCAAAAATTAAATGAGGCGCAGAATATATTGGATGAAGCGCAGGAAAAGCAGACGGAAATGATAAAAAATGCGCAGCTCGCCGCAAAGCAGGAACGAGACCGTTATGAACACGGGCTTATCAGCCTTGAAATGCAGAAATCCGAGCTTTTGCGCACTTTGGATGAAATTAAACTTGCCGTGCAGGCAGTCTCCCTGTCGAGAGAGCAGGTCGGGGATGAGCATGCGGCCGAGCAGGCCCGGAAAAACACAGCGGATGCACTTCGAAAGAGAATTGCAGAGTTGAATCAGAAAACGAGGGCAGAACGGCGTTATTAAAAATTCCCTTGTGCAGATGAAACAAAGCACAAGGGGTTTGTTTTGCTGAAAATGTTGGCATGTACAGTGGATGATAAGGATCGAATAATGGGATAAGATACGACAGCTGTATGACGGAAATTTTAGGAAAACCAGCAGGAGGTTTATAATAGGAATATGGCAGTCAATATTTTAATGGAAATAGAACGTCGTATGAATAGCTTTTCTAAGGGTCAAAAAAGCATTGCTGCGTATATTTTGGCGCATTACGACAAGGCGGTTTATATGACGGCGTCAAAGCTTGGCGCGGCGGCTGATGTAAGTGAATCTACGGTGGTCCGTTTTGCTTTTGAGCTTGGATTTGATGGATACCCTGAACTACAGGATGCGTTGAAAGAAACAATGAAGAGCAAACTGACTGCTGTACAGCGTATAGATGTGGCGGATGAGCAATTGAGCGGCGCGGATCTTTTAACGAAAGTAATGAATACCGACATAGAAAAAATCCGTCGGACGATGGAGGTTATTTCGCGTACGGATTTTGAAGGAGCTGTCGACGCTATTATAGGCGCACGCACGATTTATATTATTGGTGCGCGCAGTGCGTTGGTTCTTGCGCGTTTTATGAATTTGTACTTCAATATTATTTTTGAAAATGTCCGTTTGATTGACACCACCAGTTCAACAGAGATGTTCGAGCAAATTATGCGCATTGGGCCAAGTGACGTCATTATTGGAATAAGCTTTCCACGCTATTCCAAAAGAAGTGCGAAAGCGCTTTCATATGCGTCAAAGAACGGTGCGAAGATTATCGCAATAACAGACAGCCCGTCGTCCCCGGCCGCGGAACATGCGGATTATTTGCTGGAAGCGCGCAGCGAGATGGCGTCGTTCGTCGATTCTCTTGTAGCACCGCTCAGTCTGATCAATGCATTGACTGTTGCAGTCGGCCTTCGAAAAAAAGAAGATGTCAAAGCCACGTTTGACCGGCTCGAATCTATTTGGGACGAATACGACGTCTATCAGAAAGCAGAAGAGCTCTCATGACGGATGTAATTGTGATCGGCGGAGGGCCGGCGGGGATGATGGCGGCGGCTACGGCGTCTCTCTATGGAAAAAAAACGATTTTACTTGAGAAAAACGGCAGATGCGGCCGAAAGCTCGCCATAACGGGAAAAGGCCGCTGTAATGTGACAAATGATTGCGATGAAACTGTTTTTTTAGAAAATATTCCGACGAATCCGAAGTTTTTAAATAGTGTGATCCGTGCGTTTGGAACGCAGGATACCAAGAAATGGTTTGAAGAGCGCGGAGTTTTATTGAAGACGGAACGTGGAAACCGTGTATTTCCGAAAAGTGATTGTGCACAGGATATTGTAGAGGCTATGCTGCGTGCCTGCAAGGAAAATGGAGTGGTTTTTTACAAGAAGGAAGCGGAGAGCCTGCTTTGCGAAGACGGTTCGGTGCAAGGGGTTTTATGCAAAGATGGCGAACGCCTTTTCTCGCATTCTGTTATTGTTGCGACTGGCGGAATGTCCTATCCTTTGACTGGTTCAACAGGGGATGGATACCGATTTGCACAACAGGTTGGCCATACAATTGCAGAAATCAAGCCTTCGCTTGTACCTCTTGTTTCCTTTTCGGAGGATTGCCGGGATATGCAGGGGCTTTCTTTGCGCAATGTGAAGGCTGCACTTTGGGATAAAAGCACAGGTAAGGTTTTGTTCCAAGATCTCGGCGAAATGCTGTTTACCCATTACGGTATGTCAGGTCCGCTGATTCTGAGCGCTTCTTCCCATATCCGGATATTTGAGCCGGGACGCTACGAAATCCGGATCAATTTAAAGCCGGGACTTGATGATAAACAGTTGGACGCACGTATTCTGCGGGATTTCGCAAAATATGCAAACCGTGATTTTATCAATGCGCTATTAGACCTTTTGCCGAAAAAAATGATTCCGATTATTGTGTATCGTTCCCGTATACCGGCTTTTACAAAAGTAAACAATATTACAAAAGAACAGCGCAGGGCTTTGTTTGAACAGATTCGGTGCTTTCGAATCCCGGTTGACGGATTCCGGCCAGTAGAAGAGGCTATTATTACAGCAGGCGGTGTAGCTTGCAACGAAATAAATCCACGTACAATGGAATCAAAGCTATGTTCTGGACTTTATTTTGCAGGTGAAGTTTTAGACGTCGACGGATATACGGGCGGATTTAATCTGCAAATTGCTTTTTCAACAGGCTATGCGGCGGGAATTTCCTGCTGACTGCAATAATGAAAGGAGAAACATATGATCTCGGTAGCAATTGACGGCCCTTCCGGCGCGGGGAAAAGCACGGTTGCACGCCGCGCAGCGCAGGCGCTCTCTTTTATCTATATAGATACAGGTGCTTTGTACCGTACCATAGGTCTTTACATGTCTCAGCGTTTGGAAGACACAAAAGATGCGGCGGCAGTTGAAAAGCTTCTCTCTCAAATATCAATCAATTTGAAATTTATTGATGGAGAGCAGCATGTGTTTTTAAATGGAAAGGATGTTTCAGCGGAAATCCGGACGCCTCAGGCTGCAATGCATGCATCAAACGTATCCGCTATTCCAGCTGTACGTGTATTTCTGCTTGAGATGCAAAGGGATTTTGCAAGGGAAAATAATGTAATCATGGATGGACGCGATATCGGCACGGTTGTTTTACCAAAGGCGCAAGTGAAGATTTTTCTTACCGCATCGGTGGAAGCACGCGCTAAGCGCCGTCTTGCGGAACATACGGCACGCGGTGAGCATATCGATTTTAATGAGCTTATAAAAGAAATCGAAACGCGCGATTATAATGATTCGCATCGTGCAATTGCGCCGCTTAAATGCGCAGAAGATGCCGTTTTGCTTGATACTACAGCGTTGTCGTTGGAAGAGTCGGTAGAAAAGGTAGTTTCAATGATTCGCAAGACTTTGTGTGGAGAGAAAAGTATAAAATAAAATGGCTTTGGAAGTGAATTGAAGGAGGGGCCGTAAATGGCGTTTTATAGCACTGCAAAAAAAATTGTTCGGGTACTTCTCTGGCCATTTTATAAGGTGGAAACGGAATACCGTGCCGAACTTCCGCAGGAGCAGGGATATATTATGGCAAGCAATCATGTAAGCGATATGGATCCGGTTATGCTGGGGCTTGCTTTTCATAAGCCGCTAAATTTTATGGCGAAAGAAGAGCTGTTTCGAATCCCAGTGTTTAACAGTATCATTCGAGCCCTTGGAGCCTTTCCCGTTGCGCGGGGAAAAGGGGATCAGGCGGCTATTGATCATGCAGTCGGGATTGTAAAGAACGGCGGGGTACTTGGCATTTTTCCGGAGGGGACAAGATTTAAGGATGGAAAATTGCACCGTTTGAAATCCGGTGCGGTAGTAATAGCGGCAAAAACCGGCGCAGATGTCCTTCCTACCTGCATTCGATATGAGAAACGCCGCTTTTTAAGACGGCATGTCAAAGTGGTATTTGGGGTGCCGATTAAAAACCATATCTTAAATTTAACGGAACAGAGCAAGTCGGAACTGCGTGCAGCAAATAAGCTTTTGGCCGAGGGGATTGCCGAATTGATGGGAGTCGAGGTACCATGAGCGTAACGCTCGCAAAAACGGCCGGTTTTTGCTTTGGGGTAAATCGGGCGGTAAATTTAGTTTATGAACTGCTGGATCAGGGAAAACAGGTGGCTACACTCGGGCCGATCATTCACAATCCACAGTTGGTTGAAGAGTTGGAAAAACGTGGCGTTCGCATAATCGACGTGCCGGAAGAAGCGGAATCCGGTGAAACGGTGGTCATTCGTTCCCATGGTGTCGGACAAGATGTATATGACCAGTTGAAAAAATTGTGTATTCCGTATGCGGATGCAACATGCCCGTTTGTAGCAAAAATACATCGTATTGCGGCTAAAGCTGTCGCGGAAGGGAAAAAAGTTTTGATTGCTGGCGATCCGGATCATCCGGAAGTTGTCGGGATTATGGGGCATGCAAGTCAAAACGGAATAGTAGTACGAAATGCAGAGGAATTACAATGTTCTCTTGAAGCGCTTAAAAATAGCCAAAATCCTGCTTGCATTTTGGTAGCACAGACGACATATCACACAAGTTTTTGGCGTGATTGCATTGAAGTTGCGAGAAAACACTATACAAACATCGAAATTTTTGATACAATATGTTGTGCGACCAGTGAACGTCAGAGCGAGGCAGCCGAGCTTGCTGCCCATAGTGATCTGATGTTTGTGATCGGCGGACGGCACAGTTCAAACACGCAGAAGCTTAAGCAGCTTTGTGGAAGCTTTTGTCCTACGGTTTTGATCGAAACGAGCGCTGAACTCAGGAACATCGATTTATCCGCTTATGATAAAATTGGTATCACCGCCGGAGCGTCAACGCCGGCTCATATAATCAAGGAGGTTCTTAAAACGATGAGTGAGATTTTAAGAAATGAGGAAAACGAAGATTTTGCGACCTTGCTGGAGCAGTCGCTGGAAAGCGAAAAAATTTATAACGGCAAGCGCGTGACGGGCGTTGTCACATCCGTTGCTCCCAATGAAGTCCATGTGGATATCGGCGCAAAACAAGCCGGTATCGTTCCGGTAGAGGAATTGACAGATGATCCCAATGCCAAAGTAGAGGATCTTGTGAAAAAAGGGGACGAAATTGAACTTTGCGTCGTAAAGGTAAATGATCAGGAAGGGATTGTTACCCTTAGCAAAAAACGCTGTGATGCGCAAAAGGGCTTTGAAAAGATTAAAGAGGCATATGAAAACGGTACAGTTTTAGATGCCGTGATAACAGATGTAGTCCGCGGCGGCGTTCTTGCGTATACTTGCAATACGAAAATTTTCATTCCTGCTCCGCATTGCTCCAATACAAGGGTAGAAGATTTAAGTACTCTGTTGAAAAAGCCTGTACGGATCATGATTATTGAAGTGAATGAAAACAGAAACCGTGCAAAAGGTTCTGTCAGAGCCGTCTTAAATGCTGAGCGGAAGGCAAAACAGGAGAAATTCTGGGAAGAGGTCGAGATTGGGAAAGTATATACCGGTGAGGTAAAATCCCTTACATCTTATGGCGCTTTTGTAGATTTGGGCGGCATTGACGGTATGATCCATGTTACGGAGCTGGCATGGACAAAGGTTAAGCATCCGTCTGAAATTGTGAATGTCGGCGATATGGTTGAAGTATACATTAAGGATTTCGATAGAGAGAAAAAACGTATTTCTCTTGGATATAAGAAAGAATGCGACAATCCGTGGACCATTTTTACGACGAAATATTCTGTCGGCGACGTTGTCAAGGTTAAGATCGTTTCTTTTGCGACATATGGTGCGTTTGCGGAAATTCTGCCAGGTGTTGACGGCCTGATTCATATTTCTCAAATTGCAAATCAGCATGTAGAAAAGATTGCCGACGTTTTAAAGCTTGGCGAGGAAGTCGACGCAAAAATTATCGCTATTGATACGGAGAAAAAGCGTGTCAGCTTGTCTATGCGCGCCCTGCTTTCTGAAGAAGAGCAGAAAAGGGAGCATGTAGCGGAAACGGCAGAAGAGGACGATTCTGTTACAGAATAATTCGCCTCGTTCTATTACAGCAAATAGAAACCGGATGCGCGAGCATCCGGTTTTTATTTGCAGAAAAGTATTCGCTTTGTATTGTCCGAATTATTTTAACAGATGCCTTTTGATAATACGTTCTCTTGTGTCGAGATAGGTTTGATCAACTGCATGCTTATGTTTAATCAGATCGGAGAGAAGGCGAATATCAAGATCTAAACTGTCAAAAATTTCTGCAATAACTGTAGCGCATGCCCGGCAATTACCTCGTTCTATATTTGAGATTGTTGCACGGGAAAGATTGACGATCTCAGAAAGCTCCTCTTGCGACCAGCCAAGCTCCTTTCTCGCTCTCTTGATCATAATCCCAATATACTTCTCAGTTTTCATACATATGACCATTCCTTTCCGCTGCGCTGCAAGGCACCAAAGAGAATGAAACAAAGTGCCTCTAACGCAGCAAGTCGTAATTTGTTAGAATATACTTGAGGAAGCAGGCACACTACAGAGCACGTGGAGGTGAGCAGGCTCAGCTCTTGCTGGACTGAATATATATGTGTGCCGGACGCTCTTTCAAGCACCAATGAATAGGGCTTTGCACCCTGTAACCTTATCTTTGGAGAG
>CAJFJV010000022.1:0-692 GCA_904384225.1 uncultured Oscillospiraceae bacterium | reverse complement strand
TGCGGGATGGATGTCCACAAGTCCTTTGTCGTTGCCTGTATCGCTTCTACTAATGAGCAGGGCGTGACAACCTACAAGAGCAAGCGGTTTTCCACCTTTACCGGAGATTTGCGGCGGTGTGCAGCTTGGCTTTCTGAGAACAACTGCAAGGATGTGTGCATGGAATCTACAGGGAAGTATTGGATTCCCATTTACAATATTCTGGAACGCACCTGCAATATCGTTCTTGCTCACCCAAAATATGTCAAAGCCATCCGGGGCAAGAAGACTGACAAACGGGACGCTAAATGGATTGCCGACATCTTCAAGCACGACCTGGTTGCCGGAAGCTTTATCCCTCCGGCAGACATTCGCCAGCTTCGGGATTTATTCCGTTACCGCTGGAAGCTCACCAACTTTGCCACCGGCGAGAAAAACCGGGCGCAAAACTGCCTGACAGTCTCCAACTTCAAGCTGGACGATGTGTTCTCAGATGTGTTCGGCAAAGCAGCCTCCGCAATCACTGCTCGTATTCTGAAAAATCCATCGGAGAAAATCACGGATGTTTCCGGTTTTCGCACGAAACGCATGAAAGCGACTGACGAAGAAATCCTTGCCGCCGTGGACGGAGAGATGTGTGCTGAACAGGCTGAAAAGCTCCGCATCATCCGTTCCCACATGGACAGCCTTGAACTGTGCAAGCTCAATCTGGA
>CAJFJV010000021.1 GCA_904384225.1 uncultured Oscillospiraceae bacterium | reverse complement strand
CCTTTTGGTTTTGTCTGGTCAACTCTACCTTAACACAGGTCACTCCTATTCGCTATTTATTTCTTTGATTTGTTACACATCATTGTAACACCTACACTGTCATGAAATGATCCTTTAAATTAGAATGGGTTCTATTAAAATTAAAAAACAAGATAAAATAAATTTTCTTTTGATAATATTTATTGACAAATAGCAATTGACATCCACGAAATTATGGTGTATTCTAAGGATAGAAGAAATATGCAGAAAATAGATATTTATAATAAATGCTCGTTATGGTTTTACAAAGAGATAACCGGAATATACAATGGGTAAGACAGCCGTTTTGGAAGAATACGGATAATACATACTAAACCTATCGCCGGATTATTTTCCTTGACCTGAATCCTGAAATTTAATGTTTCATCTGAAGCATTTTGATGGCTGCACGCTTTATACGGTGAAACAGGGCTTTTGCCGCTTAATCACTGTGTGTTATCTTTATATTTTTACAAAAGAAGTTAACTGAAATTCACGGCATATAGAGATTATGGATAAGCATCATGCACAACAAATCAAACATAAATTTAACAATTATTCAATGATAAGATGATTATGGACAGATGGCCTGTATTAAAAACAGAACAGGAATTACAATTAGCTTACAAAGAAAGATAATAAAGTATAAAATATCTTGGAACTGAAAGAATGACCTTATAAAATAAAAAGAAATGGTTTATAGTTTAATAGAATATAATAAGGAAGGTGGTTTTGAAGATGGTTTAGAAAGGTATAAAAACATTTATCGGAGGTGATATACTAAATAACGATACATTTTAAATAGAATTTATGGAGGAGTTAAATATGAAAAATATTTAAAAATAGCTGCTTTTATTATAAGCATTATAATTAGTGCGATTGGTACAACTGTTTCAGCCGCCTCACCTTCTTTAGATGCGGAAACATATTGCACTATTTACAAAGTATCTGAAAAATCAGATAAAGAATTATTATTTTACTTATCACAAAATAATTTAAATCATTTATGCTCTGATTTCACTATATATGAGAATAATACAATAGAATCAACACAGCTATTGGAAATAAAGGAATATAACAATGGATCTGTTGAGCGTTCATATGTAGCAACGCAGGCAATGGAAGTTAGTTCAAGTGCACAGAGAGATCAGTTCGCCGTATTATTTAAATTATATTATACGATTAAAAGTGAATCAGAAAATTTAGTAACGAGCAAATTTACTTTTCGAGTCGATAAAGTCACCACGTCCATTACTAAAGTTGGCTTATCATCAACAAATATAACAAAAATCATACAAAATTATCATATTCCAACAAATATTGATAAAAGTCAAACATATTATTATAGTAATAGTTCATCAATAGGTTCGACTCAAACATTTACGTTATATTCAAGTCATAGCGGTTTTTATACAGCAGATGAAGAGGGCTTTCTTTCAAAGAATGCAGTATATGGTCAGACTGTCGTGTCCTTCACAAGCGGCACAGATGTCGTTTTGCATCGCGCGGCATATGTCCCAAGCGGATTCTGAACCCATGATATAAGGAGGTATTGGAGATGAAAAAATATTTGATTCCCGCCGTAATGGCAGTCATTCTTGCTTTGACGGCATGTTCGCCGGGAGGCGGATCGTCAGACGGCAAACAATACGGATATTTTGTTTATCCCGGCACCGACTGGGGAATGACGAAGGACGAATTATTTGATGCAATCGGCAAAACAGAAGAGGATCTCACTGTTGTTGCGGAGATGACGGACGAGACCAACACTGCCTATGTTCAAGAAGAAACCTTTTTGGGTGTACCGGCGAATATTGTTTACCATTTTAAACGTCTTTCTCCGGCGGATAGCTGGTATCTGGATTCTGTGCAAGCGACATATTCGGGGGCAAATGCAGACTATGAAGCCCGTTATGCCGCGTTCTTAAAAATAACGGAAGACCAGGGCATCCCTTATGAGGCCGGTGCAGTACGGCGCACCAGGACGGAGAAGGATGCTGACGGAAACGAGACAAGCAAAGATGTCATTTCTGATGAACTGCTGTATGCAGAAGGCGCCGCCCGTACGCTTGTTACGACTACGATACAGAGTGAAGCGAAAATAGCCGATCTGCCGGAGAATATCCAAGACAGTGCGGCGGCTTATTATGAAGTGAACGCTGCGCCCGAAGGTGTAACAGCCGATTCCTACAGCGATATGCCGCTTAGCAGCGCATCGTTTTGGTATGGCGTCAATTATTCGGACAGCGGCGAAGCTGAAGTTACTGTTCTTACGATTACCATGTACGGCCAAGTTGCAGATATCATGCAGTATGCTGCACAAAATAAGTAAAAATACAGCGCATACAGTGAGAGACATAAAATTGGGGCATCCTCCGTAAGAAGGGTGCCCCAATGCTTGATATTTGACTTCTTTTCGGATTGTGGTGTTACAGTCCGATGCTTGTTATATCTGTGGACATAAGTACATCAAAGTGCCATTCAAACGGTCGTTTTTATAAACAAAACGATAATTTAACGCTCCGATTTTAGCAGTGCATAATAGCAAGCGTCACATACGCCTTGGTTATTCCGATCAGAACGACGTAAGGTTCCCTCATACTTCATGCCGCATTTTTTCATGACTTTTCCTGAATTGGGGTTTCGCGGGTCATGCCGGCTCTCTATGCGATTTACATCTACAATATCAAAAAGAAAATCCATAACTGCTTTTAATGCCTCTGATGTGATACCGTTATGCCACCAAGTTTTTCCGATACAATAACCGACCTGTACCATAGAAACATCTTCGTTCATATGCACTACAGCTATGCTTCCGATGGGTTCTCCTTTTTCTTTCAATACGATGGCCCATTGATAATAACTTTCGCTGTCATATGATTTTACCCAATCTTCTATAACCCTCCGGCTTACTTCCTGATTTGGATGAGGAGGCCACGTTAAGTATTTTGTAACCTCTTCGTCTGCCGCCCAATTTTTATACATTGCTGCAGCATCTTCATTCATAAATCTTCTTAAAACTAATCTCTCGGTCTCTAACCTTTGTGTACCGCTATGCTTCATAAAGGCACCTCCTATTTGTCAATTGCAATTTTTAGCAAATTGTCATGTATCCATACCCAGATGAAGAAGGCGGAAAGGGACACTTCCTTGTGAAGTATCCCTCTTGCCCTGCATCTTTTCTGCTGGAAAGGCGTCCGACTGTACCGGAGAAGGAATGTCCCGTGGCTGCTTTGGTTCATTCGGTAAAGCAGGCGCCGCAAAAGAAATGTTCGGCACGACGGCCTCCCTA
This sequence comes from uncultured Oscillospiraceae bacterium, assembly GCA_904384225.1. Classification (GTDB taxonomy): domain Bacteria; phylum Bacillota; class Clostridia; order Oscillospirales; family Ruminococcaceae; genus Paludihabitans. The sequence goes on along the minus strand of CAJFJV010000021.1, from coordinate 29,466 downwards.
TCTATATCTTAAAATGCGGCGCTTAGCGTTAGGCCGGATGTTTATTCTGCAATACGGAACAGGCGGAGTGCATTTTCCTTTGCATGGTCGACCAGTTCCTGTGCAGAAATTCCCTTAACCTGTGCAAGAGCTTGTGCGGAGTAGGCGATCATGTCGGAGGTGGTACGCTTGCCGCGGAAGGGGACAGGCGCCATATACGGACAGTCGGTTTCCAGCAGAATCCGGTCTATCGGAACAACCGCCGCTGCTTCCAATGCGCGCCTTGCGTTTTTAAAGGTGACCACGCCAGTAAAGCCGACATACATCCCAAGCCGCACGACCTCTTTGGCTGTCTCAGCAGAACCGGAAAAACAGTGCATAACGCCGTCAGGGCGGTACTGTGAGAGCAGGCGCATTGTGTCCTCTGTTGCGTCGCGCGAGTGGATGACAACAGGAACTTTACAACTTTGCGCAAGCTGAAGCTGCGCTTCAAAAGCGGCCTTTTGTGTGTCCCGCGGCGGCTCGTCCCAGTGGTAATCCAGCCCGATCTCGCCGAGCGCCACTACCTTTTGATGGGAAAGCATCTGTTTTAGGCGTGCAAGGTTCTGAGAGGTTGCTTCTTCTGCGTTTTCCGGATGGATTCCCACAGCGGCATAGAAAAAGTCGAATTGCTCCGCGAAAGCAATACTGTTTTGGCTGCTTTCCATATCGCATCCAATGTTGATAACCCGCCACACGCCGTTTTTTCGGATTTTTGAAAAAACAGCGTCACGGTCTTCATCATACCGGTGGTCGTCATAGTGTGCATGGGAATCAAATATTCCTTGCAGCATCATATTCCTCCTTAAAAAAGCCGCCCTTGGAATGAGGGCGGCTGATTTGCGCATTGCGCTTTTTGCTGTCGATACTCAATGGATCTTTGAGCCGTTGTGTACGCCGCCGTCTACAAAGACAACGCTCGCACCGCCGTCCGCCGTATCGGCCGCCAAAAGCATGCCGTTTGATTCAACGCCACGCAGCTTTGCGGGCTTTAAATTGGCGACAACAATAACTTTTTTGCCGACCAGTTCTTCCTCAGTATACCATTTAGCAATGCCGGAGACAATCTGGCGGCCGCCCTCACCGTCGTCGAGCATCAACCGGTACAATTTGTCGGATTTTGGGACCTTTTCACAGCTTGTGATTTGGGCTACCCGCAGGTCTACCTTTGCAAAGTCATCGATGGTAATCTGGGCAATCCCTTCCGGATGTGCATCTGTCTTTTTCCCGTTTGCAGCAGCTTCCGCTTGTGCTGCGGCAAAGGCGGAAAGCTCGTCCAGCTTTTTCTTTTCGTCAATGCGGGCAAACAAAGCTTCAGGGGTACCGACAGCCGTTATATCGTTTTCTCCGAAAGACGACAGGCTTTCGAATGAAGAACAGGAAGACCCGATCTGTGCAAAAATTTTCACCGCAGTGTCCGGCATAAAGGGTTGTAAAAGTACGGCAATCTGACGGATAGCCTCAATCAGACAGAACATAACAGTCATCAGCCGATCCCGGTTATCGTCCTTTTTTGCCAGCACCCACGGCGCAGTCTCGTCGATATACTTGTTTGCACGGCGGGCAAGGCCCATGACGGCATCTATTGCATCGGCAAGATGTAAATCCTCCATCATGCCGTGATATTTTTCTGCTGTTTCCGCGCAAAATGCCGCCAATTCTTTGTCCACGGACTCGCAGGGCGCTTTCTTTTCAAGCTTACCGTCAAAGTACTTGTGGCACATTGAAACCGTACGGTTTACCAGATTGCCCAGCGTGTTGGCAAGATCGGCATTATACCGTGCGATCACAGTTTCATAAGTGATGGCGCCGTCCTGTGCATACGGCATTTCACTAATCATATAATACCGGACGGCGTCGACGCCGAACTGACGGGCCAAATCATCCGCATAAATGACATTTCCGCGGGATTTGCTCATCTTATCCTTGCCAAACAGCATCCACGGGTGGCCGAAAACCTTTTTTGGCAGCGGAAGTCCCAGGGCCATAAGCATAATGGGCCAGTAAATCGTATGGAAACGCAGAATGTCTTTTCCGATTACATGGACATCGGCCGGCCAGTATTTTTTAAATTGTTCGCTGGAACCGTCAGGGTCGTACCCTAACGCTGTAATATAGTTTGAAAGTGCGTCGATCCAGACATAGATAACGTGTTTGGCATCGAAGTCAACCGGTATTCCCCACTGGAAAGAGGTACGGGAGACGCACAGATCCTGCAGTCCTGGTTTCAAAAAGTTATTGACCATTTCACGCTTGCGTGATTCCGGCTGTATGAAATCCGGATGCTCTTCGATATATTTCATTAGCCGGTCCTGATATTTGCTCATCCGGAAGAAATATGCCTCTTCCGACGTTTTTTCCACCGGTCTTCCGCAATCCGGACAATTGCCGTCTACAACCTGTGTTTCGGTGAAAAAGGACTCACAGGGCTTGCAGTACCAGCCTTCATAGCGGCCTTTATAGATGTCGCCTTGATCGTAGAGCTTTTTAAAGATTTTTTGCACCACACGCTCGTGTTTTGGATCGGTAGTACGGATGAACTGGTCATAAGATGTCCCCATCAGATCCCAGATCCCGCGGATCTGTCCGGCAATGTTATCAACATAGGCCTGCGGGGTAATGCCTGCGGCTTTTGCACAATCTTCAATTTTCTGTCCGTGCTCGTCCGTTCCCGTCAAAAAGTACGTATCGTCACCTTTTAAACGATGGTATCGTGCGATTGCATCCGTCAATACCGCTTCATACGTATTGCCGATATGCGGCTTTTGTGAAGTGTAGGCGATCGCAGTGGTGATATAGAATTTGTCTGCCATAACATAACCTCCTGTTTGGATGATGTGCGGAAAAAGGAAAAATATCAAAGAAACTGCGGGAAGAAAACGAAAAAACGCCCCCGTCTGTTTTAAAGACGAGAGCGTCCGCTTCGTGGTACCACTTTAAATTCACATACCCAAAAATCCGGTATGCCTTATTTGCGATAACGGGACAACCGTTGCCGGCTGACAAAACTTTACCGGCACCGCTCCGAGGCCATGTTCTGCATAGGGCCAACCGTCCGCTTTCACCTTCCCGGACTCTCTTTTCAGGCAGCCGCTACGCATACTCTTCTCTTCCGTGCGTTTTAATATTTGTATCCAGTATACATTCTTTCATACGTATTGTCAACCGCAAGCAAGCGCAGAAAACTTGACAAAGCTGGATTCTAAAAGTAATGCGCCGTTTTAGCGAACTGGGGAACGCGGAAAACCACACTCTGCCGGACGGATTATGCCGCAGGCGATTTTTTCTCCGGAATTGCCGGATGGCTGTGTTGTCATATCATCTGGCATTGCGTGCAGGATCATGGATTTCCCTATGATTTCCTGACGGGAGAAACGGGTGGTGATAACGGCGTACCATGCCCAGCCTCTGTTGGAGAAGATGGGGGGTAAATCTCCAGCGTGCAGCGGATGTGCGCTGTCTTGCGGATTGTAATGCGCACCGGCATCTGCAAATGGGTCTTTGTCGGTTCCGGTACACCGGCCGCCTTCATGGATGTGGAACCCGAATACGCGATGCTCCGAGGGGGAGGGGAGGCCCTTAAAAAAGACAGTCAGAAGCGTGCCTTGTTGTATTTGATAGAAACAGGCGCTGCCTAAAAGATCAGGGTAACGGCTGCTGCCCTTTATCTCCGCTGTAGCATAGGGCCTGCGGTGCTGCAAAATACAGGCGATGTTATATGCGGGGTTTTTCTGCATAGAAGTCCACCTCATTTTAAAATTCAACTGTTTTATGATACGCCGTAAGAAGCCGGGAGGTGAACGAAACGGAATTACCTGATGCAGAAAGCAGGAGAGAATTGAAGGGAAACAGCATCCAGATCCGGGAAGAGTATAAAGAGGGGATCCCGGAGAGGGGGCAGTCTCGAAACAGCAGGAAATACTTAACAGGAATTTCCTGTGTAAGGCGGGCGTGCAGTGTTCTGATATTCTTTTAGGATTTGCGGCAATGCATCAAGCAGCGCCGTTTTTTCATTTGGAAGGATGCCTTCTACTACAGCATTCAACAGGCTTTTTAAACAGTACCCTACCGCCTTTCCTTCTGGAATACCAGCCGCGATCAAGTCATCGCCATGGACAGCAAGGCTTTTTAAAGAAAAGCAGGCATTTGAAGAGAGTAGGCGTTTGGCGGTTTTTTCAGCGCTTTGTAAAAGGAAAAGCCGTTTGGGATGTGCAGCCTGCGCGAGGCAATCCGCTCTTTTCAGCGCGAGAAGATCAAAAAAGAAAGCGGGGCCGAACTGACGAAGGCGGCGCAATATCAGCCGTTCGTCAGGATCTATTGGGATATCGTGCCTTCTGACAAGCGCGCATATGGTATCTAATGCTTTTCGGTCGCTTTTTAAGCGAAACAAAATCTGATGCGCATATTCCGCAGATTTTTTCGCATGCCCAAAAAAATGATCGATCCCGTTTGCATCCGTCGAGCGGCATGCTGCTTTTCCCATATCATGAAACAGCGCCGCAAAACGCATATGGGGACACGGCGGGACATTTGCGACGGTTTGCACCGTATGCTCCCATACATCATAGCGATGATGCGGGGTATTCTGCGGCAATCCGAATAAAGGTGTTAGTTCAGGTAAAATATAAGCAAAGACATCGGAGAATCCCAATAGGACTTCTTTTACATTAGAACCGCAGAGCAATTTTTGCAGTTCGGAAAAAATCCGCTGTGCCGATATCAAGGAAAGCGCTGCTGCCTGCTTGTGAATGGCGGACGCTGTCTGTTCCTCTATCGTGAAACCAAGTGAAGAGGAAAAACGGAGCGCCCGCAGCATCCGAAGGGCATCTTCTTGGAAACGCATTTTCGGATCTCCCACACACCGGATGATCCGCAGAGACAGATCGTCCCGTCCGCCAAACGGATCGATCAGATGCCCGCCGTCAAACGCCATGGCGTTTATCGTAAAGTCCCGGCGGCTGAGATCCTGTTCCAAATCATCCGTAAAATGTACATAATCGGGGTGGCGCCCATCGGAATATGATCCGTCGATGCGGAAGGTGGTGACTTCGATTGGATGCCCTTCTGACAAGACGGTAACCGTCCCGTGCTGTGTCCCGGTTTCGATTACCGGAAAACTGTCGGAAAATAGCGCCTTGACCGTTTGCCATGGTGCGGCTGTCGCAAGATCCCAGTCGTGCGGTTCCCTTTTAAGCAAGCTGTCGCGAACGCAGCCGCCGACCGCAGCCGTACGGTATCCTGCATCCGACAGCTTTTGGATTAAGCAGGAAACATAGGACGGAATCATTGCGCACCTCCTCTACTAAAAACGCTTTTTCTGCAAACGCTCCTCTTCCATTTCGCGATAAAAGCAACACTGCCTGAACAGATGCAGCATCTATACAGCTTTTGAAAAAAGCTGGGTTCTTTTTCTATTTCAGCTTCAGCTTTTTGCTTAGATAAAGCACCAGATTATCATCATTGACACAGGCTGTATACGGAGAAAGCGGTTTATCTTGAAACCATACGCCGCTTCCATCCGGCAGATATCCCCGTTTGATATAAAGCCGCTGGGCCGGCCCGTACCCGCTGTGCAGCCCGACGCCTAAACAGACTTCATCTGATATTTCGGCGGCGGCAGCTTCCGCAGCATCAAGAAGGCGGCTGCCGATACCGTTACGCTGATATTTTTTTAATACGTTAAAGTCGGAAATAGCAGGGATTCTGCGCAGGGAGAACGGGCCGTGCGGATCATAGGGCAGAAGAAGGACGTATCCAGCCGGCGCACCGGACGCTTCTGCCACAAACACTTGGATCTCCTTGTTTTGCTGCCGTTTGTAATATCTTTCAAACTGGCTCTGTGGTTTTTCCCATCCCTGTGCCTTAAAAGCAGCAGGGAAAAATTCAATATCTGCTTGTTCCATTTTACGGATTAAGATCTGGTACATCCTTTTCCTCTTTTTCTTTTCGAAGATTGTAGCAAAGCCCCATAAAATCCATTGCTGCTGGAGAGAGGTATTTGTTTCGATGGCGGATCAGATAAAACGAACGTTTAAACGAGATACCCGATAAATGCAATTTGCAAATCTTGCCCTCTGCCAACGCCTCTGAAAGAAGCCTTTCCGGCAAGACTGAAATGCCAATCCCCGCAGAGACCGCCGCGATAATCGCCTGCGTATTGGCGCTTTCCCAAAAGGGTTTAATTTTCATATTGTGAACCAGCATAACGCTGTCGAAAAGCTCGCGCGTACCGCTTCCTTTTTCCCGCATGATTATTCTTTGGGCAGCAAAATCTTCTGCGCAAATGCCGGCCTTATTTAAAAGAAGCGGATGGCCCGGAGAGCAGATTGCTGCCAGTTCGTCCGGCATAAGCTGTTCGGCGAGAAGCTGCGGCTCGTCGGAAACTGCTTCCACCAAGGCCAGATCGTAATGATTGGAGAGCACGCCCTCAATAACCCGCTCCGAATTTTCAATCATAGCGTGCAGTTCAATTTCAGGATGAATCCGGCTAAATTGCCTTGCCAATGAGGGGAGCAGGCAAGTACCGATTGTCAGGCTGGTTGCGATGCTGACGCGTTGGCCGTCGAATTGTCCTACATCCCGTTCCATATCGTCAAACAGCGCAATGATCTGCGTTGCATAGGCCAAAAGCCGCTGTCCGGCTTCGGTAAGGTCAAGCCGCCTTGCAATACGGTCAAATAGCTTTACGCCGTAATGGTTTTCCAGTTCCCGGATGGCAAGGCTCACAGACGGCTGTGCAAGGTACAGCTTTTTGGCCGCGCCGGTTACGCTTTTACAAGCGCAAACCTCTGTAAAAATGCGAAGATGCCGGATCGTCATGCGGTTCCTCCATAATAAAATCATTATACCTTGTATATTATAATACTATTTTACTTATATAATTGCAAGTGTTATACTATCATCAAGCTGATATCATCTGTTGCAAAATGATGATAGGAAAATGGAGGGGATTGTTTGAAAAAGAACCCAAAACTGTACTTAAAGCTTTTTACCTCAACTTTTTATCTAAGCGCTTTTACCTTTGGCGGCGGGTATGTTATTGTCCCGCTGATGAAAAAAAAGTTTGCAGATGATTTGCATTGGATCGAGGAAAAAGAAATGATCGATCTTGCGGCCATTGCACAGTCTGCGCCCGGCCCGATCGCAGTAAACGCCGCTATTTTAGTCGGATATCGGATTGCCGGCGTTTTAGGCGCACTTACCACGATCATTGGGACAGTATTGCCGCCGTTTGTTATTTTGGCGGTTATATCGCTGTTTTATCAAGCGTTTGCCACCAACTTATGGGTGGCCGCACTCCTGCAAGGGATGCAGTCTGGCGTGGCGGCAGTGATTGCAGACGTCGTATTTTCTATGGCAGGCGGTGTTATCAAGGAGAAAAAATGGCTGCCGGTGTTGATTATGATAGGCGTCTTTGTAGCAAATTATTTTTTTGGCGTCAACGTCATTCTGCTGATACTGATTTGCGGCGTCATTGGTGCCATCTCTTCTTATTATGAGTCTAAAAGCAGGAAGGAGCGCGGCGCATGATCTATCTTGAGCTTTTCTGGAGCTTTTTTCAAGTCGGTCTATTCAGTATAGGCGGCGGTTATGCGGCGATGCCGCTGATCCAAACGCAGGTTGTTGATCAGCACGCTTGGCTGACGTTAAACGAATTCATTGATGTGATTACGATTTCGCAAATGACGCCGGGCCCTATCGGGATTAACTCTGCTACTTTTGTTGGGATCAAAATTGCTGGAATTGGCGGTGCGCTGGTTGCAACACTTGGATGTGTCCTGCCTTCGTGCATTATTGTCCTGACGCTTGCACATTTCTATTTTAAATATCAAAACCTTACGGCAGTGCGCGGCATATTAAATGGCCTGCGTCCGGCCATTATAGCCATGATTGCCTCGGCAGGCCTGTCTATTCTGTTAAGCGCGTCATTCGCAGGCGGTGTTCTGCCGGCTTCTCTGGCAGATGTCAGCTGGATTGGTATCCTTTTATTTCTGGCGGCCTTTTTTATTTTAAAAAAATGGAAGCTGAACCCGGTTTGGGTGATGATAGGGTGCGGCATAATCGGCATGTTCTTGTATCGGTTTTTCGGGATCCCCGGAAGATAAGGAGCAGAGCTGTGTTCTTTACTGGTTTTATCAGCAAAGAGAAAAGGACGACCGCTTATATTCTGAAAATGCGTTTGTCCTATACCAATACGATATAGGACAAACGCATTTATTCTTTATTACAGATAAAAAAGGGACCCGCCGTGTAACAGGCGGGCCAAAAAATATATAGTAGGAGATCGAATAGAGGAAAGCAAAAGAAAAAGTGAAGCCACAGTACTATACGTTAAAAATCAGTTTGCTGTAGGTCGGGAAGGGCCAGAAATCTTCTGCTGTAAGCGCTTCCAGCTCGTCTGCGGCTTCGCGCGCTTCTGCCATTGCGGCAAAAACGACATCCCTATAATAAACAGCCTGTTCTTTGACGTCATCGTATTCTTTAACGCCCAAAAGCGCTGATTCCAAAGCGCATGTTTTACGGTACAGGCATGCGGAAAGATTGGAGATTTTTTTGACAAGGCTTTCTTCCATCTCACAGTTTAAATCAGGAGAGAGTGCCTTTTTGTTAAGCGCGGCCATTGAAAGCGTGTTTGCATAGCGGGAAACCGCCGGCATAATATCCTTTTTGAGCATATCAACCATGGTCAACGCCTCTATATTGATGGTTTTGCTGTAGTTTTCAAGCAAAATCTCGTAGCGGGAATGCATTTCCGCTGAAGTAAAAATTTTATGCTTTGTAAAAAGTTCGATATTCTTCGGATCAATGAAATGCGGCAGGGCATCGACTGTCGTTTTCAGGTTCAAAAGTCCGCGCTTTTCCGCTTCTTTTACCCATTCTTCAGAATAGCCGTTTCCATTGAAGATAATGCGTTTATGCTCTGACAAGGTTTTCTTAATCAGCGTGTCGAGTGCGCCGTTAAAATCCTCGGCACCTTCGAGCAGGTCAGCAAATTGAGAGAGCTCCTCTGCGACAATCGTATTCAGCACAATATTGGGGCCGGATATAGAAACAGTAGAACCCAGAGACCGGAATTCAAATTTATTGCCTGTAAAGGCGAAAGGAGAAGTACGGTTTCGATCCGTCGTGTCTTTGGGAAAACGGGGAAGGATGTGTACGCCGACTTTCATTTCAACAGCGTCTTTATGTGCGTATTCTTTATTGTTTACGATTGCATCAAGAATCTCCGTCAGCTCGTCGCCCAAAAAGATGGAAATGATAGCGGGCGGCGCTTCATTTGCCCCAAGGCGGTGATCATTTCCGGCGCTTGCAACAGAAATGCGAAGAAGATCCTGATATTCATCGACCGCCTTGATCACTGCGGTTAAAAACAGAAGGAACTGGGCGTTCTCTTTTGGAGAATCGCCGGGATCGAGCAAGTTTACGCCGGTATTGGTGGAAATAGACCAGTTATTGTGTTTGCCGGAACCATTGATGCCGGCAAACGGTTTTTCGTGCAGAAGGCAGGCCATGCCGTGCTTTAAAGCGACTTTTTTCATCACTTCCATAGTGAGCTGATTGTGATCGGTCGCCATGTTCGTATCGGAAAAAATCGGCGCAAGTTCATGCTGGGCGGGCGCTACTTCGTTGTGCTCAGTTTTTGCATAAATACCAAGTTTCCACAGTTCCTCGTTCAAATCTTTCATAAAAGCTTTGATACGCGGCTTGATGGTACCGAAATAATGATCTTCCATCTCTTGCCCTTTAGGCGGTTTGGCACCGAACAGTGTACGTCCGGTGAGGATTAGGTCTTCCCTCTGATCGTACAGTGCTTTGTCTACCAAAAAATATTCCTGTTCCGGTCCAACCGTGGTGACAACACGGTTGGCTTCTGTGTTTCCAAACAGCCGCAGAACGCGCAGTGCCTGTTTGTTGATTGCTTCCATAGAACGCAGCAGCGGTGTCTTTTTATCAAGCGCTTCTCCGCCGTAAGAGTAAAAAACCGTTGGGATGCACAGCGTGTTATCTTTAATAAAAGCGTATGAACTGGGATCCCATGCAGTGTAGCCCCTTGCTTCAAAAGTAGCCCGAAGGCCGCCGGAAGGAAAACTCGAAGCGTCTGGCTCGCCTTTTACCAGCTCTTTGCCGGAAAACTCCATGATGACCTCCCCTTCGCCGGTCGGAGAGATGAAGCTGTCGTGCTTTTCGGCGGTGATGCCGGTCATCGGCTGAAACCAATGGGTAAAATGGGTTGCGCCTTTTTCTATCGCCCAGTCCTTCATTGCGTTTGCCACAACGCCCGCGACGGTTGGATCCAATTTTTTACCGATTTCCATCGTCCTTTTTAATGCACGGTACGTATCTTTTGGAAGCCTTTCCTTCATAACACGGTCATTAAAGACCATGCTGCCGAATAATTCAGGAACGGTATGTAGTGCTTCAGTTGCCATCATATTTTCCTCCTTGACGAAATGTCTGAAAAAGGGCGGGACAGCACCGCTTTTAAAATTCTGGTTGCAAAAGAAAAAGGCACTGCGGGTGTTTACCCACAGCGCCTTTGCTGTCTACGTTTATGCATTATATGCCGGTAAGATCTATTTGTCAACCCCTTTTTTAAAAAAATGAAGTTTTTTATTCCGCATATTTCATATAATCGGAACAATGAACGAAAAACCTGAAAATATTTTGCGGTTTTTGCATGTGTATTTAGAAAATCTTTCATTTAGTTGACAAGAGTTTTATTCTGTCATATAATAGCGTCAACGGACAAAGGCGTCCGGGGCACAGATGGAGTATGCACCTGTGCCCCGGACGCCTTTATTTTTACATCAAGGGAGGCTTCTTTATGCCTTATCAGCAATTTTCTGGCCCGCGTGAAGGCGATATCCGGATCCCGGCGGGATGCGCTATTTCAGGTATTTTCCAAAAAGACGGAAAGCGGATTTCCGGCCAGTCTATTATGGATTCTATCGCTGTGATGCACGACCGTTCCAACGGCTTGGGCGGCGGGTTCGCCGGATATGGCATCTATCCGGAATATAAGGAATTTTATGCGTTTCATCTGTTTTATGACAACAAAAAAGCAAAAGCAGAGTGTGAAGCGTTTTTAGACCGTCACTTCGATATTATCAATCTTTCAGAAATCCCAGTGCGCAAGATGCCGGAAATTACAGGTGAACCGTTGATCTGGCGGTATTTCCTGCGGCCGCTTCAAACGCGTCTCAACAGAAGCCACTTGGATGAGCGGGAATATGTAATGCGCTGTGTCGTGCGGATCAATACAGAAATATCCGGGGCATATGTATTTTCCAGCGGAAAGAATATGGGCGTTTTTAAAGCTGTTGGATTTCCGGAAGATGTTGGACGGTATTATCGATTAGAGGAATATGAAGGATATTGCTGGACTGCGCATGGGCGCTATCCGACCAATACGCCGGGCTGGTGGGGCGGCGCACACCCTTTCTCTCTGCTTGATTATTCGGTTGTGCACAACGGAGAAATTTCTTCTTACGATGCGAACCGCCGTTATATTGAGATGTTTGGTTATAAATGTACGCTGCTGACCGACACAGAAGTGATTACCTATATTATCGATTATCTCGTACGCCGCAGACAGCTTACGCTGGAAGAGACCGCAAGCGTAATAGCGGCGCCGTTTTGGAGTACGATACAAAAATATCCGGAAAAAGAACGCCGGAAGCTTTCTTATCTGCGAAATGCATTTGCAAGTTTACTGATTACCGGCCCGTTTTCCATCCTTTTGGGATTTGACGGGGGAATCATGGCTTTAAACGATCGGCTGAAACTGCGCTCAATGGTGGTGGGTGAACAGGATGAAACGGTGTATTTTGCCAGCGAAGAGTGTGCTATTCGTGTGATTGCACCGGATGTCCCCAAAATTTGGTCCCCGCGCGGCGGCGAACCGGTTATTGTCAGGCTGAACGGAGGCGTAGAGGTATGACTGGACTTGATTTTATCTATCCTGAATATGAGCTTGTGCGGGATAGTGCAAAATGTATTACTTGCCGTGTCTGTGAACGGCAGTGTGCAAATGAGGTGACCCGTTATGACGCAGAGGCGGATGCAATGATCAGCGACAGTACAAAATGTGTAAACTGCCATCGATGCGCTTCGCTGTGTCCGACACATGCGATCAAAATTGTAAAGTCGGACGATACGTTCCGTTTCAATGCCAACTGGTCGGCTGCCAATATTACAGCGGTTTACCGTCAGGCGGGAACGGGAGGCGTACTGCTTTCTTCCATGGGAAATCCAGAGCCGTTTCCAATATATTGGGATAAAATGTTAATCAACGCGTCTCAGGTGACGAATCCGTCCATCGATCCGCTGCGCGAGCCAATGGAGACAAAAACTTTTTTAGGGCAGAAGCCGCATGAAGTGACCCGTGACGAAAATGGGGAGCTTCAGTGCCGCTTGTCTCCGCAGCTCACACTCAGTACACCAGTGATGTTTTCTGCAATGTCCTATGGATCCATTTCTAAAAACGCGCATGAAAGCCTTGCGCGCGCTGCGGAAAGGCTCGGAACGTATTACAATACAGGAGAGGGCGGACTGCATGAGGATTTTTACCGTTATGGAGCCAATACGATTGTACAGGTAGCTTCCGGGCGATTCGGCGTACATAAGGCATATCTGGAGACGGCCGCTGCGATTGAAATTAAAATGGGGCAGGGAGCCAAGCCGGGAATAGGCGGCCACTTGCCAGGCAGCAAGATTGTTGGGGATGTCTCGCGTACCCGCATGATTCCGGAGGGGTCCGATGCAATCTCGCCGGCGCCCCACCATGATATCTATTCAATAGAAGATCTCAGGCAGCTTGTCTTTTCCTTAAAAGAAGCGACCGAATACAAAAAGCCAGTGATTGTTAAAATTGCCGCCGTTCACAACGTAGCGGCCATTGCCAGCGGCATTGCAAGAAGCGGCGCGGATATTATTGCGATTGACGGGTTTCGCGGCGGGACAGGTGCTGCGCCGACCCGCATTCGCGACAATGTGGGAATCCCGATTGAGCTTGCATTGGCCGCAGTTGACCAGCGGCTGCGTGAAGAAGGGATCCGAGACAATGTATCCATTGTAGTCGGCGGCTCTATCCGCTCAAGTTCAGACGTTGTAAAAGCCATTGCATTGGGTGCGGATGCAGTGTATATCGGGACAGCCGCACTGCTGGCGCTTGGCTGCCATCTCTGCCGCAGCTGCCATTCCGGTAAATGCAACTGGGGCATTGCAACCCAGCGGCCGGACCTTGTCAAACGGTTAAACCCGGATATCGGAAGCGAACGCCTATATCATCTGGTAACGGCATGGGATCATGAAATCAAAGAGATGATGGGCGGAATGGGGATCAATTCCATCGAAGCGCTGCGAGGGAACCGTCTGATGCTGCGCGGCGTAGGGCTTACGCAAAAAGAACTGGATATTCTTGGGATCCGGCATGCGGGGGAATGAGTGATGAAACGTGTATATGTCAATGAAAAATGGTGTTTAGGCTGTCACTTATGCGAATATAACTGTGCATTTGCCAATAGCGGGAAAGACGATATGGTAAAGGCTTTAAAGGGTGTTTCCATTCATCCGCGCATTCAGGTTGAGGAGCACGACGGGATTTGTTTTGCCGTCTCGTGCCGCCATTGTGAAGAGCCGCTCTGCGTGAAGGGATGTATCACCGGTGCGCTCAGCGTGGACAACGGGATGGTTTCCATTGACCATGATAAATGTGTGGGCTGCTTTACTTGTATCCTGTCCTGCCCTTACGGCGCAGTTATGCCTGATGAAACCGGTCATGCCGTACAAAAGTGCGAGCTCTGTTTAAAAAATGCATGCGGCGAACCGGCCTGTGTTGCAGGCTGCCCGAACCGGGCGATCGTGTTTGAAGAAAGGTGAGGGACGCGCGATGAAATATATCATTATCGGCAATTCGGCAGCAGCCGTCGGCGCTGTGGAAGCAATTCGGAGAAAGGATCGGGAGGGCTCGGTCACGATCGTATCGAAAGAACCGTATCACACCTATTCAAGGCCTTTGATTTCTTATTTGCTGTGTGGGAAAACGGATGAAGAACGAATGAAATACCGTCCGGATGACTTTTATGAAAAGAATAATGTAACCTTCTTAGCGGGGAAAAGTGCTGTTCGCTTGGAGCCGGGAAAAAAGCAAATTGAATTAGACGACGGCAGTGTTTTACACTATGACAAGCTGTTGGTTTCTACAGGCTCGGTCCCTTTTATACCGCCCGCGGCTGGACTTGAGCGCGTGGAGAAAAAATATACTTTCCTGTCTTTGGATGATGCGCACGCACTCCGCGATGCGCTGTTTCAGACGGCGCATGTCTTGATTATCGGTGCAGGCTTGATTGGGTTAAAATGTGCGGAGGGGATTGCAGACAAAGTAGGGAAGATCACCGTTGTCGACATGGCGCCGCGGATTTTGCCGTCTATCCTCGATGAGGAAGGTTCGTCTATCATGCAGGCGCATTTAGAAAAGGCGGGAATCCAATTCCTTCTTTCAGACAGTGTACAATCTTTTTCTGAAAAGACAGCTGCATTAAAAAGCGGGAAAAGCATCCCGTTCGACATTCTGGTTATGGCAGTTGGAGTCCGTCCGAACATTTCGCTTTTTAAAGAAGCAGGCGGGGCGGTAGAACGCGGGATCGTAACAGACGCCTATTGCCGTACGTCGCTGCCGGATGTCTATGCGGCAGGAGACTGTGCCCAGAGCCACGATATTACAACGGATACGGATCGTGTTCTGGCGTTGCTTCCAAATGCATATATGCAAGGGGAAACTGCGGGGTTGCATATGACGGGAGTAGAAAAGCCGCATGACCACGCAATCCCTATGAATGCCATCGGTTTTTTCGGGCTGCATATCATCACGGCCGGCAGTTATGACGGGGACGGGATTGTTATAGCAAATGGGCCGGACTGCTATAAAAAGTTTTTTGTAAAGCATAATAGGCTGATCGGCTTTATTTTAATCGGTGATATTGCGCGCGCCGGTATTTATACGTCTTTGGTGCGAAACAAAACGCCTTTGGACACGATCGATTTTGCACTCATCTGCCAAAAACCGCAGCTTGCGGCCTTTTCACGTGCCTATCGGGAGGATAAGCTGGGAGGAAAAACAATATGAAGATTACAGCCGGATTGATGCATTTTAAAAAACTGAATGAACAGATTCGGGAGTCAGAAGATACGGATATTACCATAGAGCAGTGTATGGGGCAGAGGTATATTGCTTCGGGCCTTTCCGGAAAAAATATATGGATAGATGGAATTCCGGGCAACGCTTTGGGCGCTTACTTTGCAGACGGCACGATCCGTACATCCGGTAATGCGCAGGAAGCGACAGGCGATACCATGAACGGCGGGACAATTATTATAAATGGAAGCTGCGGGGACGGCACAGGTTATGGAATGCGCGGCGGAAGCATTTTTGTGCGGGACAACGTTGGCTATCGCGCCGGAATTCACATGAAAGCATACCGCGAGAAAAAGCCGCTGCTTGTGATAGGCGGAAAAGCAGGAAGCTTTTTGGGGGAATATCAGGCGGGCGGCCTCATTATTGTACTGAATCTAAAAGCAGAAGAGCCGATAGTCGGAAATTTCTGTGCGACGGGAATGCACGGCGGCAAAATTGTCCTCCGCTGTGCGCAGCCGCCTGCTTCGATTTCAGAAAAAGTAGATGTGCGCAAGGCAAATCAAATGGATCTTGATGAGATTTCTGAACCGGTCAATTTGTTCTGTTCCTATTTTGGATACGACTTAAACAAGGTAATGGAACATCCTTTTTATGTGTTGGAAGCAGATACCAAAAATCCTTATCGTCAACTATACACACATAATTAAAGCGCAATTCAGGCGAAAAATCGTGAAAATGCCAAATCAAAAAATAGTGAAAAAAAAGTCGCTACGCTGTATAATAGATAAAAGGGTCTGGAGGGATCGAAATGGATTATACCGCGAAGGAAGTATTGCAGTTTGTAAAGGAAAACGACGTCAAATTTATCCGTCTTGCCTTTTGTGATATTTTCGGAACGCTTAAGAATGTTTCGATTATGCCGGGCGAATTGCCGCGTGCCTTTTCACAGGGCATATCAATAGACGGCTCTGCGATTCGGGGGTTTCTTTCAGTGGATCGTTCCGATCTTTTTTTAATCCCGGATCCTGCGACGCTTTCGGTGCTTCCATGGCGTCCGGCACACGGCGGGGTTGTCCGTATGTTCTGCGACATAAAAAATCCGGACGGCTCTGTTTTTGAGGGCGACAGCCGTGCGGTTTTAAAACAGGCCGCAGCGGACGCAGGAAAAATGGGATATACCTGCCGGATCGGTACGGAATGCGAATTTTATCTGTTTGAAACAGATGAGCGGCAGGCGCCGACCTTAAATCCCTTTGATCATGGTTCGTACTGTGATGTTTCCCCGCTCGACCGGGGGGAAAATGTGCGCAGGGAGATCTGTCTTTCTTTAGAAGAAATGGGGATGTTTCCGGAATCTTCACATCATGAGCAAGGGCCAGGCCAAAATGAAATCGATTTTAAGTATGCGGATGCCTTGACAGCAGCGGATAATTTGATTGCCTTTAAATCAGCTGTCAAATCTATTGCAGCAATCAATGGACTGTATGCATCCTTTATGCCAAAGCCGTTTCTTGATCAAAGCGGCAGTGGCCTACATGTCAATATGTCTCTTTCCCGCGGAGGAATAAACCTCTTTAAGGAAAGGACAGCCGGTCACAGTGCCGAAGCGGAGAGTTTTATGGCGGGTGTTCTGCACCGCGCCGCAGAGATTACGGCTTTTTTGAATCCTCTGACAAACTCATACAGCCGCTTCGGCTGTTTTGAGGCACCCAAATATATCACATGGTCGCATCAAAACCGTTCTCAGCTTGTCCGAATCCCGGCGGCAGGAGGAGAATATACCAGAATGGAACTGCGGTCGCCGGATGCTGCGTGTAACCCTTATTATGCGTTTGCGCTTTTAATTGAAGCAGGGCTTGAGGGGATTAAGGCACGTCTCCCGCTGCCGGCGCCGGTGGATATGGATCTTTTTGTACTGGAAGACGGCTGTAAAAACGGCCTTGCCGCCTTGCCGGCGACGCTTGAACAGGCGGTGGAACTTGCCGAGCACAGCGAATTTGTGGAACGCGTCATACCAAAACGTGTACTGCACAGATACTGCAAGGCGAAGCGTGCGGAGTACCAGAAGATCCAAAGCGCCAAAAACCGGGTGCAAGCGGAACACGACCTTTATTTTTCTCTGGTTTAGTAAGGGAAAGAGACAGAGGCCGGTGATGGATAAAGTACTGATTGTTACAAGCACGCAGAAAAGCCGGGCCTTTTTTGCAGAATTAAAACGGACGCCGGCTTTTCAGAATGCGTTAATAGTGGAAAGTGGCGCGCAGGCCCGCCGTATTTTAATCGAGGCGGATTATGACATTGTTGTGGTCAATGCGCCGCTGTCCGATGAAACGGGCATAGAGTTGGCCCTTGATCTTACGCGTATGACACGCGCCGGTATTATTCTCATGATAAAGGCGGAGCATGCAGAGGCTGTTGCCGCTAAGGCGGAGGATTACGGCGTGTTTGTTGTGGAAAAGCCTGTAAATAGACAGCTTTTTTCTCAATCGCTGCGAATCGTTTCCGCTTCACGAAAACGCATGCTGAACTTGCAAAATGAAAATGTTCGGCTGCAACAAAAAATTCAGGAGATCCGCATGGTAGACCGGGCGAAGTGCGCACTAATCCAGTATCTGCATATGTCAGAGCCGGATGCACATCGCTATATTGAAAAACAGGCTATGGATTTAAGAATAACACGGCGGGAAGTTGCGGAGGAAATCCTTAAGACATATGAAAGCTGATGAAGGATACTTTTATGAATGATATATTACGGGAAGAGTGCGGCGTATTCGGCGCCGTAACCAATTCAGATGAAGCGGCGGGCATCACTTATAATGCTTTGATCGCTTTGCAGCACCGCGGACAGGAAGGGGCGGGCATTGCCGTTTTAAAAAACGGCTCCATTTTGTACCATAAGGATATTGGACTGGTGAACGAGGTCTTTACTCCACAGGTGCTGGAGCACCTGCCTTCCGCCCGCATGGCAATCGGCCATGTCCGCTATTCTACTACCGGCACCAATTCGCGTGAAAATGCACAGCCAATGGTGACAGAATATTTAAAAGGGCGTATTGCCACGGCACACAACGGGAATATCGTAAATGCAGCTGAAATCAAAACAAAATTAAAAGAATACGGATGTGATTTTGCTGCGACCAACGATAGTGAGGTTGTCTCTTCCCTGATTGCATATGAAGCGCTGTCAAAAGAAGAGATCGAGGATGCAGTTGCCGAAGCCGCCAAACAGCTTCGAGGCGCTTTTTCCCTTGTTGTCCTTTCAAGTAAGAACAAACTGATTGCAATTCGTGACCCGTGGGGATTCCGCCCCTTGTGCATCGGGAAGAATGCGCACGGTGCAGCCATTGCATCCGAGTCCTGCGCGCTGGACAGTGCAGGTTTTGACTTTATACGCGATATACGTCCCGGTGAAATGGTATCTATTGATGATAGCGGAAATGTAAAAAGCCGTATGGTTTTGACAAGCAGCCATATCGGATTCTGTATTTTCGAATACGTATACTTCTCACGTCCGGACTCTGTGGTAGACGGGATGACTGTCTATGAAGCAAGGGTCAATATGGGCAGACAGCTTGCAAAAGAATATCCGGTAGATGCAGATATGGTCTGCGGCGTACCGGACAGCGGCTTAGAGGCCGCTGTTGGTTATGCGGAACACAGCGGGATCCCGCTTGTTTCTGGTTTTGTAAAAAACCGATATATTGGCCGAAGCTTTATTTTCCCGTCACAGACACAGAGAGACGCCGCCGTGCGCTTAAAGCTTAACCCGCTTGCGTGCAATGTGGCGGGCAAGCGGATCGTGCTGGTGGATGATTCGATTGTCCGGGGAACGACGAGCGCAAAGATTATTCGCAGTCTGAAGCATGCGGGCGCGAAAGAGGTGCACCTGCGCATTTCTTCTCCGCCTTTCAGGCACTCCTGCCATTTTGGTACGGATATTGACAGCGAAGAGAATCTAATCGCAAATCATTTAAGCATAGAGGAGATCGCGGAGCAGATTGGGGCGGACAGCCTTGGCTTTATCAGCATTGAAGGGCTGAAGGCTGCCTGTGCGGGCTGTAATTTGCAGTTTTGCACGGGATGCTTTTCCGGTCTGTATCCAATTGATATCGGCCGACACACCAAATCGCAGTTTGAATAAATAGTAGGAGGAAACAGAATGGAGCAGTCTATCTATTTGATCTTGGAAAACGGCACTGTCTTCACTGGGAAGGCGTTTGGCGCACAAGGTGAAGTGACGGGGGAAGTCGTTTTTACAACGTCAATGACAGGGTATTTGGAAACGCTGACCGATCCGAGCTATTATGGGCAGATCGTTCTTCAGACTTTCCCTTTGATTGGAAATTATGGAGTAATCCCCAGTGATTTCGAGTCCGATGCGCCGAAACTTAGTGCCTATATTGTGAGAGAATGGTGTCATGATCCTTCTAATTTCCGTTGTGAGGGAGATCTTGACGCCTTTTTAAAAGCCTCGAACATTGTAGGAATGTACGGGATCGATACCAGACGGCTTACCAAAATTATCCGGGAATCCGGCGTTATGAACGCCAGAATTACGGATAAGCTTCCTGAAGACTTGTCTCCGGTTTTAAAAGAGCTTGCGGCATATCGGATTACGAATGCCGTTGAAAGCGTAAGCTGCAGGGAAGCGGTGGAATATTCGTCTCCGGAAGAAAACCGCCGTGTTGTCCTGTGGGATTTTGGAGCGAAAGAAAATATTGCAAGGGAACTTGTAAAGCGCGGCTGTCACGTGGTTCGGATGCCGGCTTCTTCCACAGCGGAGGATATTCTGGCGCAGCGGCCGGACGGTGTGATGCTTTCAAACGGGCCGGGCGATCCTGCTGAAAATACTGCTATTATAAAAGAGCTGAAAAGGCTTTGTGAAAATCGGATTCCGACGTTCGGCATCTGTCTTGGGCATCAGCTTTTAGCGCTTTCGCAAGGTGCAAAGACGCAGAAGCTGCACTACGGGCATCGCGGCGCAAATCAGCCGGTTAAGGATATGGAGACGGGGCGCGTGTATATTACAAGCCAGAACCACGGATATGCTGTTGAGACCGATACGCTGCCCGCATCCGCAAAAGCAAGCTTTTTAAATGCAAACGACAACACGAACGAGGGCGTCACCTATTTGAATATGCCGGCGTTTTCCGTACAGTTTCATCCGGAGGCGTGCGGCGGTCCGCTGGACACCCGGTTTTTATTCGACCGGTTCATGAACCTAATGGATCAGTACCGCTGATTCGTTTATTTTGACCGATTAGTTGGATATAGAAGGAGTATCGTTATGCCGCTGAATAAAGAGATAAAAAAAGTTCTGGTTATCGGCTCCGGCCCGATTGTCATCGGCCAAGCCGTTGAATTCGATTATGCGGGAACACAGGCCTGCCGCGCACTCAAGGAGGAAGGCCTGGAGGTCGTGCTTGTGAACTCGAACCCTGCAACCATTATGACGGATGCCGCAATGGCAGATGAGATTTACATTGAGCCATTGACGCTTGATACAGTTAAACGGATTATTGAAAAAGAAAAGCCGGACAGCCTGCTTTCCACACTGGGCGGGCAAACTGGGCTGACGCTTTCCATGCAGCTTGCGAAAGAAGGATTCCTTGAGAGCCATAATGTCCGCTTGCTGGGGGCGAATCCTGAAACAATCGACAAAGCGGAGGATCGTCTGATTTTTAAAGAAACCATGCAGCAGATCGGTGAGCCGGTTATTCCATCGGTCATTGCAAACGATGTGGACACGGCGATAGATTTTGCGAACCGCGTGGGTTATCCGGTTATCGTGCGGCCGGCCTTTACGCTGGGCGGTTCCGGAGGCGGTATTGCGGCAGACGAAGCACAGCTGCATGAAATTGCCTCGGCCGGCCTGCGCCTTTCGCCGATTACACAGGTTTTAGTAGAACGGTGTATTGCGGGCTGGAAGGAAATTGAGTTTGAGGTGATGCGTGATTCCGTAGGGAATGTCATTACGGTATGCTCAATGGAAAACTTCGATCCGGTCGGCGTACACACCGGGGATAGCATTGTAATAGCTCCTGCTGTTACGCTTGCAGATAAAGAGTATCAGATGCTGCGTTCTGCGGCGCTTAATATTATTACGGCAATGGGGGTTGAAGGCGGATGTAACTGCCAGTTTGCATTAAACCCAGATACGTTTGAGTATGCGGTAATTGAAGTAAATCCGCGTGTATCCCGTTCTTCTGCGCTTGCGTCGAAGGCAACCGGCTATCCTATTGCAAAGGTCGCGTCAAAGATTGCTGTCGGCTTCATGCTTGATGAAATCGAAAATGCCGTTACGGGAAAGACCTGCGCTTGTTTTGAGCCTACGCTCGACTATGTGGTCGTCAAGGTACCGAAGTGGCCGTTTGACAAATTTGTCTATGCCAAACGTACGCTTGGCACGCAGATGAAAGCTACCGGAGAAGTGATGTCCATTGGGCAGAGCTTTGAGGAAGCGATTATGAAAGCTGTCCGCGGAGCAGAACTTTCGCTTGACACATTAAATCTGCCTAAACTGTTTGAGCTTTCTGACGACGAAGTAGATACCAAGCTTTATAACTGTGACGACGAGCGGCTGTTTGTTGTTTACGAGGCTTTAAAGCGCGGCATCTCCTGCGAGCATATCCACGAAATTACGAAAATTGATCTTTGGTTTTTGTATAAGCTTCAAAATCTTGTCTGTCTGCAAAAACGTCTGGAAACAGAGCCGCTGACAAAGGAACTCTACCGCGCAGCCAAAAAATATGGTTTTCTCGATAGCTCGATTCAAAAATTGAGCGGGCAGGCCCTTCCTATGCGGATGAAAGCTGCATATAAAATGGTAGATACCTGCGGCGCCGAATTTGACGCACAGACGCCGTATTTCTATGGCACGTTCGATGAAGAGGATGAAGCGGGTGAATTTATTCGGGCAAAGCATTCCGATCGGAAAACCGTAATCGTTTTTGGCTCCGGACCGATCCGTATCGGGCAGGGGATCGAGTTCGACTATGCTTCGGTACACTGTGTTTGGGCATTGAAAAAAGCCGGCTTTGACGTTGTGATTATCAATAACAATCCGGAGACTGTGTCAACGGATTTCAATACGGCCGACCGTCTTTATTTCGAGCCGTTGACGCCTGAGGACGTCATGCATGTCATAGAAGTAGAAAAACCGTATGGCGCGGTCGTCGCATTTGGCGGACAAACAGCAATTAAGCTGACAAAGCACTTAGAAAAAGAAGGCGTCCATATTATTGGAACTTCCGGCGACGCTATCGATCTGGCGGAGGACCGTGAGCGTTTTGATGCGCTTTTGGAGCGCCTTGGGATTAAGCGGCCACAGGGCCATTCCGTCATGACAACGGAGGAGGCGCTCCGCGCGGCAGATTCCCTTGGCTATCCTGTTTTGATGCGCCCGTCCTATGTTTTAGGCGGACAGAATATGATTATCGCTTTCAGCGATGATGATATCCGGGAATATATGAAGATTATCCTTTCACATGATATTGAAAATCCGGTATTGATCGACAAGTATTTGATGGGAACGGAGCTTGAGGTTGATGCAATTTGTGATGGGAAAGACGTACTGATCCCTGGTGTGATGGAGCATATTGAACGTGCCGGCGTCCACTCGGGCGACTCGATTGCGGTCTATCCGGCATGGAATTTAACGGCGGCACAGAAAAACCGTTTGCTTGAATACACAAAGCAGCTTGCGCTTGCGCTGGATACCAAAGGCCTTGTCAATATTCAATACGTAATGCATGAGGGCGAAATCTACGTAATTGAAGTGAACCCCCGTTCTTCCCGTACGATCCCCTATATCAGCAAAGTGACCGGCGTGCCGATGGTAGATCTTGCGGTGCGCGCGATGCTTGGCGAAAAGCTGGAGACGATGGGCTATGGAACTGGGCTTTATCCGGTTCCGCCGTATATCTGCGTAAAAGTGCCGGTGTTTTCTTTTGAAAAGCTGACGGATGTGGATGTACAGCTTGGGCCGGAAATGAAATCGACCGGTGAAGTGCTGGGTATTGGCCGCACACTTGACGAGGCGATTTATAAAGGGCTTGTCGCCGCAGGTTATCGTATGCAGGTGGAAGGCGGCGTATTGATTACGGTACGCGACTCCGACAAAGCAGAAATTGCTGGGATTGCCCGCAGATACGACGAACTGGGATTTACGCTTTATGCGACGGAGGGGACAGCGGCTGTTCTGCGCGAGGCCGGCCTCTATGTAAATGCTGTGAAGAAAATCCATGAGTCGTCTGAAAACACAAAAACGCTTCTGGAGAGCGGAAGGATCAGCTATATCATTTCAACTTCTGCTAAAGGCCGTCTTCCGGCTAGGGACAGCGTGAAGCTTCGCCGCCGTGCGGTTGAGCTTGGCGTTCCGTGCCTTACGTCACTGGATACAGCGCGGGCGTTGGCTGACAGCTTAAAAAGCAAATTTACAGAAAACAATACGGAACTTGTCGATATTAACCATATGCACACCCGCCGTGCAGCTTCTTCCCACGCGGTACGCACTATCCCGTTTACCAAAATGCAGGGATGCGGTAACGATTATATTTATATCAACTGTATGGATGAAGAAGTGGAAAATCCGGAAGAGCTTACTGTGAAACTGGCAGACCGTCATTTTGGCATTGGCGGCGACGGCGTGATCCTGATCTGCCATTCCGATGTGGCGGCAGCTAAGATGCGGATTTTCAATTTGGATGGCAGCGAAGGAAAAATGTGTGGGAATGGAATTCGCTGCGTCGGAAAATATCTGTATGACAACCACATTGTCAATTCTGAGCGGATTTCCGTTGAAACATTGAGCGGTATTAAGGATTTAACGCTTAATATTCTGGATGGAAAGGTTTACTCTGTCCGTGTGGATATGGGAAAGGCGGAGCTTGTGCCGGACAAAATCCCGGTTTTGCTTCCTGGAAAATCGGTTGTAAACCATCCGGTTAAAATCGGAGGGAAACAGCAGTATATCACTTGTGTCTCAATGGGAAATCCACACTGCGTGGTTTTCTGCGATGATGTAGATTCCCTGGATTTGGAAGCGCTCGGCCGCCCGTTTGAAATGAATACCTTGTTCCCACAGCGTGTGAATACGGAGTTTGTCCGTATAATTGACCGGCAAACACTCCAAATGCGCGTCTGGGAGCGCGGAAGCGGGGAGACGCTTGCCTGTGGAACAGGTGCTTGTGCGTCAGCCGTTGCAGCCGTATTAAATGGCTATTGTGAGAAGAACAGTGATATTACGGTGAAACTTGCCGGTGGAGAATTGATCATCCGTTACACTGATGAAGCGGTCTATATGACTGGTGAAGCAAAAACGGTATTTACAGGAGAGGTTGAGGTTACGTTATGACGAAGTACATTTTTGTGACAGGCGGTGTGGTATCCGGTTTAGGAAAGGGCATCACGGCGGCGTCTCTCGGCAGACTTTTGAAGGCGCGCGGCTTCCGGGTTGCGGCGCAGAAGCTTGATCCTTACGTAAATGTTGATCCGGGAACGATGAGCCCCTATCAACATGGGGAGGTTTATGTAACGGAAGACGGTGCGGAAACGGATTTGGATCTTGGCCACTATGAACGGTTCATTGATGAAGATTTGAACCGCTTCTCCAACCTCACCACCGGCAAAGTGTACTGGAATGTCCTTACCAAGGAAAGAAGGGGTGAATACCTGGGCGAGACCGTTCAGGTCATTCCCCATATTACAAATGAAATCAAATCCTTTGTTTATTCCGTCGGAAAAAAGACGGATGCGGATGTCGTCATTACAGAAATCGGCGGGACCATCGGTGATATTGAAAGTCAGCCTTTTATCGAGGCAATCCGTCAGATATCCTTGGAAGTCGGCAAAGACAACGCGTTGTTTATTCATGTGACATTGGTTCCATATATCCATGGCAGTGAAGAGCACAAGTCAAAACCGACGCAGCATTCTGTAAAAGAGTTACAGTCAATGGGCGTAAAACCGGATATTATTGTAACAAGGAGTGACGAACCGATTGACCGTCCAGTGTTGGATAAGATTGCACTGTTTTGCAACGTAAAACCGGACTGTGTCATCGAAAACCGCACATTATCTGTTTTATATGAGGCGCCGGTCATGCTGGAAGAAAACGGCCTTGCCGATATTGTTTGCCGGGAACTCTCTCTGCCGCAACGGAAAGCGGATCTCTCCGACTGGAATGCAATGCTTGAGCGGATTAGGAACAGTTCGGATACGGTTCGCATCGCTTTGGTTGGAAAATATGTAAAGCTGCATGACGCCTATCTTTCTGTGGCAGAGGCACTTCGTCATGCGGGATGGGAGAACGGAACGGCGGTATCCATTGATTGGGTAGATTCTGAGCAGCTTACAGAGGAAAATGCTGCGTATTATCTGAAAGATGCAGACGGGATTATTCTGCCGGGTGGGTTCGGCGGCCGTGGGATCGACGGTATGATTGCAGCGGCGTCATATGCACGAAAAAATAATGTGCCGTATTTCGGCATATGTTTAGGCATGCAGATTGCTGTTATTGAATTTGCGCAAAACGTACTGGGGTGGAAAGATGCCCATTCAAGTGAATTTGATGCAGACAGCCCGCATCAGGTAATCGCGCTGATGCCGGATCAGCAGGGAAATTTGCCGAAAGGCGGTACCATGCGTCTGGGTGCATATCCATGTAAAATCCTTCCGGGTACAACCATGGAAAAGGCGTATGGCTGTCCGGAAATTACAGAACGTCACCGTCATCGCTATGAATTTAACAACGATTTCCGCGATCAATTGACAGCTGCCGGACTTGTTCTGGCAGGCACTTCACCGGATGGGCGTTTGGTTGAGGCGGTTGAGGTTTCAGAGAATAATTTTCATGTCGGCGTACAGTATCATCCCGAATTTAAAAGCCGCCCAAACCGCGCACATCCACTCTTTAAGGCATTTATCAAAGCATCGGTTGAACGAAAAATGCGCGGCTGAGCCTGCGTATTTTGATGGAAAGGGAGCGTGAAAGGATTTTGAAAATCAACAGGCATTATCTTGACTTGGAAGAAAGTTATCTTTTTTCAACAATTAATACAAAAGTTAGCGCATATAAGAAGGACCATTCGGAAGCAGAGGTTATCCGTCTGGGGATTGGAGATGTAACGCTGCCTTTACCGCAAGTTTGCGTAGACGCAATGAAAGAGGCAGCTGACGAACAAAGCCATGCGGAGACGTTCCGGGGTTATGGGCCGGAACAAGGATATCCCTTTTTGCGTGAGGCGATTGCCGGTTATTATGAGAAAAAAGGGATCGGCCTTGCAGCAAGCGAGGTTTTTGTCAGTGACGGCGCTAAAAGTGATTTAGGCAACATTTTAGATATTTTTTCAGAAGAAAACACAGTCTTGATCCCAGATCCGGTTTATCCGGTTTATGTGGATACCAATGTTATGGCCGGCAGAAAAATAGTATACATGGACGCATGCGCTGAAAACGGCTTTCTTCCGATGCCAGATCCTGCGCTTAAAGCAGATATCATTTATTTATGCTCCCCAAACAACCCAACAGGCGCGGCCTATACGAAAGAACAACTTGCGGCATGGGTTTCCTATGCCCTTGATAATAGCGCAGTTATTCTGTATGATGCAGCGTATGAAGCGTTTGTTTCGGATCCTGATTTGCCTCGCAGCATTTATGAGGTGGAGAATGCAGACCGCTGCGCAATCGAATTCTGCTCTTTTTCCAAAACAGCCGGTTTTACAGGGACGCGCTGCGGATGGACTGTTGTTCCGGATGCCTTGATTTTTGACGGTGTCAGGTTGAACCAGCTTTGGCTGCGTCGGCAAACCACTAAGTTCAACGGTGTCTCTTATATTGTACAGTGTGGTGCGGCCGCCGTATTTTCAGAAGAAGGGCAGCGTCAAGTCAAAGCGAATATCGACGTGTATCGTGGAAATGCACGGATCATCGCCCAAACACTTACAGAATGTGGTGTATGGTTTACCGGTGGAGAAAACTCGCCTTACATTTGGCTGGCGTGCCCGGACGGGATGGATTCATGGGATTTTTTTGATGCGCTTTTGGAACAGGCCAATGTTGTCGGGACACCTGGCGCAGGCTTTGGGAAGAATGGAAAATCGTTTTTCCGTCTAACCTCTTTTGGGTCGCCGGATGCAACAAGAGAAGCAATGAAGCGTATCCGTACTTTCCTTAAGAAGGAAGAAACGGCGGATTAAGAGGGACTGCCTTCTTTCTTAATAGAAGAATATAAGCGGCAAACGGGCGTTCTGTAGAATCAGGAGGCCCGTTTGTCTTGAAAGGATACTTTTTATGGATAAAAGGGAGCTTGCGGTTTTTACCAATATGTGTATGATTACAAACGGAAGCCGCGTATTGGTACTGGATCGGAAAAATCCGGATTGGCCGGGAGTCACTTTTCCGGGCGGGCATGTTGAGAAGGATGAATCCTTTGTGGAATCAGTTATCCGCGAGGTGTGGGAAGAAACCGGCTTGCGAATAAAAAACCCGCAGCTTTGCGGTATAAAACAGTTTCCGTTGGAAAAGGGCGGACGCTATGTTGTATTGCTGTATCGAACCGATCAATTTTCCGGCACACTTGTCTCATCCGAGGAGGGGGAGGTCTTTTGGGCTGAACACGATGCGCTGCGTTCCTATCCGCTTGCGGAAGATATGGAGGACATGCTTCGTATATTTGAAGAAGACGGTCTTTCCGAATTTTATTATGAATGGGAAAACGGCAAATGGAAACACAAGCTTCTTTAAAAAAATCGATTATAATGAAGCAGAATGAAAATTAAGACTGAAAAATAAAAGATTGTAAAGAGGAAATCAGAGATGAAAAAGAAAATAACGGTTGCAATAGCCGGGCTTGGCTCACGGGGGAAAGATACATACGCAAAGGCTGCAAAGCTTTTTGCAGATCGGATGGAGATCGTAGCGGTTGCGGATATCGTTTCAGAAAAGGTGAGGGAGGCGGCAAAAGAATATGGAATACCGGAAGATCGTTGTTTCGACAGTGCAGAATCCCTTTTGAGAGAAAAACGGCTTGCCGACGTACTTTTTATCTGCACGATGGACAGGCAGCATTATGGACATGCGGTCCCAGCTTTAAAAAAAGGATATCATCTGCTGCTCGAAAAGCCGGTATCCCCGGTTCTTGCCGAGTGCCTTGAAATTGAAGAGACTGCAAAAAAGTATGGACGACACGTTGTGGTTTGCCATGTTTTACGATATACGCCGTTTTATCAGGAATTAAAGCGTCTGATCAATGTGGGAACAATAGGGGATGTTGTATCCATTCAAGCCATTGAAAATGTGGCGTATTGGCACCAGGCGCATAGCTTTGTACGCGGCAACTGGCGCAACAGCGAAGAAAGCAGCCCCATGATCCTGCAAAAGTCCTGCCACGACATGGATATCCTTCTTTGGCTGTCCGGAAAACATTGTAAATATGTTTCCTCATTTGGCTCCCTCAGATTTTTTAAACCTGAGTGCGCGCCGGAGGGGGCTGCAATGCGATGCCTAGACGGATGCAAAATCAAAGAAAGCTGCCCATTTGACGCTGAGCGGTTTTATATTACAGACGGCGTGCTGAAGGGGAAGAGCGGATGGCCAATGGATGTGCTAACCCTGCATCCAACGGAGGAATCCATTCGAAAAGCTTTGCAGACGGGGCCATATGGACGCTGCGTTTTTCATTGTGACAACAATGTGGTAGATCATCAGGTTGTGAATTTAGAGCTTTCGGGTGGTGCAACTGTCAGTTTTACAATGTGCGCCTTTACCAGCCGCAGCCATCGTGAAATAAAAATTATGGGTACAAAAGGCGACATAACGGCAAGTATGGGCGATAATATAATTGATGTCGGTGTGTTTGGGGAAGAGCATCGCTTCATTGATGTAAAAAAGCTTGCATCCGATTTGAGCGGACACGCCGGCGGAGACAATCGTATGATATCCGAACTTTTGGATCTGCTTACAGGCGAGGGCATGCAAGAAACTGCCTTAACTTCCATTGAGGATTCTCTTGAAAGCCACTATGTAGCACTTGCTGCGGAATATTCAAGACTGCATGCAGGAAAAGCAGTAGCGCTTGCGAAATTTGGAAAAGAAAATATGGTATAACGAAAAATTTTTATAAAACACAGAAATTTTCTTTTTATGCTTCTATAAGTGCGTTCGAATGCTTTAAAACGATAAAGAGACGCCCGTAAATATATGGATACGCATAATAAAAAAGGGCCTGTTGCAAAATAGGCCAGAACAACAAAACGAGAGGCTAACCTTTTTGGGGGTTGGCCTCTCGTTTCATTTGCTTTACAATTTGTTTG
>CAJFJV010000020.1 GCA_904384225.1 uncultured Oscillospiraceae bacterium | reverse complement strand
AATATGCATCTTGAAATCCCGGCGTTTGGGCAGCAAAAAACCCCGATAAAATCGGGGTTTATGCGGAACATATCTTTTTTATGTTCCTATTATGGCGGAGAGGGAGGGATTCGAACCCTCGATGAGCTTTCAACCCATACACGAGTTCCAGTCGTGCGCCATAAACCGGGCTAGGCGACCTCTCCATAATCTAAAATGCTTTATTATTATACCGGCTCGCTCGGCCGTTGTCAAGCTTTTTTTCAGTATAGGTAAAAACTTATCCTCTTTTCTTGCTTTTTGACTGCTGCACGCAGTATAATGACAATAACAAGTTTTGGGAAAAGTCTTTGACCCAAGAGAAAGGAGACTATTTATCCTATGATGAAAACTGCAATCATTCCGCAGGTCAAACAAATTACGGTTCTGGAAGCGCCGCTTGTTTTGTCTTCCTTTTGTTTGAGCCAAAGTGTATTGGATAATTTTGCACGGGCGGAAGAGATTTTCACAGACAACCACCTGTGCGGGAAAAACCCAATCCGTTACGTCGTTGAAGCGATGCCGGAGGAGGCGTATAAAATCCGTGCCCGCAGCGGCTGCATCGACGTACTGGCTTCTTCCTCAAAAGGCCTGATGTACGGGCTTTTTACGCTGTCGGAGCTTGATTTTATAAACGACGGCAATTTGTATGAGTTTGACGCCTATGACGAACCCTCCCTTCCCTTCCGCGCACTCTCGGACGACATTTCGCGCGGGCAAATTTCCACTTTGTCAAACTTTTATGCGATTATCCGCAGGCTGGCCCGATATAAATACAACACGTATATGCCATACATAGAAGACGTATTCCGCTTCACATCCGTCCCGGCATGGGGCCGCTACAGCGATCCGCTTGAAAAAGAGGAGTGGCGTGCAATTATCGCCTATGCAAAAGAATGGAACTTATCGGTTCGCCCGATCGTCAACCTGCTCGGGCATTTCGATAAGCTGTGTCATATCCGCGATTTGCAGCATTTGTGCCTGCGCCGTAAGGACGGCAGCCTTACCGACTGCATGGATCCCACCAAACCTGAAGTCCGTAGCACAATCCAAAAAATGCTGAAGGAAATCGTAGATTGCTTTGGAAAAGGCGTTATTCACTGTGGAGGCGACGAACCACTGGGCCTTACGGAAGTTTTCGGCGTGGAAGAAGGCGGAAAGCTTTTCATTGAACACTATACTTTTATCCACGACGAACTTGCCAAACTTGGCTGTACCCTGATGATGTATGCCGATTTCTTTGCCCCGCCGTGGGGCGACTATGCCGTACCAGTGGACAGGGCCAAGGAGCTTCCTTGCGATACGCAGTTTGTTTTTTGGGATTATGCTGCGCGGGAATCATATCCCTTTGTCGATGCGCTGCACCGCCAGAATATTAAAATGTATATGTCGCCCGGCTCTTGGACATGGAAGCGTTTTTCATGCGACATCCATCAGTGTTATGACAACACTATGGGTCTTTTAAAAGCGGATGCCGGACGTTCGCTCGGCATGGTGATGTCTGCTTGGGCAGACGGCGGAGATACGTTGCGGGAACTCGCAGCGCCCGGCATCCTGATCGGCGCTAATTTCTGTTGGAACCCAAATTCTTCATACAGCTACGAACAGCTTTACTTATTGATACATAAAAGCTTATACGGATTCGATGAAGAGCAGGCCATGCTGCTCGACCCGGTATACCATCACGACCGCATTGTAAAGCGGGTGGACGAGCACGAATTCAAGTTGGAAATGTGGAGAAATCCCTTTGATATGGTCCAGTTTAAAGACCGCGAAAATATCGCCATTTTGCAGGCCGCCATGCGGAAAGCAGAGGCGGACTATGCCTCTTTGATGCCGCTGCGGAATCAAGAAACATTCAAAGCCCTCTCCTTATCACTCGCACGCGCCCGTTTTACAGCGGATAAAATCGCCCTTCTTCCTGATAAAGAACCTGAAAATTTGGAAGATGCACTACCCTATGCCGAGCATGCGCTTACTTTGGCGGGCCAGCTTCCAATGATCAAAGAACTGCATCGCAGACTATGGTTTGAAACAAACCGGAATGCCGATTGGGAAATCTGTGCAGCACGTTACGACGATTTATATGATCAGCTGCAAATGTTCGCCCGTAATATCCGGCTGCGGAAATATTGGTTCCGGCATTGACCGGCGGCCATCTCTCGTATATGAAAAGGAGACGTCAAGAAAAATCTTGACGTCTCCTTTTTATAAGCAGTGCCTGCATCCTGTTTTAAAGGACCTTTGAGAGAAAGTCACGCAAGCGCTCATTTTCCGGATTTTCAAAAAAGATTTGCGGTGCGCCCTGCTCAAGGATCTGCCCGCCATCCATAAACAGAACACGGGTTGCAACTTCACGTGCAAAACCTATTTCGTGGGTAACTACCACCATTGTCATGCCGTCGTCTGCCAGTTCCTTCATCAGTTCCAAAACTTCGCCGACCATTTCCGGATCCAGCGCAGACGTCGGTTCATCAAACAGCATGACATCCGGATTCATGGCAAGGGATCGCACAATAGCGATTCGCTGCTTTTGGCCGCCAGACAGCATATTGGGATATGTATCCGCCTTATCCAACAAACCAATACGTGCAAGCAGGCGTTTGGCATTCTGTTCCGCCTCCGCTTTTCCCTGCAATTTAAGCAAAGTCGGTGCAAGCGTAATATTTTGCAGCACCGTCAGATGGGGAAACAAATTAAAATGCTGAAATACCATGCCCATTTTCCGCCGGACGCGATTGATATTGCACTTTTTTGTATTGATCTGCTCTCCTTCAAACCAGATCTCTCCAGCGTCAGGTGTTTCGAGCAGATTCAAGCAGCGGAGAAAGGTACTTTTACCGGAGCCGGACGGGCCGATAATAACGACCTTTTCCCCTTTTTCTATATGTTCGGAAATCCCATTTAAGACGATATTGCCATCAAAGCTTTTAACCAGTCCTTTAACCTCGATCACTGCGGGCCAGCCTCCTTTCCAGAATAGCAAACAGCTTGGTCAAGCCGAAAGTCAAAAGAAGATAGATTGCAGCAATAGACAACAGCGGCATCCAAGCGTTATAGGTAGCGTTTCGGATCATGTCGCCTGCTTTATTAAGATCCATTACAGCAATAAAGGAAAGCACAGAAGTCTCTTTGATCAAGGCGATGAATTCACTGGTATAGGTAGGCAGAGCGGTCTTTACTGCCTGCGGGATCACAATACGCCACATCGTTTGCAAACGGCTTAGGCCAAGCGAGCGGCCCGCTTCCGTCTGTCCGATATCCACCCCTTGGATACCGGCACGGAAAATTTCCGTCACATAAGCGCCGGAATTGATACCGCATCCAATAATGGCTACCAGATGGCGGTCCATCCCCATTGGCGCGAAGATTACAAAGTAAAAAATCATCAGCTGCGTGGCAAGCGGAATACCGCGGATAATCGTGGTGTATACGTTGGCAATCCCACGCAGAAAACGGGATTTTGAAATTTTACACAGCGCCAGCAAACAGCCGATAACTGTGCCGATTAGTACAGCGCAGACCGCAATGTAAATCGTGGTCCAAAGCCCTTCCGCAACCAAAAGCCAGCGTCCGTCTTTTATCATGGTTTGATAAAAATCGCTTGCTACGCCGGAAAAGAACGCGCCGATAGAGCCAAAGAAATCCATAAAGAAATCCATCCGGTGTCATCTCTCCTTGTTACACAACGTACCGGACGGGGTAGTGCTCCGTCCGGTACAATTTGATCGCCTTTAAGGTTACCAATTACTTTCTTACGATTATAACCTGCTCAGATTCATAATAGGGATCCGAAAAATCCACGTTTTCAAGACGTTCAGGCGTTACTGACATGCCCGCTGCAATAAAGTCGATGGAACCAGCCTGCATAGCGCCGATCAATGCATCAAAATCCATGTTGACGACCTCAAGCTTTTTGCCCATATGCTGTGCAACATACTGCGACATAGAAATATCAAAGCCGACAATTTGATTTCCTTCTGTATATTCAAACGGCCAGAACGCAGCATTCGTCCCCATTTTTATCGTTTCTGACCCGTCTGAAACATATTCGTCCGGGATTTTTACTTCACCGTCCGCCGGCATAAAGGCCGCCAGAAGCTTATCGTACTCTCCGCTTGTCTTCATATCGGCAATTGCTGCATTAATTGCGCTTTGCAATTCCGTATCGCCCTTTCTGATGGCAATAGCATATTCCTCTTTGGTAAAGCGGATATCTAAAATCTTCAAATCACTGTTCTGTGCAACAATCTGCGAAGCAGGAAGCTCATCGATTACAACTGCATCCACGCCGCCGTTTTTCAAATCCAGTGCAGCGTCCATGCCTGACTTAAAAGAGGCAATCTCCGTATCCGGGCAATTCTCTTTTACCCATGTTTCACCGGTCGTACCGCCCTGCACGCCAACCTTTAAGCCGTTTAAGTCCTCTGCCGTTTCAATGGTAACCTGCTTTTTCTGGCTGCACCCAACCATGCTGCACATGCAGAAAACCGCCGCCATAAGCACGGCCAAAGCCTTCTTCATATTCGTCTCCTCCTCAGTGCGGATAATTTGTCCGCCGCTTTTCTTAGCATTACTGTATCACAATTTCTTTACAAAAGCAAGATAAAATGCACAGAATTCTGCATGTTTATTCACTATGCACGAGTAAAGCGAGATCTTTATGCATGTTTATGCACAATTCAACCGGATTTCCTGTCATTGGATGCATGAACCGAACTTCCGTACAAGAAAGTGCCTGCCGCTTTAAGAATGTATGCGCCGCCCCATACATTGTGTCGCCGACAAGCGGATGTCCAATATGCGCAAAGTGTGTACGGATCTGATGCGTACGCCCCGTCGGAAGCACCAATGAAAGAAGCGTAAAGCCCGGTACGCGTTTTAGCACCTGATATAAGGTAACAGCCCGCTGACCGCCCTCACGGACGCCGCGCCGCATTTGGTGTGCGGCCAGCTGTGCAATCGGCGCATCAATCGTTCCGCTGTCCTCAGGCAATACGCCGCACACAATCCCCGTATATTTTTTTCTATTTTTCCCGCAAGCTTCGCTGCGGAAAGCGTGTTTTTAGCGCATACGCAAATACCGTCAGTATCACGGTCCAAGCGGTATACAGGCCGAAAGGTCCCCTCCGGATGCGTAGCAGCATAGACATTGGCGAGGGTATCCGTCTGATGGCGCTTTGCCGGATGAACCGCAAGGAACGGCGGTTTATTATATATAACAAGGTCGTCGTCCTCATAAAGTACGGGAACAAAAATCGAAGAGGAACTTGTGGTTGTTTTGGTGTCGCGCAGTACGGCAACAATCCTGTCTCCCTCAAAAACCGGATCCACCATACGGATATGCGCGCCGTTTCTTTGAATATCCTCCCGCCTTTGTTTCAGTTCCCGAATAATCCGGCGGGAAAAGCCGCACATCCCCATCAAAAAAGATTCAAGACGGATGCCGTCTGATTGAGAGGGCACCGTATAAATAAGCGTCCGTTTCATGATCTCCTCAGTTAAACACAACCTGTCCATTTTGTAAAAACAGCCGGCGCACCTTTTTTTCAAGTGCGTGATGCTCCGGAAAGGCGAGCTGCGGATCCTCGCTCAACAGCCGGTTCGCCGCTGTCCTTGCCGTTTCCAACGTTTTCATATCAGATAAGAGGTCTGCAATCCGAAGTTCCGGAAGGCCGTGCTGCCTTTTTCCAAAAAAGTCTCCCGGCCCCCTCAGCTTTAAGTCCTCCTGTGCAACGTCAAAGCCATTTTGCATAGTCACCATCGTATGAAGCCGACGGCGGTTTTCTTCTCCCTTATGGTCTGAGACCAGAATGCAGTAGCTGTCATATACGCCTCGGCCGACACGGCCACGCAGCTGGTGCAGCTGCGATAGGCCAAACCGTTCGGCATTTTCAATCATCATAACGGTAGCATTGGGTACGTCTACACCAACCTCCACAACAGTCGTTGCAATCAATAGAGAAATTTCCCCATCTCGGAATGCTCGCATCAGTGCCTCCTTCTCTTTGGCTTTCATCCGGCCATGCAAAATAGCAGAAGAACATTGAGAAAGCGGCGTTTTTTCCAGTTTTTTTACATATGCCTGTGCCGACACTAGTTCGCTCTCGTTCTCCTCAATAAGCGGGCAGACAATATACGCCTGACGACCAGCATCAATTTGCTTCTTAATAAAGCCCAGTGCCCGCAGACGCTTATCGCTGCCGATCGCCATCGTTCGAACGGGTTTTCTGCCGGCGGGCAGTTCCCGTATGACAGACACGTCTAAATCCCCATAAATGAGCAGCGCAAGCGTACGCGGGATTGGTGTTGCAGACATAACAAGGATATGCGGATGATCGCCCTTCGCAGCAAGGGCTGCACGCTGGCCGACACCGAAACGATGCTGTTCATCTGTAACGACAAGGCCGAGCTTTTTAAAGCGTATATCTTCCTGTAGCAGCGCATGCGTACCAATAACGACAGTACATTCCCCAGACTGAATAGACGCAGCTGCGGCGGCACGCTGTTTCGCGTTCTTCGCACCGTTTAATAGGCAGCATTGGATGTCAAACGGCGACAACTGACGCGAAAACGTTTCATAATGCTGCTCCGCTAAAATTTGTGTAGGCGCCATGACTGCCGCCTGCAAACCGTTTTCCTTGCATAAATAGCAAAGCGCCGCAGCAACCATCGTTTTTCCGGATCCCACATCGCCTTGAACCAGACGGTTCATTGGAACAGCTTTCTGCATATCCTGAATACAATCATAAATCGCCTGCATCTGTCCGTTCGTCAGCTTAAACGGCAGCTTGCTCAAAAAAGCGGCCAGCTCCGTCCTTTTTAATTGTACTGAGGTTTCTGCACGGTTTCGGTTTTTGAGCATAGCCATGCCGAGCTGCAAAACCAACAGTTCTTCAAAGATAAGCCGCCGGCGCGCAACAGATAACGCATGGCTGTCGGCTGGGAAATGAACGTTTTCTAAAGCAAAACGGAGCTGGCAAAGGCCGTAATCCTGTCTC
This sequence comes from uncultured Oscillospiraceae bacterium, assembly GCA_904384225.1. GTDB lineage: Bacteria > Bacillota > Clostridia > Oscillospirales > Ruminococcaceae > Paludihabitans. Next base: position 28,023 of record CAJFJV010000020.1, on the reverse strand, counting down.
AATCGGTGCGGAAGCGCGTCTGATAGGCAGTCTCCCCAAACACGCAGCGCCTCTTTTACATTTTCAGTGACCTGCCGGTTTGAAAGCCCTTCCGTCAGGCTGTATACAGGAATCATTGCCCCTGCCGCCTGCTCCGGAAATACCTGCGGGGCCGACATCTCACTATGCAGCAAAGATCCGGTCACTTTCCCGTAAAACAGATACCATGTCCCTTCTTTCAGCGATTCAAACAGATATTTTGTATTATATATGGTAATTTTTAGATCCGTGCTTTCGTCGGTCGCATAGACACGGAAAATGGAAAGCCCCTTCCTAATGCGCTGTTCTCCCTGCTTTTTATACACTTTGGCACGTATTACTACATTTTCTCCGGTATGCGATTGTGCAATCGGAAGAGGGGACGAAAAATCAAGGTATCCGCGCGGCACATAAAGCAGAAGATCGCCGATGGTATGTACGCCGAGCTTGTCATAAAGAGCAGCGCGTTTTGGCCCAACGCCTGTTAACAGACGGACAGGGTCGTCTTGATGAAGCGGCACAGTCCTCCCCCTTTCGTATTTGTAGTTCCTGCTAAAAACCGCGCACATCTTCCGTGTGCGCGGTTTTTGCTTCTGCGTTTTATTCCACAGAGATCATGTAATAATAAACCGGCTGGCCGCCGTTTACCATGGTGACCTCATAATTATCGCCATACTTTTCCGTTATCAGCTGCTGCGCCTGCTGGGCTTGATCGTCCGTTACGTCACTGCCATAAATCAATGTAATAAAGCTGGCGTCCTTTTTCTTTACAAGATGCCTGACAAGGCGGCTTAACGCCCGGTTGATGTCGCGGTCAATAAAATCAAGCTTGCCATTGTCCAACGCAAGGATTTCCCCTTTTTTAATGGAGTGGCCGTCGAATTCACTGTCCCGTGCAGCAAAAGTGATAAGCCCTGTTTGCACCTGATCAAACTGTTTAGTCATATTGACACGGTTTTCGCTGTAGCTAAGTTCCGGATCAAACGCCAGCATTGCAGAAATTCCTTGTGGGATTGTACGCGTCTGTAACACGCAAACCCTGCGATCTGCAAGTTTGACCGCCTGTTCTGCCGCCATAATAATGTTTTTATTGTTTGGCAGAACAAAAACCGTCTCGGCAGGCGTCGCCTCAATCGCACGCAGTATGTCGTCTGTGCTCGGATTCATCGTCTGCCCGCCGCTGACCATATGGTCTACGCCGAGGTCTGTAAACAGCGCCTGAAGCCCAGCCCCCGCAGCTACTGCCACGAAGCCGAACGGTTTTTCTGGATTAACCGGCACATAGGATTCACTCTGCTCAGACTTCTCTGCCTCAATGACTTTCGACTGATGCTGTACACGCATATTGTCAATTTTAATATTGACCAAAGCCCCAAATTTCAACCCTTCCTGAATGGCGTTTCCGGGATCGTTGGTATGCACGTGCACCTTGATAATATCCTCGTCGTCAACACATACGACGCTGTCACCTATCGACTCTAAGTAGGCGCGCAGCTTCATTGGATCCGCGCAGTCCTGCTTTTTGTCTACGATAAATTCTGTGCAATAGCCGAATTTAATATCGCCGGAGGCCTCAGCCACAACATTAGCAGGAGCCTTCTGCTTTGCTTTTTCCTCCTGTTCGGCTTCAATTACTTCGCCAGTATGAATGGTATGTGCCATTCCTTCAAAGATAACAACGAAACCTTTGCCACCTGCGTCTACGACGCCCGCTTTTTTCAATACCGGCAAAAGCTCCGGCGTTTGTTCAAGCGCCGCTTTTGCCGCACGCAAAATTTCGTCAAATACAATACCCGGATCATTTGTCTGCAAAGCAACTTCTTCTGCGGCTTCTGCTGCAAGCCGTGCAACCGTCAGGATCGTGCCCTCTGTCGGCTTCATAACCGCCTTATACGCTGCCTCTACACCAAGCGACAAAGCATGGGCAATATCCTGACCGTCCGCCGTGGTTTTTCCTTTTAATCCTTTGGAAAAACCGCGAAACAGCAAGGAAAGAATTACGCCGGAATTGCCGCGCGCGCCGCGCAGAAGCGCAGAAGCTGCAACATCTGCCGCCTTTTCTACAGTTGGGCTTTCCAGCAGAGCAAGTTCCCGTTTGCCCGCCCCGATCGTCATGGACATATTGGTGCCTGTATCGCCGTCCGGAACCGGGAAAACGTTCAATTCGTCCACTACCTGCTTCTGGTTTGTGATATTGTTTGCACCTGAAATAATGGCTTTCGCCAATAAACTGCCCTCAATCACATTTCTGCACTCCTCACCTTATATGCTGCCGAATCAATGCGTTTTCATCCCATCGATGAAGACGTTGACGCGCGCGACGGAAAAGCCCGTATTTTCTTCCATAGCAAACCGCACTTTGTGTGTAATGCTTTTAACAATGGCAGAGATATTCGTGCCGTACGTAACTATGAGATGGAGATCAATAACAAGCTTATCTGCCTTGAGCCGAATGCTCACACCATGCTCTTCCGGATCGCGCCGCAGCACAGAGGACAGCAGGCCTTTTTTCTTTTTCGGGGCTGCTAAGCCGGCAATTCCGTAGCAGGAGGCAACCGCGTTTTTTACAAGTCCTTCTAAATAGTCATGTGAAACGTCGATTACACCGAGATGGTTTTCAAGCTTTACCATACCAGATCTCCCTTTCTTTTCCTGAAACTTTTACCGTGTTTTGATATGTTCTATTATATCCCGTTCACTGGCAATTTGTAAAGAGAATTCCGTTTGACCGGCCCCAATTCTTGCACAAAACCGATTGATTTGGACACAAAATCCCGTTTTACGGTCAAATTCAGCAAATACGCCGTCCATTCGGCAATCCGCTTCTTGATCCACTTCAAACCGTGTCGGAAGATTGGTCCGCAGGCGTTCGATTACGCACAAAGGCTTGACGCCTAAAGCAGAACGCGCCGGACCTGTCATGCCTACATCTGTCAAATAAGCTGTTCCGCCAGAAAGAATTTCCTCGTCCGCCGTCTGCACATGCGTGTGCGTTCCAAAAACGGCGCTTACTCTTCCGTCCAAATAAAAACCCATTGCTTTCTTTTCACCTGTTGCTTCTGCATGGAAGTCAACCAAAGCAAATGTTGCTTTTTCTTCCTCGCGCAAAATACGGTCCGCTGTAGTGAACGGATTTTCCAGCGGCTCCATAAAAGACGTTCCCTGCAAATTTATTACCAGCAGGGAAAAAGCTCCGCCGTCATAGCGGTACACGCCGCTTCCCGGCGTTCCAGCAGGATAATTGGCCGGTCGCAGCACTTGTTCATGCGTCGAAAAATAGTCGTACATTTCCCTGCGCTTAAACGCGTGATTGCCGGTTGTAATGACATCGGCGCCGCTGTCAAGCAGATGTTCTGCCCCTCCTGGCAGGATACCGTTCCCCACGGCGGAATTTTCCCCGTTTACAATAGCAACATCTGCTCCAAAACGCCTTTTCAGGGCGGGCAGACACGAACGAACCGTCTCACAGCCAGGCTGCGAAACAACATCGCCGATCATAAGCAGCTTCATATATCCTTCTCCGTTTCCGCGTTGTTATCCTTTTCCTGCTCCGGCAAGCGCTGCGCCGTAATACGGGCGACTCTGCGCTCCTCAATTCTGGTCACGGTAAACAGGATACCGTCCACTGTGATGGAGGGCCGCTCCTCATCCTCCGGAATACGTCCGAGCAGATTGATAATCAGGCCGCCCAATGTATCTGCGTCGTCATCGTCTGCATCAAGGTCTGCATGAAGAATCTCTTCCACCTTGTCAATTGAAACACTGCCGTCAAAGGAGTAGCTTCCATCCTTTAAGCGGGAGATCTCCTCCTCTTCGCTGTCGTACTCGTCTTGAATCTGGCCGACAATCGATTCCAGAAGATCCTCCATCGTCGCAATCCCTGCTGTTCCGCCATATTCATCGACAACTACGGCCATATGACGTTTGGTCGCCTTAAATTGCCGGAAAAGCATACGACAGCGCGTTGATTCCGGTACATATATTACTTCATGTATATAAGAGGTGAGCGGTCTTGCCTCAAGATCCGTACAACCTGCCAAAACGAGAAGATCTTTCGCATAGATTACGCCTACAATATCGTCTATCCCATTATCATATACCGGTATGCGGGAAAATCCTTCTTCAATCGCCGTATGAAGGACTTCTTCGACAGTATCGTCCTTCGACACTGCACAAATCTCCGTGCGGTGTGTCATCACTTCATCAACTGTACGGTCATCGAACTCGAAGACGTTATTGATCATTTCCCTTTCAGAGGTCTCTATCGTCCCCTTTTCATTGCCGGCGTCCACCAATAGGCGGATTTCTTCTTCCGAAATATTCTCCGCTTCCGCATTCGGGTCAAAGCCACAGATGCGGACAATCAGACGGGTCAGCTGCATCACCGGCCATGTGATCACATAAAAAACAGGACCTAAAATTTTAAGCGGAGAGAGGGCAAAATAACCAAAGGACTCCGCCCGGTAAGAAACCAGCTTTTTAGGAAGAAGATAACATATAATGGTAAGCAGGAACAACAGGATAATGAGCACGATCAATTCCGCAGCCCTCTGGCTTAATCCGGAGAATAAAAGCTGAACCGGCGCCGCATATAAAAAGATACCCAGCGCGAGCACCGTACCGATTGACAATAAGGTAGCCGCACCGGTAAACAGCGAAAAACCAAACTGGTTTTGTTTAATCCGAAAAAGCGCCCCCGCTTTTTCATCTCCTTCTTCTTCACTCAGCCGTTTTAGCTGGCTGCCACTCAAAGAAGCCACAGCCGTGCCGACCGCGGCAAAAAACATAGCGATCAGAATCAGCAGTATAATAACCACCGATCCCCAGATATATCGCCCTATGTCGTCCATGAATAACTCCTTTCCCGGAAGGAATCCTGCCGCATCCCCATTTTGATCCCCGCCCTTCCCGCAGGGCTTCCCGTATACACAGTATACAGCAAAACGGCTCCCGTTACCGGTGCGCGGAATATATACAGATACAGCATATACTATACCGTTTTTTTTCTTCCTTGTCAATTTAAAAGAAGATATCTATGCATCCGTTTCCTGCATTTAGCGGCTCTACAATACCCTTTTTCCGGGATAAAACAAACAGCTTCCTATTGGACGGTGCTATTTATGAAATAAAAAAGGTGCATCACAGTTTAAACTGTGATGCACCTTTCAGGCTTTCCCGCCTGCTTCAGCAAATCTAATCTGATTACCCTCTTGGGTTTTTAATAGCTGCCTGTGCCGCAGCCAGTCTGGCAATCGGCACACGGAACGGCGAGCAGGAAACATAGGTAAGTCCTGCATTATGGCAGAACTCAACCGAGCTCGGATCGCCGCCATGCTCTCCGCAAATGCCCAGCTTAATGTCAGGACGGGTCTGTTTGCCCAGATCAGCAGCCATCTTAATCAATTTCCCAACGCCCTTTTGATCCAATTTTGCAAACGGGTCGTTCTCATAAATTTTCTTGTCATAATATGCGCTAAGGAATTTGCCTGCATCGTCACGGCTGAAGCCAAATGTCATCTGTGTCAGGTCGTTAGTGCCAAAGCTAAAGAACTCGGCCTCTTTTGCGATTTCATCGGCAGTCAGTGCAGCGCGCGGAATCTCAATCATGGTTCCTACTTTATAGTGCAAATCTGCGCCGGCGTCTTTGATAATAGCGTCAGCCGTAGCGGTAACGATCCCTTTAACGTAAGCAAGCTCTTTTTCTTCGCCAACCAGAGGAATCATAATCTCCGGAACAATGTCCCAATCCGGATGCTTTGCCTTCACGGCAAGAGCAGCCTGAATCACAGCCTGTGTCTGCATTTCCGCAATCTCAGGATAGGTAACCGCAAGACGGCAGCCGCGGTGTCCCATCATCGGGTTAAATTCATGCAGGGAAGCGATGACGGCTTTGATATCCGCAACAGATTTATTCATGGTCTTTGCCAGTGCTTCAATATCCGCCTCTTCCGTTGGAACAAACTCATGCAGCGGCGGGTCAAGGAAACGGATGGTAACAGGAGCCCCCTCCATCGCTTCATAAAGTTCCTCAAAGTCGCCCTGCTGCATCGGCAGCAATTTTGCAAGCGCCGCTTTTCTCTGCTCTACTGTATCCGAAACAATCATTTCACGGATAGCTGGAATACGGTCCGCATCAAAGAACATATGCTCGGTACGGCAAAGCCCAATGCCTTCTGCACCGAATTTTTTCGCCTGTTTTGCATCACGCGGCGTATCTGCATTGGTTCTAACCTGAAGTGCGCGCAGCTCGTCCGCCCATGCCATAATACGGCCAAACTCGCCGCCAATGGAGGCATCCACGGTTGGGATGGCCTCGCCGTAGATCGCACCGGTAGACCCATTTAAGGACAGCCAGTCGCCTTCTTTAAAGGTTCTGCCAGCAAGCTCAAATTGTTTGTTCGCTTCATCCATTTTGATCTCGCCGCAGCCGGAAACACAGCAAGTTCCCATTCCGCGGGCAACAACGGCTGCATGAGAAGTCATACCGCCGCGAACTGTCAGGATACCCTGAGAAGCGACCATACCTTCAATGTCCTCCGGAGAAGTCTCAAGCCGTACCAAAACAACCTTTTCGCCCTTTTCCGCCCATTCTTTTGCATCGTCCGCAGTAAAGACGATCCGGCCGCAAGCAGCACCCGGAGACGCAGCAAGAGCGGTCGCAAGAGGCGTAGCTTTCTTCAGGGCATCTGCATCAAACTGTGGATGAAGGAGAGAATCGAGTGATCTCGGATCGATCATCGCGACTGCTTCTTTTTCAGAAATCATGCCCTCGTCCACCAGATCGCATGCAATCTTCAATGCTGCCGCAGCAGTCCTCTTGCCATTGCGGGTTTGAAGCATGTACAGCTTTCTGTCCTCAATGGTAAACTCCATATCCTGCATATCGCGGTAATGCGTCTCCAATGTGTTGCAGATTTTTACAAACTGCTCATAGCATTCCGGCATAACTTCAGCCAGTTGATCGATTGTCTGCGGTGTACGCACACCCGCCACAACGTCTTCACCCTGCGCATTCATCAGGAATTCGCCGAACAGCTTTTTCTCACCAGTCGCCGGATTGCGGGTAAATGCAACGCCCGTACCGGAAGTATCACCCATATTGCCGAAAGCCATCATCTGGACGTTTACAGCCGTGCCCCATGAATATGGGATATCGTTCATCCTTCTGTATACATTGGCGCGCGGATTGTCCCATGAACGGAAAACAGCTTTAATTGCGCCCATAAGCTGCTGTTTTGGATCAGAGGGAAAATCCTCGCCAATTTTTTCTTTGTATTCTGCTTTGAACTGCTCTGCCAATTCTTTGAGATCTTCTGCCGTGAGCTCGGTGTCCATTTTGACACCTTTTTTCTCTTTCATCTCATCGATAAGCTCTTCGAAATATTTCTTTCCGACTTCCATTACAACGTCGGAGTACATCTGGATAAATCTTCTGTAGCAATCATAAGCCCAGCGCGGATTACCGGATTTTTTCGCCATAACCTCAACAACGTCTTCATTCAGGCCAAGGTTCAAAATGGTATCCATCATACCCGGCATGGAAGCGCGTGCACCGGACCGAACTGAAACCAGCAGCGGGTTCTCGAGATCCCCGAATTTTTTGCCTACGATTTCTTCCATTTTCCCGATATACTCCATGATCTGCGCCTGAATCTCGTCGTTGATCTTCTGGCCGTCTTCGTAATACTGGGTGCAGGCTTCCGTTGTGATAGTAAAGCCCTGCGGTACCGGAAGGCCGAGATTGGTCATCTCGGCAAGATTTGCGCCCTTACCGCCGAGCAGCTCACGCATGGAACCGTTACCTTCTGAAAAAAGGTAAACATACTTTTTGCTCACGTTAAATCTCCTCCATTTAATAATGCCGCACGCCCAAAGCCCGTATCATTAAAAAATAGCGCGCAGCCTTTGATTTCCTGCTTGACGCCTTCCCGCCAAACACCGATTATATTATATCAGATAAAACAGGAAAAAGCTATATCTGCTTTGTAGAAAATCCTTTGTAGAAATGATTTTTTTAAAGAAATTGTGAAATTGCCGCACTTTCTCTTTGTCGTCTTGCAAAAGTAAAACGCTTTTGGCATAATATAGATATTATAAATTTTATCCAATGCATACGAGATACCGATTGTGAGGGATCATTTTGAACGAACAGATTGCTGTTATCCTTGCACCTCTGGAAAAAGCTCAGATAACCCCCGATAAACCGAACGCACTGCGCCGTGTTTTGTTTGAACCTATTATCTGCTGGGTTATAGATGCATGCCGAAACGCAGGAATTGAAAAAATTTGTATTGCAACCAATTGCCGCGAAGATTTGATACGAACCATATCGGACAGCAGTATTGAAATTGCTACAGAAGAAAACCATCTGGGGACCGGCTGTATACCCAAAAGCATCTCTGGCTTTTTAAGCCGGTACGAGGATGCAGACGTCGCCGTTTTAAATGGCGATACCCCTTTTCTGGATCCAAAAACAATTCAAGATGCGCTTTCACAGCACCGCAGTGACAAAAACGCCGTTACCGCCATTACCGCATATGTATCAGACTGCGGCCATTCCCCGCTTAACATAGACAGTAAGATTATGCAGAGCTTGCAGCCAAACGCCGAAAGCGGAACTGCGCATGGCCCAACGGAGTTGCCCACCGGGAATTACTGGTTTACGGCGCGCGATCTGCTCAGCCTGCTCAGTCCTGACAGCAATCCCTGTCAGGAAATGCGCCTGTCGGATGCAGCGGCGGCTTTGCTGCAAAATGGAAAAAAGGCGGGCGCTTATACCTCTGCCAATCCAGATATTATCATGCGCGCAAACTCTTCACGGCAGCTATACAAAATAAATGAAACGGCACGTATGAATAAGTTGTTTTGTCTGATGGAAGAAGGAGTTGAAATTCCTTGTACCGACGGTATCCTGATAGAAAAAAACGTGCAGGTCGGGATGGGAACGCTCCTTCTTCCCGGGACAGTGCTGCGGGGCGCTACGGTTGTCGGGGAACATTGTACAATCGGGCCGGACACCCTTATTGCGGATAGTACAATAGGGGACAATACCAGCTTAAACGCCGTGCAGTGCTATCGTTCTACCGTCGGGCGTGACGTGACAGCCGGCCCGTTTTGCCACATCCGTCCGAATACCGTCATACATGACGGCGTGCATATCGGCGACTTTGTGGAGCTAAAGAATGCAGACATCGGCGCACAGACGCATATTGCGCATCTAAGCTATGTGGGAGACAGCGACGTTGGTGAACGAGTTAATTTCGGATGCGGCGTCGCAGTGGCCAACTATGACGGCGTGCACAAATACCGCTGTACAATAGGTAACGATGCATTTATCGGCTGTAATACAAACCTGGTGGCACCGGTGAATATCGGATCGAACGGTTATACAGCGGCCGGCTCCACCATTACAGAGGATGTTCCAGACGAGGCGCTGGCGATTGCACGTGCCAAACAGGTGAATAAACCCGGTTACAACCAGCTTCTTCGAGGGAAAAAACAGGGATAACGGATAGGCCTGCTTTTTATATCCGTATCGCATCCGCCCTTCCCTGTTTTGAAAAAAGAATGACCCGTCTGCGGACGCATACCGCCATTCAGGCGGAACACAGCAAGGATTTATAAGGAGCGTTTAAGAATGGTCGACGTACGTTTTCATGAATCAGTGGAAGATGCACGCTTAAAGTTTGCCGTCATTGTTTCAAAAGCACAAGGCAAATGGGTATTTTGTAAACACAGACAACGGGATACCTATGAGGTGCCGGGCGGACACAGGGAAAAAGGCGAAACCATTATGGAAACGGCAAAAAGAGAATTAATAGAAGAAACCGGTGCGGTGGATTTTGTGATAAAACCTATCTGCGCCTATTCCGTTAAAGGGAAAACGAGGATAAACAGAGACGCGGATGACGAGAGTTACGGTATGCTTTTCTTTGCAGAAATTTTTTCTTTTGGATCCATTAGCAGCGAAAGCGAGATCGAAAAGATCATCGTCTCGGATACGCTTGTCGACCGCTGGACCTATCCTCAGATTCAGCCTAAATTGCTGGAGGAAGCGAGGAAAAGAGGGTATGTTTAGCGCCGTCTTGCCCATCCTATAGCGGCATCCGAAAGGATGCGCATGAACCGACAGCAAAACGCAGGCAGCAAGATACCGTGTTTTTTCGTTTTGTATCCAATTCCTATAAAAAGCATCTGTGTCCCGTGCTGTTTTCAAATATGTTTGACAAGCTTAGCTGTGCACTGCCTGTAAAACATGAATAAAAAATTATGATGTACCCCTCAAGAAAAAGGTTGTTTCTTTTTCAATAATGATGTATACTAAAACCAATATGAATGGATCGGGAGGTATCGGTTATGTATGATAAAACCATGACTTTTTCAGTTAATGATGAAAAAGATCTGGAGATGAAGCGGATTCTCACCACCGTTTACGATGCGCTGAGTCACAAAGGATACAATCCGGTCAGCCAGATCGTTGGATATATTTTGTCTGAGGATCCCGCTTATATCACAACATACAACAATGCACGCAGCCTAATTCGCCATGTGGATCGCGACGAATTGCTGCAGGCAATGGTCAAAGCATATTTAAGCGAGTAACAAAAGAAATGGCGTAAAACAAAGACGCCAATACTTCTTTGTCCCTTGCTTATTGCAAAACAAGCCGGACAGGACGATGCCCAAACGGTATCGTCCTGTCCCTTTTTATAAAGCACGGGCCAAGCGAGCCCTTGCGGGTTGACGTAATATTATACGGTATGATAGAATACCTTTCGTCCGCATTAAAGGAGTCAACAGGATATTCCCCGGATTTTTAGAAGGAGGAAAGCCCCATGAGAAAAGAGCCCGATGAAAAGCGCTTTTGGTATTATGTTTTACCATCTATGTTGACGATGGTATTGAGTGGGTTTTATGCAATCGTCGACGGATTTTTCGTAGGACAAGCCACCGGCGATATTGGGCTTGGCGCAATTAACCTGGCTTGGCCGATCGCAGCAGTATTGCAGGCTACCGGCATTGGCGTAGGTGTCGGCGGTTCTGTTTTAATGTCACTATACGGAGGGGCAGGAGACCGAAAAAAGGCTGCCTTAGCTAAAGGAAACACGCTTTTTACGCTCGCCTTGTTTTCCGTCCTTTTAATGGTGGTTTTTTTATGCAGTTATCCGTTTATCCTGCAGGCATTCGGTGCACAAGGGGAGCTTCTCTCTGCTTCTCAAGCCTATATCCGCACCGTACTGTTCGGGACTTTTTTTCAAGTCTTTGGATGCGGGCTAACGCCAATCTTAAAAAACAGCCGGCGCGCAGTTTTGGCAATGCTGATCATGGTTTCGGGATTGATCGCCAATATTGTGCTGGACGCACTGTTCGTTATGGTTTTTGGGTGGGGAATCACCGGTGCTGCGGCTGCAACCGTTGCCGCTCAGGCGATCGTCGCATTTTTCAGTCTAATTGCGCTGTGTACGGATCGCCATCTCCCCTTTCATCTTTCGGATTTCAAGCCCGATTTTCACCTGATTCTGCGTACACTTAAAATCGGACTTTCGCCGTTTGGCATTTCACTTGCGCCATCTATTGTCATCATCTTTGCCAACTGGCAGTGTATTCGCTACGGCGGGGATACTGCGGTAGCAGCCTACTCCGTGCTTTCTTACGTATCGACTACCTTTTTATGCCTTCTGCAGGGAATTGGCGATGGGGCACAGCCAATTGTCAGTTATCTTTTTGGCGCATCCCGTATAGAAGAAATGGAGCGCGTACGCCGCCGAATGTTTCGCATGGCTATTATACTCGGTTCCGCTTTCTTTCTTTTTTCTATTCCTACAGCCAGCTTTTTTGCAGGATTATTCGGCGTGTCGCAGGAAGCGGGTGATATGGCCCGTACAGGTCTTATCCTTACTGCAACGGCCTATCCGTTCGCCGGAATTGTACGCAGCGCCATCTCTTATTTTTATGCAGTAGACAAAACAAAGCAATCTACTTTTCTTGTCTATGCAGATCCATTGCTGTTGACGCCGCTGTTCCTCTTGATCCTGCCAACCTTTTTTGATGTAAATGGGATATGGTCCGTTATGGGGGCGGTACAGTTTACACTATGCATCACCGTTTGTCTTATCATGCTTTATATGCGAAAAACGCGGAAGAACGAAAAAAAGGCTTGACATTGTATCTTTATATGATATAATTAATATCGTTCTTCGTCGAGGCGTGGCTCAGTTTGGTAGAGCGCTGCGTTCGGGACGCAGAGGCCGCAGGTTCAAATCCTGTCGCCTCGACCATATGAAAGCACCATTGAAACCTGAACCTCTAAGGTTTGGACGTCAATGGTGTTTTTGTTATAAACTCTGTATTTATGCGTGTTCGTGGGCTATCCGTTTTCAAATTCAAACTGGACAAGAAAATCAAAAAGTATAAAATAGAAGTCGAAAACGAAAAACTTTGCAATCTGAACACTTTTGTCTAATCTGAATTTGTCTCTAAAAGCGCTTGTCTATTATAATATTCCAGTTTTTTAATTGGTGTCTTATATCCGTTCCTGGCATGGGTTCGCTGTTCGTTATAGAAAAATCATATACTTGTCTACTGCCGTTCTAAACTCGCTTTCAGAGCGGTATTTTGTTCGGTATAGTTCTTCTCTTGGGCGCACAGTTGTAAATTGCTGATTTAAATAATTTTTGTATCGGAGTTGCTCTTTATCATATAGTTTCTTTGCAGCCTGCTGGATACTTATAAGGCTCATATCTTATATCAACTGTTTCATCATCGTAATAGGTATTTTCGGTTAGTGCTTTTTCGCGCCAATTTAATCCATGTATAAATTGTACTTTGGGGAATACCAGTTAAGGAAACAATGTTGGTTACTGATTCGCCGTTTGTAAATTGATTAAGAATCACTTGCTTTTGTTCATTTGTGTATTTCTTGTTCATGCTATCAACTACTTTGAAGAAATTGTAACATAGAGTTATAAGGTAGCAACTACCTACTATATGTGGCAGCCATAGAATTTAAAAATCACTTGAAATATGATATAATATAACTATACAATCGTAACTATAAGATTGAAAAATATATTTGGATAAAAAATTTAAAAATCCCTGACAGCATTTAAACATTATTTCTGTTTACTTGATTTTTGCTTTTAAACAGAATGGGTGCTTTTATTCGTGCGTAGGAAATGAGGAGATTGAAAACATGAATGATTTTGACAACCATGACAAGAGAATACCATATTATGAACTCTTGCTTGAAAGAGATTTAGATTCAATTCCTAAATTTTCATTACCTGATGGATTTCGCTTCGAATTTTATCAAAACGGGGATAGAGATGAATGGATAGAAATTGAAAAAAGCGCAAAAGAATTTGAAAGTTTTGAGCAAGGTGTTGAAGCCTGGAATAGATATTACTTGGGTAAAGAATATGAGCTTCAGACAAGAATGGTATTTATTGCGGATAATTTTGGCGAAAAAGTTGCAACGGCAACTGCATTTTATGATGTCACAGGTAAAGACAATTCAGGTGCCGCATGGTTACATTGGGTAGCAGTTAAAAGAGAATATCAGGGTAAGGGCTTATCAAAACCTCTTATTTCCTATGTGTTATCTCTGATGAAATCTATGGGATATACACAGGCTAAAATTCCTACACAAACAACAACATGGCTTGCTGTAAAAATATATCTTGATTTTGGATTTTTACCAATTCCTCAAAATGCCGAAAAAAGTTATATAGGCTGGAGCATAATAAGGCAGTTGACTAATCATAGATCGCTTGTTGGATTTGAATGCAAAAATCGTGTTATGCTTATTGATATTGTTAGAGGTATTAACCGATATCAGTATGCGTTGTTTGATGAATATAAAAATGATTTGTCTTGGTACCAATCAAGAATATTGCCCGATGATCATGCAGAATTAGTATGTTGGAAATACATTTGCTGTGACTGTAAAATTATTGGCAGCATTTGGATTGAAAAAGCCACTGATAATCGATTCACTTTAGGGATTTTTATTGCTGATAATGAGTATAGGAATAAGGGGATTGGCAGTCAAGCCATTAGATCTGTAATTGAGAATACAAAAATAAATAAATTGTATCTTCGTGTAAGAAAAAATAATACAAGAGCGATTAACTGTTATCATAAGATAGGCTTTACTGATATGAAAGAATTTACCAAAAGCAACGGCGTTGAAGTGATAGAAATGAAATATGAGCAGTCCTTACTTGGTGAATAGAGAATAATTGAAGGAAGCTAATCAAGAATGAATATGAGTATATTAATCCAAATAAATTAATCGTTCTCAAAAGCAGTGAAGAAGCGATTGTTTGTGAGATGAGGGATAAGGATCATATTGTTGTGAGTGTGAAAATGAAACATCGGACTGTTACAGCAGACGATATTGAAAAAACAGTGATGCACCTTATTCAGATCGCAGATGCTGGGGACCACCAGTATGCGGAGAATCCATAGGACATGTAGACCTTACACCAGAGGAGACAAAGCACAGGCAAGAAGTGCTTGTGAAATTTATGGTGGAACACGGTATTATGAAAGACGAAAGTGAACTTGATGAAGACTAAAACTTTCTGTTTAAAAGATTCGAGAAAAAATAATTTATAAGAAGGATACACAAAAAATGTGGGAGCTCAAGTCCCAGGGTAAAAAAATGCATGGCATCTTTTTTAGTCCCCATAGACAAACAAGGCTTGGAGTCGGTTTGTGCTCCAAGCCTTTCTTCTTTTTGTAAAGGTGCATTTTCGCTTTTATACCGGGATTTTATCCGCATTATTAATTGTATTTTTGTACTTATTTTCAGCAAACAATTACTCAAAAAGCACCTTGATTTTCAGATAAATGCAACACGATTTACAAGCCGTATTGATTGTATTTATATTCGTGCTGCTTCTTTTGTTATCGCGCATATATTACAGCATGCATTCTTCGTTCTCCTTTTTATTTTTTAATCCGACTATTGTTGAATATGTTCATTTTAGAATCAAATTGTGATTTGAAAGGGGCAAAAGACTATGCCGCAGCATAAGTTCATTACAAGGCAACGAATAGACAAAGGCTGGTCGGATGATAAAAAATACTGTGTTACCGATGAACTGGGAAATAAGTTCTTGCTTCGTGTTTCTTCGATTGAACAATATGAGCGAAAGAAAAAGGAATATGAACTTATGCGTCAGGTGGCGGCTCTCGGTGTGCCAATGTGCAAACCTATAACGTTCGGCACATCGGATGAAGGCGTTTTTTCTATTCAAACTTGGATAGATGGCGTCGACGCAGAAGAAAATATACATAATTTAACATGTGAAGAGCAGTATTCTTACGGTTTTGAATCGGGACGAATATTAAAGAAAATCCATCAAATCCCTGCTCCCAAGGAAATAGAAGATTGGGAAATCTATTTTAATCGTAAAGCAGACCGCAAAATTAAGATGTATGAAGAATGTCCTATCAAGTATGAAAACGGACAAGCTTTTATTGATTATATTAACGCGCATAGATATTTACTCTGTGGTCGCCCTAGAACCTATCAGCACGGAGATTACCATATCGGCAATATGATAATAGGAAGTGATAAGCAGCTCTACATTATTGATTTTAATAGAACCGACTTCGGAGATCCGTGGGAAGAGTTTAACCGCATTGTCTGGTGTGCTGAAGCCTCCCCCTTGTTTGCGACCGGAATGGTAAACGGATATTTCGATTATGATGTACCGATTCAGTTTTGGAAGCTGCTCGCGCTTTATGTCAGCAGCAATACTTTATCTTCTGTACCTTGGGCAATCCCTTTTGGACAGAGCCAAATCCAAATCATGATAAAGCAAGCGAGAAATGTGCTGAATTGGTATAACAATATGACGGAACCCATCCCAACTTGGTACAGAGGTGTTGTAAATAATCCAAAACATGTACCACTGTATCCACAGAGATAGCGAGTACCAGTTTTGACGCCGAAGCGTCAAAACTAAAGCACCCTCCATAAGGAAGGTGCTTTAACGACGGCTTTTACCTTTATACCGGGATTTGTGGTATTGAAACATAAAACAGGACCATCCTAAAATACGGATCAACCTATGACAAAGCAGAAAATGGAATTATTGATTTATTAACAGATTTTCCTAATCGGTATCTTTATAGCCGCTTCACACAGAATAGCCAAAAGGAGTCTTTGGGATATTGAGAGAGCGAATGGTATTTTTCTTTTTACCGTAATGGCCTGCACCCCGTATCCTGCTCAAACTTCAATAGAAAGGACGTTCTCATCCTTTTGCGCCAGAAGCAGGAGCTCATCCATTGCAAAAACACGCGATTTTTTGACGGTAATATCAAGTGTAATCGAAGCATCAGTATTCCGCGTCATCTTACAATTTTCAATATATAGACTGTGATCCGTAAGGATTTTGCGGAATTTTTTAACGCTGTCCGGCGCATTTTTCAGTACTACTGTAAACTCATTCTCCGTATTTTCAAGGCGCGAAAACCATGTATGTAGGATAATCTGAAGAACAATCATCAATACTGTCGCAAAAATGCCAACTGTATACATACCCGCGCCTATCGCCATTCCCACACCGGATGTCGTCCAGATCCCCGCTGCAGTTGTAAGCCCCTTAATGGAGGCGTTACGGATGAAAATCATGCCTGCTCCCAAAAAGCCAACGCCGGTTATCACATTGGCTGCGACACGGGAAGCGTCCGCACTCAAACCATTATATTGAAGGATATCGAAAAAGCCATATTTGGAAACAAGCATCATCAGTGCAGAACCTAAAGATACAATAATATGTGTCCGCACACCGGCGTCTTTTTGCCGTTTACTGCGTTCTAATCCAATACATGCGCCGCATAGACAAGCTATCAGCATGCGGATCACCATATATGCACTGCCGGTAACATCCGACACCACTCCGGAAAACAGGCTTTCCCAAAATGAATTCACTATTCTTCTCCTCTCTTTGGATCTTTCGTGAAACAGCAGTATAGCACAAAGCGTCTTTTTCGTCAAATCAAAAAAAGGATCTTTACCGTATAGTAAAGATCCTTTTTACTTCTTTATTTACCTTTTTCTTCTTCCTTTTTCTTTTCGGGCGAATCCGAATTGTCCGGCGCGTTTTCTTCCGGCTCCCTGTATACAATCTCCTCCTGTACGGTAATATGGTCTATTTTCTCATATTCAAATGTTTCAGAAGGCATGTCGTTTCGCTTTAACCGTTCACGGACAATCTCCCCTATCAGGGAATAGATCAGTGCGAAAGTGGGTACGCCGATTATCATGCCAGTGAGTCCAAATAAGCCGCCAAAGATCATAATGGAAAAAATAACCCAAAAGGATGATAAGCCTGTGGAATCCCCTAATATCTTGGGACCGATTACGTTACCGTCAAACTGCTGCAAAATCAAAATAAATATTGTGAAATAAAGGGCTGTAAGCGGATCGACAAGCAGAATCAAAATGCATGAAAACACCGCGCCGATGATCGGTCCAAAAAAAGGGACAATATTGGTAATTCCGATAATGACAGAAATTAGCGTAGCAAAAGGCATTCCAAAAATAGACATACCGATAAAACATAGAAGACCAATAATCAGCGCTTCTATAAGCTTTCCCTTGACAAATTTTCCAAACACGCGATCCGCGCGCCGTGTAACACGCAAAAGTGTATTGGTTGTACGGATGGAGAAAATGGCATAAGCTACCTTTTTGGTCTGAGCAAAAAAATGCTCTTTACTTGAAAGGACATAAATGGAAACGACAAGACCCACAATCAAATTAGTCACAATATTTACCATATTGATAACGCCGCTTGTAAGGCCGCCCGCTAAATTTGTCATTTGCGGAAGCAGATCATTCGTCGCCCAATTGCTGATAGATTTTGTGATATTGTCAAATTGAGATTGAACAATCTTCGCAATATCCGGATTCTTTTCAAAAAACCCAAGCACCCATGCTTCCAATCTGCTAAAATATGTGGATAAATTCCCGATAATCCCTTCAATACTTTCAAATAGCTGGGGGAATACCAGCACACATAGACCGGAAACCAATGCAATAGCCAGCAAAAACGTTATGATTAGGGCACAAGTCCGCGCTGCACGGCGTTTCTCCTTATGAAACACTTTCAAAAACAGCCGCCCGAAACAGACGTTTTCAAACCAGTCCACAAGCGGGCTTAAAAGATACGCAATAATCAGGCCGATGATAAAAGGCATCAGCAGATTCAGTACAAAACCGATAGCGCCCGCTACAACATCAAGTCGGTTCAGCAGAAGGAAAAACAGTATGCTCGACACAATCACCAAAAAGGCTGTGACACCCCAATGGAGATATTTTTTCTCCCACTTAAACTTCATACGTCTGTAACCCTTTCCTTTCTTCCCGCCAACTTAAAACACAACAGGCCCGGTATATGCCGCAAGGGGAATCTTATTGCGGATCGCAAACAAAAAGACTCCGTGCAGCCCAAAAATACCGCCGCAAACCGCAAGCGCCATTGAGGTCCCTGGAAAACAGTATTCCCGGTATACTGGATACAATGCAATGGAGGCAAAAACGCGCGATGCAATCATCACAGCGTAAATCAAAAGAACTGCCAAAACAAAGAATGGAACTATCACAAATGGAAATGCAGAGGCGGCAAATTCATTTGGATCGTCCAGTGCCATCCCCAAAGAAAGGCAAAATATCAGGACAAAAACCAACACCATGCCGCCAAACGCACAGCCATCCATTACCGGAAGCAAGACACGGTTACGGTACTTTTTCGCAATGCCGCGCAGCATCATGACGTCATCAGAAATGGCGCCATAAACATACATATTGCCAATTGGCAGCCAGGAAAGCCATGCTCTCTTCAGCCCGCGGCGTTTGGCTACGGTGTAGGTCCCGATTGCGCCGATAACATAGAATGCAATAACAATCCCCAGTGCAACGACCCATATCGCAATAATCAAAAAAAGAAAGGGAAGCGCCATCCAAAATGTATTCTGCATCGCAAACCGCTCCTTTCACAACAAAGGGTTGCCCGCTGAATTCTTACAGGTTTTGTTTTTCTATTACCGCTCTCTGCCATCCGGCGTCTGTTGATTGCTGTACGTCTCCCGCGGCGGGATCGTACTGTAAACAGGTGGACCATAACCATCCTGCGGATAATATGGATAAAGCGGCTGACGATTGCGGATGATAAACACAAAGATCCAGTGCAGGCCGAAGATCCCTCCGCAAATAGCAAACGGCAGGGCGGCATTCGGCATATAGCGCTTATATATGCGATACAACAAAATAGATCCTATTATCGCTACTGCAATTGACAGCAGATTGGCGAGCTGGGAAACGATCAACATTCCTATTCCACCTGTCGAAAAAATAGAAAAAACCGCATCTAAGATCTCTTCTGTTCCATAAGCCGCTGCGTCCTGTATGCGTACAATATACTCCGGCACAGCCAGCAGCGCCAAGACAGACCCTGTAATGGCAAACAGCAAATAGACGCCGCTTAAGATCGGATATGTCATCCACCAGCTGCGCCGCAGATAAGGCGGCTCTTCCGATGCAATATCGTCCGACATTTTACCCAATATATATTCATTCCCGACTGGAAGCCAAGAAAGCCATGCATACCGCATCCCTCTGCGCTTTGCGAGCCGGTATGTGCCGAATGCATTCAGTACATAGATCGTCACGCTGATCCCCAATACGATCAAACTAAAGACGAGCAACCCTATTACTGCCCCTAAAAGAAACGATAGATAATCCATAAACGCCCCCGCTTTCCTTGTGCATATTTCTATTTATCTAAATTACAGGATGTATAAAGGCCCGGTTTACACAAAATTTCATGAATCCTCGTTTGTAAAAGGTCTGCCGTATAATCCGGCGTTATGATACAAACCGTATCTGCGCCGCCTCCGCTTCCGGCGACACAAACAACCGGCTCCCCATAAGGGATATTTCCGCTGTCAAGCGCCATCAACGCTATTTCAACGCAAACCTTGACCCCCTGCCCAAGCATACGCAGAGCAGCGGAAACGATCTCCGCCGGATACACGCCGCGGAAAACCTTACTTATCCCGCGTTCCGCCCCGCTCAATGCATGAGCAGCTGTAACGACACGCACCTGCCGTCCTTCAAGTTCCTTTCGCATACGGTCCGACAACTCGTTTTTTCCTTTTTCATGCATGCCGTACACACACGACACTGCAACAATATGGCCGCTGAATCCCTGCGCTTTGGCAACCTCTGCCAGCCTTTCGGCCGTCTGCCCGGTCCCCGTCGCAACTACAATATCCATTTTGCGTTCCGCAGCTGCCCTAACCGCAGCCGTAAGTGCTTCCTCTGTATTGTCGGCTCCTGGTTTCTCAAATATCCGCATCCCACTTCACGCCTTTCAATCTTTTTCTGCTTTTATGGCAATATGCAGCTCATCAAGCTGTTCTTGATCTACAGCAGACGGGCACTCACTCATCAGCTCACTGGCATTCTGCACTTTGGGGAACGCAATAACATCGCGCAAACTGTCTGCACCGCACATAATCATGGAAAGCCGGTCAAGCCCGATTCCCATACCACCGTGCGGCGGAGCCGCATATCGATAGGCGTCCACAAGGAAGCCAAATTTAGCTTCAATTTCCTCGTCTGTAAGTCCTAACGCCTCAAACATCTTCTGCTGCAGTTCAAAATCTGTGATACGCATCGAACCGCTTGATAGCTCGGTCCCATTTACTACTAAATCAAACGCTTTTGCCCGCACAGATCCGGGATCTGTATCAAGATACGGAAGGCATTCGTCCATCGGCATAGTAAACGGATGATGCATGGCCACCCATTTTCCGCTCTCCTCGTCATATTCAAAAAACGGAAATTCCGTAATCCAAAGAAAATGGAATACTCCTTCCGGAATCATATCAAGCTTTTTTGCCACCGTCAGGCGGAGCTGCCCCAGAACAGGGAGAACAACTGAATTTTTATCCGCAACAAACAGCGCCGCGTCCCCCGGCTCGCATCCGATATGTGCCATCAGCGCAGATAATTCTTCCTCACTCATAAATTTTCCAAACGAGCAATTGGGCTTTTCATCCGCCCAACGGATGTATGCAAGCCCTTTTGCACCGATCCCGCGCGCTTGTTCCGTCAATTTGTCTATTTCTTTTCTGGAAAGCGTTTTTGCACCGCCTTTTGCTACAATGGCACGTACGCTCCCGCCGTTTTGTACAGCGCCGGAAAATACAGAAAAGCCGCAGTCTTTCACCAAAGCAGAGCAATCGCATAATTCCATGCCGAATCTGGTATCCGGCTTATCTGAGCCAAAACGCTCCATCGCATCCTTAAAGGTCATGCGGGGGAGCGGAAGCGGGATATCGACACCCAGCACATCATGAAACAAGCGGTTTATATACCCTTCCCCTATTTTCAGGATATCGTCTACATCCACAAAACTCATCTCAAGGTCAATCTGGGTGAATTCCGGCTGGCGGTCTGCACGAAGATCCTCGTCCCGAAAACAGCGGGCAAGCTGAATATACCTGTCATAGCCCGCGACCATCAAAAGCTGCTTATAAATCTGCGGGGACTGCGGCAGTGCATAAAACTTTCCCGCATGGATCCGGGACGGCACCAAATAGTCACGCGCCCCCTCCGGCGTGGACTTCATCATCATCGGCGTTTCAATCTCCAAAAAGCCGTTTTCATAGAAATAGTCGCGCGTTACTTTTGCAATCTGATGGCGCCGGATAATATTCTTTTGCAGTTTTTCCCGCCGCAAATCCAAATATCGGTATTTCAGCGCAATCTCATCGCCTACCTTGCCGTCGTCGTTCACATGGAACGGCGGTGTCTGTGCCGTAGCAAGCGTGCGCATCTCTTTTACATAGATTTCAACCATTCCAGTTGGGATGTCAGGGTTTACGCTTTCTCTGCGGCGGACTTCCCCTGCGGCAATCAGAACATACTCGCTTTTTGCCGCCTTTGCTTTCGCAAAAACTTCGCGATCCGTTGTATCATCAAATGTGAGCTGTACAATACCCGTACGGTCGCGCAAATCGATGAAAATCAAATTCCCTTTATCCCGCTGGCGCTGCACAAATCCAGCAACCGTAACCTCTCTGCCTATTATCGGCTCCAATACCTCGCCACAATAATGCGTGCGGCGCATATTTCCCATTCTTTCAGCCATATGAAAAGCTTCCCTTCCGCTCGTTACTTTATTCCGTTTTTTCATTGCCAAGCTGCATAATTCTTTTAAAGGCATCTTCACCCAGCTGCCCGGCCAATGCATCTGCTTCTGCGGCAAGCGCCGCGTCGTAAAGCACGTTTACCAGCTCATTTTCAAAATCGATTTCTTTTTGCTCACCTGTTGCCATGTCCTTAATTTGGGCCTTTCCAGTAACAAGTTCGTTATCGCCTAAAATCATAGACATTTTTGCACCAAGCTTGTTGGCATATTTCATCTGTGCTTTCACGCTGCGATCCATTATATCAAATTGTACAGAAAAGCCCTCTGTCCGAAGTTTATCTGCAATCTCCATCGCCTTCTCGCCCGCTGGGATCCCGATGCTGCCGATATACAAATCGCATACAGACGGTTTTGGAAGTTCAATTCCCTGTGCGTCAAACAACAGAAGAAAGCGCTCAATTCCCATTGCAAAGCCAAGCGCCGGCGCAGGTTTTCCGCCAAGCTCTTCTACAAGCCCGTCATATCTTCCTCCGCCGACAACCGTACCCTGTGCGCCTATCTCTGAGGACACAAATTCAAACACCGTTTTGGTATAATAGTCCAGCCCGCGGACGATTTTCGGATTCACAACATAGGCAATCCCAAGCTTGGTAAGCCCGCGCTTTACAGCAGTAAAATGCGCTTTGCATTCATCACACAGATAATCCGTTACAACCGGCGCATTTTCTGCGATTTCCCCGCATGTCGGAGATTTGCAATCCAATATCCGCATTGGATTTTTGTCAAGTCGCTCTAGGCAGGTATCACACAATTGATCTTTGTATTGTGCAAAATACGCTTGCAGAGCAGCATGATATTCTGCGCGGCAGGTTTTGCATCCGATAGAATTGATATTCAAGCTGATATTCTTGACACCAAACAGCTTTAAAATGTGATCGACCAGAGAAATCAATTCTACATCCGCATACGGTGATTTCGAACCGAACGCCTCGCAGCCGAACTGATGAAATTCGCGCAGCCTGCCCGCCTGCGGCCGCTCGTGCCGAAAGCACGGCGTAACATAGCATACTTTAAGCGGAAGCGCATCATTTAAAAACCCGTTTTCAAGTGCTGCGCGCACCACACCGGCAGTACCTTCCGGCTTTAATGCAAAAATATCCTTTCCCTTTTGGCCTTTTACTTCAAACATCTCTTTCTGCACCACGTCCGTGGTATTCCCAACACCACGTTGAAACAGTTCTATCTGTTCAAAAGTAGGGGTGCGGATTTCGCGGAAACCAAACAGAGCCGCCGTTTCTAAAACGGTTCTTTCAACAAACTGCCATTTATAGCTGTCAGAAGGGGCAACATCCTGTGTCCCCCTTGGGGCGGTTATAGCCATATGCCGAAACTCCTTTACAGCAGGAGATGACTTCTCCTGCTTTATCCTTATAGTTAGATACAGTATACCATATCCTGCACAGCAAGAAAAGCATTCCGAATAAAAAAACCATTGTACCTACCAAACGGCTGTGTTTTTGCATTGGGTTCCAAACACCCGCTTTCCCCCACGCAGCATCACAAACAGCATTTTTATTACCATAAGTTCCCTGGAAACGCCCCTGCTTCTTTTTTAAGCAAAAAGCAATCTCACAACAAGGCGAAGTGCTCCTTCTCATAAAGCTGCCGCATCCCACACAGGCAAAATGGATGTCCGGCAGGATCAATCATTACACGCCATCCATCGGCGTATTGTTCGCCGGCAATTGTCGCTCCGCAGGATACTGCATGCTCTACTGCCTGCTCCAAATCGTAAACAGCAAAATCCAAATGCGCCATCTGTTGCTGCATTCCTGATCTTTCCGGCCAAACCGGCGGCATATAATCTGGATTCCGCTGGAACGTCAGGCCCGGATACATTCCTTGCGCCGTCCCTGGTGCTGCGACACATACATAATCATCATCGCAAAATACAATTTCCCAGCTGAGCAGCTCCGCATAAAACTGCGCCAGCTCATAGGGCTCCTTGCAGTCTATCGTAAAAGCATACAGCTTTATTTTCTGATCTTTTGCCATATCTATCCCGCCTTTTTATTATAGTAAACCGGCCTGTTGCCCCTATAAGCAAATATAGCATGTTTTATGCGGCATGTCTATTTTTTCTTACGATTTTGCCTATCTCTGATAGGAGGCAATTTTTCCTGTAATGATAACCTTCTTCATTCTGCCTTACAGGAACTATTTCCATTTTCTCTAAAGATCTTTTGGACCATTCAAAAACAAAAAACGCCCCGATAAGGGGCGTTGGTAAAGCTCGTCAGGCATTCAGCGTGGTCTGCTCATACTGTTCCGTCTGTGCGTTAAAACGCGCAAGAAGCGCCTTGATCTTGGAGAAAGGATCAATCAGGCTGCTTGTTGAATTGTCGTGGTTCAGCTCTTCAATAATATAAGCCACATATTTCGACATATCAACCGAGCAATACCAAGGCTTTGCGAGCAATTCATCCGGCGTATAAATCAAATTGGTTGTAAAAATTTTATCAAACATTCCCCGCTCGTACATTTGGTCGAAATGTTCGAGGCCATGCGTAAACAAACCAAACGATACACAGGCAAAAATTCTTCTTGCACCACGCTCTTTTAAATTTTTAAAGATGTCAAGCATGGAGTCGCCGGAAGCTATCATATCGTCCACAACGATAATATCCTTGCCTTCAATGCTGTTTCCAAGATACTCATGCGCCTCAATCGGATTTCTGCCGTTGATGATGACGGAATAATTGCGGCGTTTATAAAACATTCCCACATTAACATTCAACACAGAAGAATAATAAAGGCATCGGGAGACGCCGCCCTCATCCGGAGAAATAATCGCCAGAGAATCGTCCTCAAACGCAATATCCGGAACCGCCCGTGTCATAGCTTTAATCATTTGATAGGTTGGCTGGAAACTGTCAAAGCCTGAAAGCGGGATCGCATTTTGTACCCGCGGATCATGCGCATCAAACGTGATTATGTTGGATACGCCCATTTTCACCAGCTCTTGCAGCGCGAGTGCGCAGTCAAGGGATTCACGCGAAGAGCGCTTGTGCTGACGGCCTTCATACAGCATCGGCATAATAACCGTAATCCGTTTCGCCTTGCCTGCAGTTGCAGAAATCATCCGCTTTAAGTCCTGAAAATGGTCGTCCGGGCTCATCGGCACATCCATCTGATACATCTTATACGTCACACTGTAATTAAAGCAGTCTGTAATAATATATAAATCCTTGCCACGAACAGACTCCCTGATCAGGCCCTTTGCTTCACCAGAAGCAAAACGCGAAATCACAGTATTGACCACATAATTGTGATCCGGATCGTTATGCCACGTTTTAAGATAGCGCTCTACTTTTTCAACAAAGCCTTCACAGCCGGGCATACAAATGATACCAAGGTCGCCGATCATTTCACTATGCAGTTCTTCCATTTCAACTCTCCCATCCTAATCAAGCACACAAAGCGCGCATCATTCTTTCCAGACGCACGCAACTCTCTAAGTTAATAATAAAAAAACAGCCACCCTTTGTCAACGAAAA
The DNA here is from genome assembly GCA_904384225.1 of uncultured Oscillospiraceae bacterium. Lineage (GTDB taxonomy): Bacteria > Bacillota > Clostridia > Oscillospirales > Ruminococcaceae > Paludihabitans. The sequence continues at coordinate 2,270 of CAJFJV010000020.1, read as the reverse complement.
ACCATATGATTTCTTTGTTTTTCCCCGATTTTCTCCGAATACGTAAAAATTACCGAAAAAAAGTTTGCGCTGTTTGAACGGCTCGACAAGACTTTGTCAAATCCGGCATCGGATAAAACCTTTTCAATTATGGAAGATATATAAAGGCGCTCCATCTAAGATGGTACAGTCATATCATCTCCATGCTTAAACCGCTGCGGGTTTTCTCCTTTTTTGGTTTTCGCATTTCCTTACAGATAGACAACCGTCTACAAATGCCGCCGGCAAACCAATCTAACCTTACAACTTATCTTTTCAAATCCGCTTCAATATTTGTGTTTTCAACCTTTATCCCCGGCCACCGTGGAAAACAACAAGGGCCTGTTGCAAAATACAGTTTTCAGGCCCAAACTGGAAAATTGTGCATTAAAAAAGTTATCGAGAACCGTCATATTGACAGGTTCTCGATAACTTTTTCTTTGACCTATTTTTTCAAAATTCTGTTTTGCAACAGGCCCTTGTTCCGTACAGATTCCTTTTGCCGCATCTTTTGTGTCTTTTCATAGAAGGATATAAACCAGCGCCAATATCAAGGAAGTATCCGCCTCTTCTTTAATCAATAGAAAAAGCAATGCAAGCAGCAGCATTGTTTCGCGGTCGCCGCCAAACGACTTTAATAGTGCAGTCAATCCTCCGGTTGGCTGCCCGGTGTCCGCTCCGCAAATGGATGCTGTATTTTCCTTCGGCGGATCAGCTTCCTCGCCCGATGAGGATTTTGGCTCCTCCTGTACCGGCGGCGCGGTCTGACGGAGCTTTTCTTCCGACATCCGCCGCATCTCATTGACCCTCCGGATTGCATCCTTCTGCATTGCCAAAATTTCTTCATTGCTGTAGCTTCTCGCCACTTCCGCGCCTCCCTTCCTGATTAAATTAGTCCTGACAAAATACCGCTTTGCTTCAACATTGGCAAAAGCGACATCAGGCGCAGCATTTTAACCGCGTTGTCTACGCGTTTTTGCCTTGCTTCGCTAAAATGTGGCTTTAAAGCCAAAAGAAGCTGCGTGTTTTTATCATTCGTGTTCATACTTCTGACCATTTTCTGAATTCCCGCAATAGCAGCCATATCAATCTGCGGGGTTTCCACACCCGGTTCATTTGGTTCGGCTTTTTCGGCTGAAGCAGGCGGCTCCGATTTCTGCCCAAATATCCCCGCAAGATCGGGAGCACCAGTGCCGCTAAACATCGCGGCAATTTCTTTTAACTGTTCCTGTCCCTCCGGGGAAGAGAGAATCCCATTTAATTTTTCAGCCAAGTCCTCCATTGCCGTTCCCTCCCTGCTGCGCAAACCGGCGGACAAGCTTCTGTGCTTGAGGCGTATTCAAGATCTGCTTTGCCAGCGCCGGATTATTTAAAATTTCCTGAAAACGTTTTGCATCCTGTGGTTTCATATTGGCCAGCAAAGCGTCCAGCTGTCCGTTTTGCACATTCTGCTGCAGCGTCGCCGGATTAACGCCAGCTTTTTTCCCAGCCTCATTTATCAATTCAGAAAGTGTGTCTTTGTTCTGCATCGATACCACTCCGTTTATAATTGTTATCCGGCACGTATAGCGGATTGCATACCGGTCGATACTATTCTATGCGTAAAGGGAAAAAAGGATGACGGCAGCGCTTTTTTTGACAAAATAAACGCTGTCCCTTCTTTTTTCTGATGTAAAATCATCCATATTAACTAAAGCGCAAAAATCTCTTCAAAAACAGTTGACAAGCCGCTTTCCTTGCGCTATAATTAATCTCGTTCTCTTCGGGATTGTCCGAAGACACGGCGGTATAGCTCAGTTGGCTAGAGCATGCGGTTCATACCCGCAGTGTCGTTGGTTCGAATCCGACTACCGCTACCAAAACGGCCCGTTGGTCAAGAGGTTAAGACATCGCCCTTTCACGGCGGAATCGCGAGTTCGATTCTCGCACGGGTCACCATTTAAAAACAGCAGGGCAATCGCTTTGTTGTTTTTCTGGATAAAGCGCCATCTCGGATGGCTTTTTATCTTGTAATTGACGGCTTTCAGCCGTTTTTATATAGATGGCCCCTTGGTCAAGCGGCTAAGACGACGCCCTCTCACGGCGTAATCGGGAGTTCGATTCTCCCAGGGGTCACCATAACAGGAACATAAAAAAGATATATTCCGCAAAAGCCCCGATTTTATCGGGGTTTTTTGCTGCCCAAACGCCGGGATTTGGGGATGCATATTCGTAGATATAAAACGCCCGTTTTTGCTTTGCGGATAGATTTG
>CAJFJV010000019.1 GCA_904384225.1 uncultured Oscillospiraceae bacterium | reverse complement strand
AATACAATAACTTCCCTATGAGGCCTCTTAATTGGCGTTCCCCGAAACAGGTTCTTTTTTCTTTCCCAAATCTGTAACACATCATTGACAAACCGACATCATCCGAATCGCTTTCGGCTTTTTACATTTTTACAAATACACTTTTCGGTTTCTTGCATATTGGACAGACATAATCGTCAGGAAGCTCTTCAAAAGGGATATCCCCATCATAGACGTAATGGCATATGCTGCACTGATAGGTGGCCTTTTGTTCTTCTGTTTGCACAGAAGATGTTTTTCCGGATTTACGCGCGCGGTATTCCGCATAAGTTAAGGGGGTTTTGTCCGAAAGTACGGATGCGTCTTTGACTTCTCCGATAAACAGCATATGTGTACCAAGATCTATTTTTTGTACAACGGCTGCAGAAAGCGCAGCAGCACAGTTTTGGATGTAAAGCGGATTGCCTAAAGTGTCGTTTTGAATATCCATACCAGTGAGTTTGTCAGTGCTTCGGCCGCTCTGCTGGCCAAAGTGTGCAACATCTTCAAGTGTGGAATCGATGTCGAGAATGGCGGCGCTGAATGTGCCGGAAGCTGTGATCATTTCACAAGTTAAATTCGTTTTTAAAACGGTCACGCTGATACGCTGCGGTGTATCGGTTACTTGTGCTACAGTATTGACAACACAGATATTCTGTTTTGCACCGTTCGATGTGCCAAGATAGTACAGTCCATATGGTATCCGGTAAATTGCAGTATTGTCCATTATAGAAGCCTCCCATAATCATTTGATGGAAAACGTGTGTTTTCCCATTTTTACTTTTTGATCAAAGAAAAAAAACAGTATATCATTGATATATCATATCTTCTGCAAAAAAGCAAGAAATAATCTGAAAATAAAAGGGAGGAGTGCGGCATATCAATAAAAGGAGGAGGTGAGGTCGTGTGCGGCAAAAAAGGTTTTTAAGCAGGGCCTTATCGCTTGGGATATATACTTTGATTTTACGGGCTGTCAATACCGTGTTTGGGATTTGGATGTCGAATACGGTAGGAGCGGAGGGAACAGGGCTGTTTCAGCTGGTGTCTTCCGTCTATTTTTTGGCCGTAACATTTTCAACTTCCGGCGTGACGATTGCTGTAACCCGAATTGTATCTGAACAGCTTGCTAAGGGTTCTCCTGCCGGAGCAAGGAAAGCGTTCCGCCTTGGCCTTCTATTTTCCCTTATTTTAGGCGTTGCCGCCTCTTTCCTTTTGTTTTTTGCTGCACCGGCGGCTGCGGCATATTGGCTTTGTGACCCGCGTGCAGAAATTCCTCTGCGCATCTTTTCAGTTGGCCTTCCGTTTTTAAGTACGGCCTCTGTTATACGTGGGTACTTTTTGGGGCAACAGCGTACAGGTCTTTCCGTAAACGGAGATATGGCGGAACAGCTTGTCGTGATAGCCGTGACGATTCCACTGGTAACGGCGCTCCTTCCGCGCGGCCTCACCAGTGTTTGCATTGCAATGGTTATCGGATCGGTAGCTGCTGAAATCCTATCCTGCCTATACGCCCTATTTTTATGCGTTTGCTTTCGGCTAAAAAAAGAGGGACAAATAGAGAAAGGAATTGGAAGGCGGCTGGTTTCTATTACACTGCCGGTTGCAATCGGAAACAATATTCGCGCAATGCTGACTGCAATTGAAAATGTATTGACACCTTCAGGACTGCGCAAAAACGGTGCCGCTGCGGATGAAGCGCTTTCTCAATATGGTATTGTCAAAGGGATGGTGTGGCCGGTGCTGATGCTTCCATCCGTCTTGCTCACCCCTTTTGCCAGCCTGCTTGTACCGGAAGTATCTGCGGCGGCGGCGACAGGCGATAAAAAGCGCGTTCGCACGATGACGCACCGGTGCCTGAAAGCGACGTTGCTATACGCCTTTTTTATTGCGGGCCTTCTGTTTTCTTTTGCGGATCCGCTATGCGCTGTATTTTTTCCAAAGGTACAGGCAGCAGAGTACGTACGGGCACTATGTCCGCTGATTCCTTTGCTTTATCTTGACCAGATTGTAGACAGCATTTTAAAAGGATTAAACCAACAGGTCGCTTCCATGAAATACAATATGGCGGATGCGGTGATGCGCGTGCTTCTGGTACTCTTTCTGGTACCGGTTTCGGGAATGCGCGGATGGTTGTTTATGCTGTATGTTGGAACGGTTTTTAATGCCTCAATGAGTGCGGCACGCTTGATCAAGGTGAGCCGTGTTGCAATTGATTGGCGCAGATGGCTGCTTCAGCCGTTGGCCTCCATTGTATTGTCTTGCACCGTATCAGCGCTGCTTATTGAAAATGCTGTGGTTGGCGTGCTGTTCAGCTTTGCGGCGTATCTGCTTCTTTTGTTTGTGTTAGGCAGCATTACACGGCGGGATCTTTCCTTTTTTCTGCATCTTTCGCAAAACACCAGAAAAAAGAAAATTAAAGCTTGACATTTTACAGCGGTTTTGATATACTATCATTCGCAGGGTCAAAACGGCCTTGTGAATATGCGAAGGTGGCGGAATGGCATACGCGCTAGCTTGAGGTGCTAGTGTCGGTATTCGACGTGTGGGTTCAAATCCCATCCTTCGCACCATATTAAGGAACAATCTTTCATACAAAAACAGCCTTCCAAATCGGAGGGCTGTTTTTGTATCTATGCCCGGAAAGTCCATAATATCAAGCTTTCCGGGGGCTTGGCACAATTAGCTGCTATCAGCCTGATTTCTATTGCGGCAATCACATCATCCTGCCCTTGTCCAGATATGCTGAAAGCAATTTTGCTTTCAGCATTATGTATTGGCTAAAGCACTTCAATATTTACTACTTGAAGCGCTCCGTCTATTGTTGCAAAAGAAACGCGATAATGCGTGGGATATGTGTTGTCGATATTGCTCCGTACACGACGGACACGGTAATCGAAAGAAACTTCCGCGGAAAAGGCGTCTTCCCCATATTCTGTATATTGCGAGACGTTGAGATTTTCAAAAGCCACACTGTCATGGCTGATGTACCAATAGCTTGAATAGGTTTTAACAGAATCATAAAATGCTGTCTCACGGTACAGAAGCCGGGATAGTTCAGTCAGTGTGGCATCGCCGGAAACAAAATAGGCGTAGGTTTTCGCGGCTTTTAAAATTTTATCCTCTCGCTCCTGCGGAATACTTTCTTTTATAACAGAAACCTGTGCAGTCTGATCATTCTCAGAATAAGAAATCTGTGTGCCTGCTTCCTTGGATTCGATTATAGGCTGTGTGTAAAGCCCGTCTATTTCATACACAACAAGCTGCGGAGCTAAAGTAGTATCATGCAGGGTGCGGTATGATTCCGGAACAGAAGTCTCGCTGATGCGGAAGCTTTCATCCAGCGGGACGCCGTTTACTGTGAGCGGAACGGAAGAGGGAGCGGTAATTTTCCATGTTCCGGATTCACCGAAATCCTGCCGGACAGAATAGCTTGACATGCCAAATCCAAGCGTATTCGGCTGTTCCGTTAAAATAAAGCGCAGTTCGCCGTTGGCACCTTTTATCCGGTATACTTTTTCTCCTTCTGTTTCGGATTTTGCTTCCATAACTTTTAGTTTCGTGCCTTCGCCAAGTGTTTCCTTAATATACGCTTCATACTGTTTTTCTGTGAAAAAGCGGCTCTCTTCAAAATGGGAAAGTGCAGCAGCTTCACTGTAGCGCTGTTGTTCGATAGCCGTTACGACCTCATCGATGTAATGGCGCGGATCCGATTTCTCAAAGGCGGCAAGGAAATTCCACAGGATCAAAAGGATAACGCTGATGGCCAAAACAAAAAGGCCTGTTAAAATCCATGCGGCAACAAAAAATTTGGAATGCTTTTTCTTTGCTTTTTCCACAAAAGTATCTCCTTACATTACAAGAATAGCAGTAGGGATCCGCCGCGGCCCATACAGTGAAGAGCATACATTTTGCAGCTCACCTTCATAATAAAGCATGGAGGAGGATCCGCCGTCTAAGTTACAGGCATTGATTGCATCAAATTGTACCATAATATCGACCAAGTCTTTGTGTGTTGCGCCAAGACTGTGCGGCTGACGGCCGTCGATTACAAGAAGCAGCACAGAACCGTCTGCACGCTGCCCGATTGCAGTACGCGGATTCAGGCCCCCTCCGGACCCTGCATTTTCCGCCGGGTTTCCGTTGATTATTAAGGCGGGGCCAAAGCTTACAGCATCACGGATTCCTTTATCCAGAGCTTCCCCAGCCGTCATGGTACCGACATGAAGCACATTTTTTTGATCGAATCCAACAAGGGTTTCCTTTGTGGAACGGGAACCAAGCAAAAGATTTCCATCTTTAATGACAATGCCGAGCGGCATGCCGCCGTTTCCGACACCTCCGTCATCAACAAACCCTCCGGCGTTGGTTCCGGCTACAGCGCCGGCATCTGCAATAATCTGATCCAGCTTTTTTCCGGGTGTAGAAGAACTGAATGTTTCAGAAGAAGTTCCGACCACTACCCGTGAAGGATCCTTAACGATCATCATTTTCCCTTTATAAGTGGAACCTACTACATCAACAATTTCAATATCAGGCTGTGCGGCATCCTGCGAAATGTTAGTAAAATCTTGGCTGCTGTCGGTTACTTCACCATTGTCAATCAGTGCGTTGGCCGCTTCGATTTCTTCAATGCGGGCACGCGACATAACAAGCGGGGGAAAGTATTTAGCGAAACTGGTCTCCATACAAGTGTTCACAAAGAGGTCGCGCGCACGGGGAGACGGGCCATAGCAAATAATGAGCATGGCGGAATAAAACAAGATAAGGACAGCGCCGAGTGTAATTCCCAAAACAATTGCGCTGCGGCCGAGTATACGCCTGATACGTCCAGTGGGTTTTCCTACGGCAATTGCGCCTTTGATTTTCATTTTTCCTTTTTCCTCCTTATTACAATGATGCAGCATAACAAAACAGCAGCACCGAGAACGATCGGGATCAAGTACCAGAAAGAGAGTGTGCTTTCCGTTTTGCTGACGGTGTCCGATGATTCGGTTTGTATGTCAGAGGCCGTCTCCTGCGTGCTCTCTTCTTTTGGCGGAAGCGGATCCGGTGCATCGGAAAAGGTCACATTTTCAAAAAAGTCTCCAATTCCGCTGTCAAGCCCCACCGTCGTACGGTAAAGTCCGAATTTGCGGCAGTCGTATTTCCCGCTCTTTTCGACGGAAAACCATTTTTGCTGCGATACATGCTTGGAAAAACCCGCAACAGCCACTTCATAAGCTGTTTTGCCGCCAAACGCCTTAAGCGGAGTATCAACGTCCATAATCAGTTCATTTTCCGGATAGAGGTGCAGATACGTTTTTTGCACGTCAAATGTGCCGTATTTTTGGGCGGATTCTGGAAAATACTGCGCATTGCCGCTTTGCTCAACTGCCTGCTGCAAAAGCCAAGTGTTCAGCATATGCACACCATGGCCATATTCGCCGTTGATGTCATGGTCGACGACCACTTCCGGCTTAAACCGGCGGATGAGTTCCACTTCATAAGCAAGCATCTTTTCTGTATCATACAATGTTTTAGCGTGTTCCAAAGCTTCCGAATAATAGTCAGAAAATTCAGATATCACCGGATAAGCGCGTATGCCAACCTCCCAAAGGCCGTTGAGCAGTTCATGCGGGCGGTACGGCTCTCCCCAGTGGTTAGTAAGATATGCCACCTGTACTTTCATTCCTTTTTCGCCGGCATAATAGGGCATGATACCGCCGAAAAAAATATGTTCATCATCTGCATGCGTTGGAAGAAGAAGCATGTCACAGTCGTTGTATGGTGCTTCCCAATCTTGAACCGTGTCTGGCAGCTGCCCCTTTGAAAAAAGACGGATCTCGCACAGGATAGTGTCCGGAAGGGTGATGGACACTTCTTTTGAGGGAGTAGATGGGCGGATGACTTCGTGAAGAAATCCGGATGTTCCGCAGGCTTGGATCTGCCCGCCGCTCTCAACTGTATATTTTTTCGGAACGCGATCGAAAATCAAATAGAGTGACCAGATTTCAGAATCGGAAGAAATCCTTATAATATCCCCAGCTTTACAGGAGATTTTAGAGGTATAGGAACCGTCTTTTAATTTAGCGATACCGGAAGTTGACCCATTCAGCGTAATGGATGTAGAATCGGTCAATTCATTTGCCGCTTGATCTGACGTTTCAGCGGAAGCAGGGAAGGAAGTCGGCAAAAAGAATAAAATAAGCATACAAAAGAATATTGCAAGATATAAATGTTTTCTTCGCATAACAAGAACCTCTTGTAAAAATTGTTTTTCCAACCGAAGGGATATTTGTAGAAACGGCTGGAAATGTTCATGTCCATTGTACAGAGCTTGTGTCGAAATAGCAAGTTACAATTTGGTAACAAGACGTTTTTTACCCTTTTGAGCGGATGGGGCGCTGTATGTGGTTGATGTAAGGATATCGTGGATATATTGATTTCCTGTCGGCAAAAGGTAAAGGTGTCCCGTGTCTCGATTTTAGTTGAAGAAAAATGAAGGGTATGGTAAAATAGAGGCGTTCGGTACAGATTGTACGGCATATCCTTGTGTTTTGCGGTGCACCAAACGGGAGATTTCTCATACTATGGAATAGGCGTATTCATTTCTTCGCGCCTGCAGGGAGGGCGTCGCCTTCCCGAGATAAAGGATGAGGAGGATTCTTATGGCTGAACCGAAATTTGCGGCGCAGCAGTCCGGCGGACAGAACGGCTTTAAAGAGGCGGTCTGCATCAATGCCGGACGGATTTATGACAGCTGCTCCGACAAGGACTGTTTAGAAGATTTGCAGGTTTATTTTACGCCGTTGAACCAGTCGATCATCGACAACTCGACTGCGGTCAAGTGCAAAAATGTGCAGGTGTATACTGTTTTGATGGATGTTGAGCCGGTTCCTTTTAACAAAGGATTTTTTTCGGTGGATATGACGTTCTATTTTCTTGTAAAGCTGGAGGCGGTTGTATCACCGATGACGCCGCCGGTAAAAGTGGAAGGCATCAGCGTATTTCAGAAAAAAGTGATTCTCTATGGCAGCGAGGGAAGTGTCAATCAGTTCACTTCAAATCGATTGATTGTCAACAATGATAAGAATTGCTGCTGTGATGAGAACCTGCCTACAGCAAATTTGTCGGTTGTCGATCCGATTTGTCTGGCATGCCGGGTATGCGATGTGCCGGATTGCGGAAAGGAAGTCCAGTTTACATGTCCGGCAGTCGTTTCTAAGCTGTTCGATGATGAATTTGACAGCGTACGGCCTGCCAAAATTGTCTGCATCAGTATCGGCCTGTTTTCCATTGTCCAGCTTGAACGCAATGTCCAGATGATGGTACCGGTTTATGATTTCTGCATTCCGGATAAGGAGTGTGTAACGTCGGCGGATGACCCATGCGAGCTTTTTAAAAAGATTAAGTTTCCGGTCAACGAATTTTTCCCGCCGCGTTTGGAGGATATTGATTGTGCAGGCGGCACACAATAACAGGATGAGCATAGGTTCCATAGAAGCAAAAAGAGGGTGCGCCCTCTTTTTGCGCAGCAAAGAGGAGGACAAGCAGGATGAAAATTACATTGCTTTCATATACGCCGAATCCGGAACGGGTTGTGGCAGCGGCAGCCAAACTTTGTTACGCGGCCAACGCGACGGCAAGCGGACTTTATGAGGGGCTGGACGATCAAAAAGCCGCCGATTTTGTCGAGATGCTCGCTTCTTTGGGGCATGAGAGCCCGATTGAGCATGTAAGCTTTACATTTGGTATTGAAGGGGTTTCCCGCGCTTTTTTGGCGCAGATTACCCGCCATCGTATCGCTTCGTTTTCTGTGCAGAGCCAGCGCTACGTTAAAAAAGACGGCTTTGCCTATATCACACCTCCTGAAGTGCTCGATTCACCGGAAGCGCTTTCCGTCTATGAAGAAGCGATGCGTGCGGATCTGGCGGCATATAACCGCCTTGCCGATATTCTGCAGGAGAAACATTGCGCAGCGCTGCTTGCAGAAGGGAAAAATGAAAAAGAGGCGAAACGTATGGCAGAAAAAAAGGCGATTGAAGATGCGCGCTTTGTCCTGCCAAATGCCTGCGATACACAGATGATCATTACAATGAACGCCCGCAGCCTGTATAATTTTTTCCGGCACCGCTGCTGTAATCGTGCACAATGGGAGATCCGCGCAGCGGCAGAGGAAATGCTCCGATTGGTCAGCGAGGTAGCTCCAACCCTATTTCGGAATGCAGGGCCGTCCTGCTATAAAAAAGGATGTTCCGAAGGGAAAATGAGCTGTGGACAAGCCGCTGAGATGAGGTGCAAATATACAAAACTGCACAGCGAGGCGGAGCATGCGCATCAGGAGGGAAAGTGATGAGCGGGAAACTGATCGTGATAGACGGATTGGATGGATCCGGAAAATCTACACAAGCGAAACGTTTGTACGATGTCCTGAACGCGGCCGGCAAACGTGTGAAGCTGATTTCTTTTCCGGATTATGAGCAGCCTTCCTCCGCTTTGGTTCGGATGTATTTGTCCGGCGCCTTCTCCGACAATGCAGACGATGTGAATGCTTATGCCGCCTCGAGTTTTTATGCTGTGGATCGATACGCCAGCTTCATACAGTTTTGGCGTGACTTTTATCATGCCGGCGGCACTGTCATTGCTACGCGCTATGTCAGTTCCAATGCAATTCATCAAATGGGAAAGCTGCCGTCTGAAGAATGGGATCGCTTTTTGGCGTGGCTTTCGGATTACGAATATGAAAAGCTGGGACTTCCGCGCCCGGATCTGGTTTTGTTTCTGGACATGCCGCGTGAGACGGCAGACCGGTTGATTGAAAGCCGGTATGGCGGCGATGAGACGAAAAAGGACATCCATGAAAAAAATCGAAGATATCTGGAACAGTGCGGGCGTACTGCTGCGTATGCGGCGCAAAAGGAAGGCTGGATTGTCATTCCTTGTGCGTCTTCGGGGATCCCGCGGCCGCCAGAGGCTATAACAAATGAAATACTGATGATTTTAGATAAGGAGCTCTATGCTTGACTTTCACAAACTTACGTTACAAGACGGACCGTGGATGCGGGAAATTTTAAGCCGCACACACCACATGTCCTGCGAATATTGTTTTGGCAATCATTATGCGTGGCACAGAACGTATGATGCGCGGGTCTGCCGTATAAATGATTATTATATTGTGGCGCTTCGCAACGATGAAGGAGAGAATGGGATCTCTTTTCTTTACCCGGCTGGGACCGGTGAAATAAAACCGGTAATGGAAGCGCTTTTGGCATATTGCCGCAGTCAGGGAATCCGTTTCCGCATGCACAGCGTGGAAGAAGCGGATAAAGAACAGCTCATACGGCTTTTTCCGGGGAAATTTTGTATCACGGAGCATCGCGACTACGCAGACTACGTTTATCTGGTGTCCGATCTTGTCAATCTTTCCGGGAAAAAATATCATGGGAAGCGAAATCATTTGGCACACTTTTACAAGAATAACTGGTCTTTTGAACCGATTACAGCGGCCAATGCTTCGGAATGCCTGGAGATGAACCGGCAATGGAGCATAGAAAACGCCGAATTGAAGGAAGAAGGTGTTTTGGCAGAGCGCTGTGCGATCCGACTGTGCATGACCCATTTAGAAGAACTCGGATGCTTTGGCGGGTTGCTGCGAGTAGACGGTAAAGTAGTGGCCTACACTGTTGGGGAACGTCTGAACAGCGATACGGTGGTAGTGCATTTTGAAAAGGCGTTTTCCCATATACAAGGGGCATATCCTGCCATCAACCGTGAATTTTTGGCGCAGATGTGCCAGGGCTATACCTACGTAAATCGAGAAGAAGATCTTGGAATTGCAGGGCTTCGGCGTGCAAAGGAATCTTATCACCCACTTTTTTTAGTGGCAAAATATGGAGTGACATTGGCTGAATGACTGTAGAACTTTTTCGGGGAGATAAAAAGATGCAGACTGCGGCGCTGGCGTTGTGGCAGCGTGTCTTCGGCGACCCGCCGGAAATGATATCCGCTTTTTTTGCCTGCGCCCCATTTGACCATGCCTGCTTTATGGCTGTTTCAGAAGATACGTTGGCCGGCATGCAGTTTTCGCTTCCGGCTGTTTTTCGTATGGGCAGTTCGGCGTATGAAAGCCGATATATCTATGCGGTGGCAACGGATCCGGCTTTTCGCGAGCAAGGCGTGATGACGGCGCTTGAAAAATACGCCTGCAAAACAGCCGAAAAAGAAAAAGTGCAGTTTCTTGCTTTAGTGCCGGCAAACCGGCGGCTTTTTTCGATGTATCAAAAGCTTGGATATCAGACGTATTTTTTTCACGGTACTGAACAGATACCGCGGCGCTTGAATCCGAAGGCAGAGCTTTCCTCATGTGAGGCTGAGGATTTCATCGATTTGCGGGAGAAATATTTGTCCCTGCACAGCGCATCGTTTGAGCTCTGCCCAGCGCTATGCAGGTTTCGGTATGAAGATTTCCTGCGTTCGGGAGGAGAAATCTTGCTGGCCCATACCGCTTGCGGCAGCGGCTATCTCGCGTTTGAGCAGGACGGAAATACGCTGTATATCCGGGAAACGTCACTTTTCGGCGATGCTTTGTCCCATGCAGCAGGAGTATTATGCGAAAAGACAGGCGCTGTGCGGATTTTGACGGAAGGCGTATATGGAAAGCAGAGGCCGTATGGCATGATTAAGCCGATTGGGATAAAGGAAAGGCGAAAAATGCCGATAAAGATTGACGGATATATGAATTTGATGTTAAACTAAAAGGGAAAATCATGGCGGATGCTGAATAATGGAGGGAAAACGATGATCTATGTCTTTTTAGCAGATGGTTTTGAAGAGGTTGAGGCGCTGACGCCTGTCGATTATCTTCGCCGGTGCGAACTTTCGGTGCAGACAGTGGGCGTTACGGGAAAGCTGGTGCGTGGTTCGCATGGTATTACTGTGCAAGCAGATATCCTTCCGGAAGAGATGGATCCTGGAAAGGTGCAGATGATCGTTTTGCCGGGCGGCATGCCGGGTACTCTCAATTTGGAGCATTCGGCTGCCGTTTTAAACATGATAGATTATTGTGTAGACAGGCAGATACCGATTGGCGCGATCTGTGCGGCGCCTTCTATTTTAGGCCGGAAGGGATTGTTAAAGGAAAAGCGTGCAACCTGCTATACCGGCTTTGAGGAGCAGCTTTTAGGCGCGGTAGTTACCGGCGCCCCGGTGGAGGCAGACGGCATATTTATTACGGCGCGCGGAGCCGGTGTGGCGGATCGGTTTGCTTTTGCGCTAATCGAGCGTCTGCTTTCAAAAGAACGCGCAGAGCTTTTAAAGGACGCGGTTTTATGCGTAAAATAGTTGATATCCGCCCGTTGAAACGGGAACTGCGCGCAAAATACCGCAAAATAAGAGAGAATATGGATCCTGCCCAGAAAAAGGAATTTGACGAGGCCATTTTTAAGCGTATGGTGGCATCGCCTTTCTATCGGGATGCGCGGACGCTTTTATGCTATGTTTCCACACCTATTGAGGTAGATACCATTGGATTGATACAGCATGCTTTTTCTGAAAAAAAGACGGTGGCAGTGCCAAAATGTCTGGATCGCAGTGGGAAAATGGCCTTTTACGCTATACAAAGCATCAATGAGCTGAAAGAGGATACATTTGGGCTTTTGGAACCGGATCCCTCTGTGCACGCATGCGTCAGCGATTTTTCCGGCGCGCTTTGCATCCTTCCGGCTTTTGCATTTGATACGGAGGGATATCGCATCGGCTTTGGAAAAGGCTATTATGATCGTTTTTTACAGCGGTTTAACGGCGTAAAAGTGGGGATTTGCTATCCTTCCTGTATTGCCAATAAGCTGCCGCACGGACGGTATGATGTGCCTGCGGATTATGTTGTGACGCCGAAGTATATACTGACCATAAAAAAACAGGAGGACCATGAAAATGGCTGATGAAGAAAAGCGTTTGCCAGAAGAGGAGGCAGAGCATCCGCCGGAGACGGATGTATCGTCTGATTCCAAAGAACCGTCTTTTGATGCCCATGCGCCGGAGACGCTGGAAGATGGACAGCCGGATAGCGGAGACACCCAGCCGGATCATATGGAAAAAGAAGATGAAACGGCAGATGAGGATAATACAATTGCAGGACGCCGGATCAAGGGTTTTCAGCTCGATCTTGGAAAGCAGCTGGAAGAAATCCCGGATTATACGCTGCATGAGGATGCAGGGAAAATCCGGAGCAAACGCAGGAAATCAGCGTTTGCCCGTGTAATGATCGGGATTATTATTGTAGGAATCTCTGCGCTCCTTTCTATGTTTATTATCTTTGGGGCACAAGACGCCTTCGGTTTTGGAAAGGCGGATCGGGTCATTGCGTTTGAGGTACCGCAGGATGCAACCGTTACCGATGTAGCGGCGCTTTTGGAAGAAAAAGGCGTGATCAATTCATCTTTTTTATTCCGCGTTTATTATAAGCTGAATAGCCCGGAAGGTTCTTTCCATTATGGAACGTACACGCTGAATTCCAATATGTCGTACAGTGATATTATTTCAGAACTGTTTAAATATGGTGCATCCAGAGAAGAGGTCTCTGTCACTTTTCCAGAGGGATTTACGCTATATCAAATGGCGAAAAGGCTTGAAGAAAACGGTGTGTGCAGCGCACAGGATTTCATCGACGCCGCAGATAATACCGCAAGTTTTGGATATGCATTTGAAGAAAAACTGACAGATGACCCTTTGAAATATCATCGGTTGGAAGGGTTCCTTTTCCCTGATACGTATTATTTCTATAAAAACGATAGTCCGGCTAATGTGATTAAAAAAATGTTGGACAATTATGAAGACAAAATGGAAGAATATCAAGTAAAAATGCAGGAAATGGGGATGTCGGAAGAGGATACGATTCGGCTGGCTTCTATTGTGCAGCAGGAAGCAGGCAAAACAACGGAGATGAAAAAAGTAGCTTCCGTTTACCATAATCGTCTGAACAACCCCGGGACATATCCGTTATTGCAGGCTGACCCGACGCGGGTTTATGCGCGGGAATTGAAAGAGCAAATGGGGACGGCGGTGAATCAAGAGATTCTGGACGCCTATGACACCTACCAGAGCGGTGGATTGCCGCCGGGAGCTATCTGCAATCCGGGTGAAGCCGCTATTGAAGCGGTCTTAAATCCGGATGATACAGATTACTATTTCTTCTGCAGCGATCTGACAACCGGCCAGTTTTACTATGCTGAAACGTATGCTGAACATCAGATTAACTTACAGAAAGCCGGTCTTGTCTGATATTGGAAATTACAAATGGAAAGCGGCACAGCACATTGCTTAAAAAAGCGATGTGCTGTGTCTGTAAACAGGAAATGCAACTAAAATGGGAGGTAGGGCATGAGCAAAGAAAGGCAGCTCGAAGTGCTGTCGCCGGCCGGGGATTTTGAACGGCTGCGCACTGCAGTGCAGTATGGGGCGGATGCGGTGTATCTTGCGGGCAAGCAATTTGGGATGCGCGCGTCTCAAGCGAATTTCAGTGAGCAGGAGCTCAAAGAGGCAGTCAAATTTTGCCACGCACACAGTACGCGCGTTTATCTGACTGTCAATATCCTGCCGCACAATGCAGAGATAGAACAGCTGCCCCGCTATTTAGAGTTAGTGCGCGATGCAGGGGTAGATGCGGTAATTGTATCGGATATCGGTACGCTCGCTGTAGTAAAGCGCACAACACCAGAGCTTGAAATCCATATTTCCACGCAAAACGGCATTGTGAACTATGAAACAGCCTGCATGCTCTATGAGCTTGGAGCAAAACGCGTTGTTTTGGCACGGGAACTCTCCCTTGCGGAAATTGCGGAAATCCGCAGGAAGACACCGTCGGACCTTGAGATTGAGGTGTTTGTGCATGGTGCAATGTGTATGTCTTTTTCCGGACGATGTGTCCTGTCAAACTATCTGACAGGACGCGATGCAAATCGAGGAGAATGTGCGCAGCCCTGCCGCTGGGGCTACTATCTGATGGAGGAAAAACGGCCGGGACTTTATTTTCCGGTGTTTGAGGATGAGAAAGGCAGTTACATTTTAAATGCAAAGGATCTGTGTATGCTTGAGTACATCGATAAATTGGCAGAAGCGGGTGTTGATAGCTTAAAAATTGAAGGGCGTGCGAAATCTTCTTATTATGTAGCTGTAATCACAAATGCTTACCGCATTGCGGTGGACGACTATTTACAAAATCCTGCCGGCTTCAAGCTTCGGCCGTGGCTGCGCGGCGAGGTAGAAAAAGTGAGCCACCGGCAGTATAGCACAGGCTTTTATTTTGATACGCCGACCCAATATTATGAAAATGGCGGCTATATCAGGGAATACGATATTGTTGCGGTAACTGGGGCCTATCAGGATGGAAGGCTTTATCTGACACAAAAAAATAAATTTTGCGAAGGCGATCAGGTAGAAATATTAGAGCCGGGAAAGGAACCTGTTTTACTTGTAGTGCGCGGAATGCAGGATCAAGCAGGGCAGGCGATTGGGGCAGCCTGCCATCCGGAAATGGCGCTGTCTATCGAAAGTGACCGGGCCTTCCTTCCGCTGTCGGTGGTGCGTAAAAAGAAGTGAGCGGCTTGTTTTCCTATCTTTCGGATGTACATGGTATTGTTTTAAATGACCAGCAGAAAAAAGCGATATCCACACAAGCGCGAAGCACACTTCTTTTAGCTGTCCCGGGCTCCGGTAAAACAACGGTACTGACAGCCCGTATCGCATATTGCCTTTCTGTTTTGCACATAAGCCCTGCACGGATTTTGACGCTTACTTTCAGCAGAGAGACTGCTGCGGACATGCAGCGCCGTTATACGGCGCTGTTTTCTGCGTTTCCACAGGTGCGTTTTTCCACGATCCATAGCTTTTGCTACCGGGTTTTGCATTTGTATGCAAAACAATATCGGCGCAGGCTGCCAACACTTCTTGCCGGTGAAAATGCGGCTGTAAAATACCGTATTTTACGTGATGCGGTACGAAAAGCGACGGGAAGATATCCGGCGGAGGATCAGCTTGAAGAGATTGAACAGGAGATTGGGCGAATCAAGAACCGTATGCTTTCACCGCAACAATCAGAGAGCGGGATTGAAGCGTTTGAGGATATTTATCAGACGTATGCCGCGGCATGCAAGGAAGGCCGGTTTATGGATTTTGACGACATGCTGGTTTTGTGTTGGGACATTTTTCGGCGCTGTCCGGATATTTTGAATCGGGTTCAGGATCAATACGACGCAGTATGCGTGGATGAGGCGCAGGATACTTCCCTTTTACAGCACCGAATTATTGCCTTGCTTGTGCAAAAAGGCGCTATGCTGTTTATGGTAGGGGATGAAGATCAAAGTATTTATTCCTTTCGCGGCGCAAGCCCGGAGGAACTCCTGCGTTTTTCTGAATTGTATCATGATGCGGCAGTTTTCAAAATGGAGGCCAATTACCGCTCAGAGAAAGAGATCGTGGTGCTGGCAGACCGTTTTATTGCACAAAACCAGATGCGGTATGAAAAGCACATGTATTGCGGCACAGACCGCAATGCAAAAGGTGCGGTGGAAATTGTGCGCCTTGCAGATTGCTGCGGACAGTACGGCCGGATTGCAGCGCGTCTCAAAGAAGGAATGGGAAAGGGAAAGCAGGCGGTACTGTATCGGAATAATGAATCAGCTGTACCGCTGATCGACCTGCTCTTACGGGAAAAGATTGCATATACCTGCCGCGAACAGGAGATGCCGTTTTTTAACTCCGATATAGTGGAAGATGTCCGCGCCTATCTGCGGCTTGCTGCTGACCCCTGCGATATTGAAGCGTTTTCGCGCCTTTATTATAAGCTTGGCTGTTCCCGGTTGATTTTTCTCTATACCAAAGAACATATCGCAGAATATCCTTCTGTTTTTGATTGCGCAGCCTCGTTTTCTTCTCTTCCAGAATATCGGCGCAATTGGCTGCTAAAAAGCCGGGATATCTTTCGTAAGCTGCTTTCCATGCGTCCTGCCAACGTGATAGACATCATCCGAAAAGAGCTTGGATATGATCGTTTCATAGAACGGCGCATGAACGGATATACCAAGATCAGCGCATATCAGAAACTTTCAGCGCTTTCCTTGATTGCATCCGGATTGAAACACCCTATTGATCTCAATACACGACTTTCCGTTCTTTCAGAGGCTGTACGCAGAGGAGGAGGGGAAGAGGAGCCGGTCATATTGTCGACTATCCACTCAAGTAAAGGGATGGAATTTGATACGGTCTACCTTTTGGATCTCTACGACGATGTTTTGCCCTCTTGTGATGCAAAAAGACAGCGCAGTGAAGGAGACGTTTCCGCTTATGAAAATGAGGTCAGGCTTTTTTATGTAGCCGCAACCCGCGCCAAGCGCCGGCTTGTCTTATTTGAAGGGAACCGGCTCAACGGGGAGGAGGTCGAGCCTAGCCCATTCATCCGACAGTTTACGGACGGGAGAACAGATAAGCCGGAGAGGAGTAGAAAAAGAATAGAAACTTTAAAACCCCAGACACGGGTGCGGCATGCTTCTTTCGGTGACGGGACAGTTTTATATGTGAAAGATGATTTTATAACCATTTCTTTTGATTTGGCTGGATGTAAACGGCTGAGCCTTCCGGTGTGCGAACAGAGGCGTCTGCTTGTCCCGATCACTTTGGATTGACAAACCGCCGTACAACTGTTACGATATTAAGAGAAAAGCACCGCAATTTCCGCGGATTGCATGTGGGAGGCTTAGCGTATGGAAAACAGATGCTTTCATTGTATGAAACCGATTGACGGTGACCACTGTCCATACTGCGGCAAAAGCAACAGTGACCCCTCTCTTATCAAAGAAACGCTCCTTTTGCCGGGGACAATGGTGGCGCAGCGCTATCTGATTGGTGCAGCTCTGGACCGCAACGGGGAAGGTGTAAGCTATCTTGCGTATGATGAGGCGGTACAAAGGCGGGTCCGTTTGCGTGAATTTTTCCCTGGCACGCTTTCACACCGTGATTCAAACGGCAAAACCATCACGGTGAATGCGGGAAGCGAAATTCAATATAAAGCGCTGATGACTGACTTTGTTGAGCTTTCACGCCAGCTGATTGCTTTGCGGACACAGGAAAGCTGTCTGCTGCGGGCCGTTGATATTTTTACGGATAA
Source organism: uncultured Oscillospiraceae bacterium (assembly GCA_904384225.1). Classification (GTDB taxonomy): domain Bacteria; phylum Bacillota; class Clostridia; order Oscillospirales; family Ruminococcaceae; genus Paludihabitans. The sequence continues at coordinate 19,378 of CAJFJV010000019.1, read as the reverse complement.
TGCTACGATTTACACTGTATATGAGGACGTTGCGTGTGTAACGTTTACTGCCTACTTAAAAGACCAGACACGGCCTCTTTCTTGGCAAAAAGCACGTCTGTTGTTCCGGCCGCTTTTTGACACGGTGGCGTTGCTAAACGCCCGCGGGATTGTCCATCGCGGTATCAGCCCGGATACTATTTTGGTAACCGGCGATGGATCGCTGCGCTTGAAAGGTATCTGTACGGCGGCAGCGCGCGCGATTAATTCTGAGGTTAAGGCAGAGCTGTTTTCCGGATATGCCGCGCCGGAACAGTACGAAAAATGCACCGGACATGGGGAATGGACGGACGTGTATGCGCTGGGCGCTGTTTTATACCGAACGCTAACCGGCAAAACGATGATGCGTGCCGATTTGCGGACGCCGGGAGATGCTGTGCCTTCACCGGCTGAGTTGAATACAACTGTCCCGGCTGAGGTATCTGATACGATTATGAAGAGCCTTGCAATCGGATGTGCACAACGTATCCGTTCGGTTCGTCAGTTGTCAGATGAACTGTATCGTGCCCCTGAAGCGCCGGTTCGGGTAGTGGAGGCGGAAGAAAAGCCGAAGGATAAGAAGTCCGGCCACACCCAAGATGCGAAGAAAAACGGCCATTGGTACAACAATCTTCCGGTCTGGCTGATCGTATTGATCGTGTCGCTCCCTATTATGTTAATTTTATTTTTTGCTGCATATACTATTGTTTTGGGAGGGAACCGTCCGGGGCTTTCGCAAAGCGGAAGCGGTTCTTCAGAGACTTCTATAGAAGAATCGGTGTCCGGATCAGAGGCAGTATCGGAAAGCACAGAAGAATCCTCCCGCACCTCATCTGAGTCCAGCCGGGTAGCGGGCGTTACGGTGGATAATTTTGTCGGGAAATTTTATGATGATATTGTAGGATCATCTGTTTATAGCTCTGTTTTTACGTTTGTAAAAAAAGAAGAATTTGATGATACGACGGATGTTGGCGTTGTCATTGAACAGGATGTCGAAGAAGGAGAAACCGTTCCGCAGGGAACACAGATTACGCTGATAGTCAGCAAGGGGGCGCGTTTTGTGACGCTTCCTCCGATTGAAGACAACAACGGCAATCCCATTTCAGTTTCGGCATATCGCGCTTATCTGGAAGAGGCCGGTCTCAGCGTAGTTGTCAAGCAGGTTTCCAATCCTGATTATGAAAGCGGTACAATTATTGAGCTGGATCACGAAATCGGAAGTGTCATAGACCGCTCTGCAGTTTCAAGTATTACGATTTTTGTGGCGCAATAGCGCGGCGAGGGGAAAACGGCTGATATAAAACGGGAAAGCGGCTGATGTTGAAAGAGAGAGCCGCGCCATGCATGAAAAATCGTCTGCTGATCGGCGGGCGATTTTTTTGCCGGATTCCATGACTTCGCATGCATATTGAGAACTTTTACGAAATATTCATTGATACTGGATTGTCCAAATGGTATCATAAAGACAAAAGGTCGGAAAAAAGGGGGGGTTTGTCGGTGAAACGGATCGCACTGCTGCTCTGCGCTGCTATAGTGTTTTGTACCTGCACGGCTTGCGGCTCTAATGAAAAGACAGTAACCGTTGCGTATGATCTTTCAGCAAGCCCGGCAAACATTGATCCGCAAAGTGCGGTTACACAAGACGCGATCATTTTGCTTAATCACATTATGCAGGGGCTTTACCGCATCGATGAGCAGGGGGAAGCGCAAAAAGCGCTGGCCGCGGATACTACCGTTTCTCAAGATGGGACGACATATACCATTACAATACGCGACGACGCGATGTGGTTTTATTTGGACGAAGACAAAAATGAGCAAAGCATGCCGGTAACGGCACAGGATTTCGTTTTCGCTTTCCGGCGGCTATTGCGTCCCGATACCCAGTCCCCCGGCGCATCGCGTTTTTTCTGCATCCAAAATGCGGAGGAAGTAAACAACGGTACATTATCGGAGGAGGAGCTTGGCGTTTGGGCACAGGACGAACGTACTGTGGTTTTTCAGCTGACGTCTGCGAACGATTCGTTTTTGTATTTATTGGCTTCCACATATGCTATGCCTTGCAATGAAGCTTTTTTCGAAGAAGCACGCGGGCGCTACGGCCTGAACGAGGATACAATTCTTTCAAATGGCGCGTACCGTATCTCATCATGGGACACCTCAAGCCAGATCCGTCTTGTAAAGAACAGCTCGTATTATGATGCGGGGAATGTTTTGGCTGATCAAATCCGTTTTCGCATTACAACTTCGGAAACGGACAGGACGGATATAACCCGCCTTTCCGACGGGACGGTAGACGCCATGCTGCTTTCAGGGGAAGCGGCCTCTGCACTGTCTGAAAAGGATTACCGTGTGACATGGATAGAAAGCGGAACATGGGGGCTTTTGATTAATACACAAGATGAAGTACTGTCAAACACAAATATCCGCCGGGGAATTGCGCAATGCTTTGACCGCAGCGTATATGAACCGATGCTTCCATCTTATTTAGAGGTGGCAGATACGCTTTTTCCTGATAGCGCCTCCATATTTGGGGCTTTGACCGCCTCTTCTCAGTCGACGACAGGTATTGCGGCGGACGTTCAGGCTGGTATTGCCTCTTATGAGAGCGGCCTTTTAGAGGTTGGGCAGACAACGTTAGACGGCGTAGCCTTGCTTGTTAACGGGGATGCCGGGCAGGATGTTACAACGTACTTTTTGCAGGTTTCGCAGCTCTTGCAAAGAGATTTGGGGATTTATATCAGCATCGAAACAGTTGATGCTTCCGAATATCAGTCAAGAATGGCGTCGGGAGATTATGATATTGCCGCCGTGTGTTTTGAAGCTGCGGACAATGATGTGCTTTCATATCTGGAGCCGTTTATAACCGGTTCTTCAGAAAACTTATGCGGATATTCTGACAGCCGTGTCGATGATTTGTTTTATTCGGCCTCTGTAGCCCAAACAGCGGCTTCTGCACTTGCCGATTGCCGCAGTGCAGAAGCACAGATTTTAAATAGCGGGGTATTTTTGCCGATGTTCAGGCAGCTGGACGCCTTTGTGGTACGGCAGGATACCAGCGGATTGGTTTACAACTCGAATACAGGAATGGTTTCCCTTTCTGGCACGCAATTTTCATAATTTAAGAAGCAGAAGACAGGTAAAACGTGTTTTCATGCGATATGGTTCTGGAATACAGGTTTAAAATAAGAGGCTGTCCCAAAAGAGCCGTATACGAACTGTAGCAAAAAAGTAGGCAATAGACAAAACCCCCTGATGTAGGAAAATGTAAGTACTACAGCAGGGGGTTGTCATGTTTTGAAAAAGAATGTTTCACTACAGCACGGTAAATTTTTCTCCGGCCCAAAACAGAATGTATCTACCGGCACAAACCGGCTTCTTTCGGCGAGGTAAAAGAGACGATTGACCGGTACTTTTTACAGCTGCAAGCGCATCCAGTACAAAACGGGAGTAGCGCCGCTGACGCTGCGCCACTCCCGCTGAAACGAATTTTCCTGCAATAGGGACTTTTTTGTGCTGTCCGCACAATCTGGTCCGGTTCATTCTTAGCTTAGCCACATATGTTCAATAAAAATTTTTAACCCGATTAAGACAAGAATAGTCCCGCCAAAAATTTCAGCTTTCGCATTCAGCTTATCGCCAATCCATTCTCCGACTTTTACTGCGGCGATGCTAAGGACAAACGTTGTTACACCAATTAGGGAAACCGCCAAATAAATATTTGCCGAAACGGCGGCAAAGCTTACGCCAACCGCTAAAGCGTCAATACTTGTGGCGATAGCTTGCATAAGCAAAAGCCCTGCACCAAATGGTTTGACAGGACATGATTCATCGTGATAGAACCCGTCCCAGATCATTTTTCCACCGATGAATCCAAGCAGGATCAAAGCAATCCAATGATCAAAAGCAGATATCTGCGATGTAAAAAGTGAACCGGCAAAGTAGCCGATCAATGGCATCAGAGCCTGAAATACGCCGAAGGAAAGGGCAATAAAAAGTGTCTGCCTGAATTTTGGCTTATAGCACATACCGTTTGTCATAGAAACAGCGCAGGCATCCATAGACAAACCGATGCCAACCAAAAGTATTTCAATAATGCTCATAAAACGATATCCTCTCTTTTTTGCATTTCTATATTAAATACGACGATCCAGCAGATCAGCATATTGATTTTTAAATGCGGCAAAATTCCCTTTGTCAAGAGCTTCACGGATCCGCTCCATTAGCGTATTATAAAAATAAAGGTTGTGCATGACAGCCAAACGCATGCCAAGCATTTCGTTTGCCTTTAAAAGATGGCGGATATACGCGCGGGAGTGGCGTTTGCAGGTCGGGCAGTCACAGGCTTCATCAATCGGCCGGTCGTCTTCAGCATATTTGGCGTTGTTTAGGTTGATGATCCCATCCCATGTATTCAAATGGCCGTGACGTGCGTTTCGGCTCGGCATAACACAATCGAAAAGATCCACCCCGCGCGCAACAGCTTCAATAATATTGGAAGGAGTTCCCACTCCCATTAAATAACGGATTTTATCTTTTGGCATATACGGTTCAACAACCTCGATGATATGATACATCACTTCTTTAGGTTCGCCGACCGCTAAACCGCCGATAGCATATCCATCGAGATCAAGCGCCGCGATATCCTGCATATGTTTGATACGCAGGTCGTCGAAAGTACAGCCTTGATTGATTCCAAAGAGAAGCTGGTTCCGGTTAATGGTTTCTGGAAGGCTGTTTAGACGGTGGATTTCTTCTTTACAGCGTGCGAGCCAACGCGTTGTACGCTCACAACTTGCTTTGGCATATTCATAAGGGGCAGGGTTTTCTACGCATTCATCAAAGGCCATAGCAATAGTTGAACCAAGATGCGATTGGATTTGCATGCTGACTTCCGGTGAGATAAACAGCTTTTTCCCGTCGACATGTGAATGAAAATGTACTCCCTCTTCTTTAATCTTACGTAAGGAAGAAAGTGAGAATACCTGAAAACCGCCACTGTCTGTAAGAATTGGGCCGCTCCAGCCCATAAAGCGGTGCAGCCCGCCAAGCCGGTAGATCAATTCGTCGCCAGGGCGAACGTGGAGGTGATAGGTGTTACACAGCTCTACCTGACATTTTAAATCGGATAAATCGAAGGAAGAAACACCGCCTTTAATGGCAGCTGCGGTTCCCACATTCATAAAAGCGGGAGTTTGTATCACGCCGTGGACGGTATGGAATGCAGCCCGGCGGGCATTTCCTTCTGTTTTAATCAATTTATACATGGAAAACTCCTATTCTGGGGACATATTGTTATGTAGCGATTTTTTATAAGATGAGCATTGCATCGCCGAAGCTAAAAAAGCGATAACGCTCTTTTACGGCAACATGGTATGCATGCATGGTATTTTCGTATCCGCAGAAAGCAGAAACCAGCATAATAAGCGTGCTTTCTGGGAGGTGGAAGTTTGTGATCAATCCATCCATAATATGAAATTTATAGCCGGGATAAATAAAAATATCGGCATCCCCGCTTGTTTCTTGCAAAGGGCCCTTTTGTGCGGCGCTTTCCAACGTACGGCAGCTCGTTGTCCCGACACAGATAATGCGCCCTCCCAGCTGTTTGGTATGATTGATTTTGTCGGCGGCCTCTTTTGGGATATGGTACCATTCAGTATGCATATGATGTTGGGTAACGTCATCTACTTTTACAGGACGGAAAGTCCCAAGTCCTACATGCAATGTAATTTCTGCAATGCCGATCCCTTTTTCTTGCACACGTGACAGGAGTTCTGGAGTAAAATGCAAGCCGGCCGTGGGGGCGGCAGCCGATCCTAAATCCTTACTGTAAACGGTCTGATATCGTTCTTTGTCCTGCAATTTTTCCGTTATATAAGGAGGCAGCGGCATCTGTCCGATTTTGTCAAGCAAAGCATAGATATTCTCTTGGCAATCGAATGTGATAATGCGGTTGCCGTCTTCTTTGACAGCAGTTATTCTGCCAGTCAAAATCCCGTTGCCAAAGGAGATTTCGGCCCCTTCTTTTGCGCGCTTTCCTGGTTTTACAAGCGTTTCCCATACATTCGTTTTATGCTGGGATAAAAGGAGAAGTTCTACGTCACCGCCTGTATCGGTGCGTTTTCCAAAGAGCCTTGCCGGAATAACCCGGGAATTGTTCACGACCAGCAGATCGCCGGGATTTAAATAGTCGAGGATATTTGAAAAGCAGCGGTGCTGAATTTCACCAGTTTTGCGGTTTAAAACCAAGAGCCTTGAACTGTCACGGGGTTCGGCTGGCGTTTGTGCGATCAGCTCCTGCGGCAGATCGTAAAAGAAATCACTCGTTTTCATCAAAAGGCCACTTTCCCTTTCGAAATAGAATATTCATTAAGTTGTCTTTGATATGCGCACATATGTATTTTATGCGCAGAAAAAAGCCGGATTCAACCGGCGGTTTCAGCAGTTTCGTCATATTGACAAGGAAAGCCTGCGGTGCTATGATATAGCCAATACATAAGCTTTGTGCAGTGAATAATCGGATAGAGGCTGCGGCTTCCATCAGTATCCATATTTCAGGTTAGCCAAACCGTTTACGATGTGGAAAAAGGGGGAGCCGCCGAAGGTAAAAGGGCGGCGCCGGATACCTGATCCTGCATGCGAACAGCTGCTGGATTGTCATCATACGTATGATGGAGAGCTATCGGCTATTTCTTTTGAGATGTTTATAGTCAACGTTTTCTATTATAGTATACGACGGGCCGGTTTTCAACCGGTTTTTTTCATTCCCGTGCTGTTTACGGAAAACGGCACATAATTTAAAGGAGAGTGTCCATCATGAGAGAGTTTAATGTTGGTATTATTGGAGCAACCGGGATGGTGGGTCAGCGCTTTGCAATTTTGCTTGAAAACCATCCGTGGTTTCATGTAAAAGTGCTTGCTGCCTCTTCCCGCAGCGCGGGTAAAACGTATGAGGAAGCTGTTGGGAAGCGGTGGGCTATGAAAAAGCCGATACCCGCTTCGATGAAGGGACTTATTGTACGGGATGCTTCTACAGATATTAAAGAAATTGCTTCAGCAGTCGATTTTGTGTTTTGCGCAGTCGACATGAAGAAGGAAGAGATCAAAAAGCTGGAAGAGGCATATGCAAAGGCGGAATGCCCTGTTATTTCCAATAATTCCGCTAACCGTTTTACAGAGGATGTCCCCATGATTATCCCAGAAATCAATGCAGAGCATGCGGATGTTATTGAGGCGCAGAGAAAACGGCTTGGTACGAAACGCGGTTTTATCGCGGTTAAATCAAATTGTTCGCTGCAAAGCTATGTGCCCGCTTTGCATCCATTAAAGGAAGCCTTTGGGATAAAGGCTGTTCTTGCCTGTACGTATCAGGCTATTTCCGGCGCAGGAAAAACATTTGAGACGTTTCCTGAAATAGTGGATAACGTTATCCCGTATATTGGCGGAGAAGAAGAAAAAAGTGAGAAGGAGCCGCTTAAAATTTGGGGGAAAGTAGAAAACGGTGCTATCGTTTGTGCGGATGGGCCGGCTATTACAACACAGTGTCTGCGTGTCCCGGTAAGCGATGGCCATATGGCGGCGGTTTTCGTTTCTTTTGAGAAAAAGCCGACGATTGCGCAGATTAAAGAAGCATGGGCTCAATTTAAAGGAGAGCCGCAAATTTTGTCACTCCCGAGCGCGCCTAAGCAATTTCTCCATTATTACGAAGAAGAGAACCGTCCACAGACAAAGCTTGACCGCGATACGGAAAATGGAATGGCCGTACATATCGGACGGCTGCGTGAAGACAGCCAGTACGACTACAAATTTGTCTGTCTTTCGCATAATACGGTTCGAGGTGCTGCCGGCGGTGCAGTATTAATGGCAGAGCTTTTAGCTGCAAAAGGTTATCTGGATTGAGCATTTTATATTTTTAAGCATAGAATACATAAAGAAGGGAAAAGGCGGCATGGAGGATATCCTGCCGACGTATCTTTCGCATGTGCCCGGTTTTCTTAAAAGTCGCTCCGATATGATACGGAAAAGACGGAAAATGAGGATTCCGGATGATCTTGTAGCGGACATAAGGAGGAAAAGAGTGTGAAGAAGCACATATTTACCGGTGCAGGCGTAGCGATTGTGACGCCGATGTTTCCAGATGGCTCCATTAATTATGATAAACTTGGGGAATTGATCGATTGGCAGATTGCAAACCACACGGATGCTATTGTTGTTTGCGGTACGACTGGCGAATCGGCATGTATGACGGATCAGGAGCATGTAGATTGCATCGCTTTTGCAGTTAAGCGGACAGCAGGCCGCGTTCCTGTGATTGCAGGAGCTGGCAGCAATGATACCAAATATGCCGAGGAGCTTTCAAAGGAAGCCAAAAACCTTGGTGCTGACGCATTGTTACACGTCACACCTTATTATAACAAGACTTCCCAACGCGGATTAATCACACATTTTACAAGGATAGCAGATGCAACGGATTTACCCATTATCCTTTATAACGTGCCAAGCCGGACCGGCGTAAACATAAAACCGGAAACATATCGTATTTTATCGGAACATCAAAACATTGTTGCAGCAAAAGAGGCCAGTGGAAACATTTCACAGGTTGCGCAAGTGAAGGCAGTATGCGGTGAAGCGCTTGAAATCTATTCTGGAAATGACGACCAAATTGTCCCAATCCTCTCACTTGGCGGCAAAGGCGTCATTTCGGTGCTGTCCAATGTCATGCCAAAAGAAACGCATGATATTTGTGCACTTTATCTTGAAGGCAGGACCGCAGAGTCCGCAGCACTTCAGCTTCAGCTTTTAGATTTTATCAACCATTTGTTTATGGACGTCAACCCGATCCCAGTAAAGGAAGCGATGAACTTAATGGGAATTGATGTGGGAACATGCCGTTCGCCGCTGGTTAAGATGGAACCGTCACAAATAGAAAAACTTGCAGCTTCTATGAAGGCGGTTGGGCTGCCCGTATAATATGAGGAGAAAATCTGCACACAGTTTTACATTTTGTTTGAACTGTGTGCAGATTTGTGTTAGAATAAACTCGATCATGATGTAGTTTGTCAAAACGGAAGGAAAGCATTATTCGAGAGGGTTCGGATAATGGAATCTAATCAAAGAAAAGGATGTTTTAAGGTGATCCGGATATTACTTTGTGGAGCAAACGGCAAGATGGGACATGTTATCGCGTCCTGTGTTGCAGAACGCGATAACATGAAAATTGTCGCAGGGATTGATTTAAATACAGAAAAGTACAGCGATTTTCCGATTTTTTCTGATTTCTCCTCTTGCGATCAAGAAGCAGATGTCATTATCGATTTTTCAAATCCGGCTTTACTCGAAAGCCTGCTTGCTTATGCAGCACAGACAGGCACGCCTTTGGTTGCTGCAACAACGGGGTATACGCCGGAGCAGACCGAGGCGATTAAAGCTGCGGCAAAACAGACAGCGGTCTTTTTTACCTTTAATATGTCTTTGGGTGTAAATTTATTAACGGCATTAAGCCAACAGGCTGCAAAGGTACTCGGTGATCAATTTGATATCGAAATCATTGAAAAGCACCACAATCAAAAAGTCGACGCTCCATCCGGTACGGCCATTATGCTGGCAGAAGCGATCAATAAAGCGTGTGATGACCGGTATATCTTTGAATATGACCGCCATTCCCGCCGGATGAAGCGTCCCAAAAACGAAATTGGGATGCATTCAATACGGGCGGGTTCCATTGTCGGAGAACACGAGGTTCTTTTTGCCGGACGGGATGAACAGCTGTCCCTTAAGCACACCATTACATCCAAAGAAGTTTTTGCGGTCGGTGCGGTCAATGCAGCTGCATTTTTAAGCGGGAAAACTGCCGGGTTATATGATATGGCGGATCTTTTGGCCGGGCAAAAGGGGAGTAACGAGTGATGAAAGTGACACGGACACGTAAAAAAAGACTAAAGCCAGTTCCTGTTTTGATAGCAATTTTGCTTGTTTTGGCAATAGCTGCGCTGGTTTGGTTTACCTGTACTTCGTTTGGCTGCTCAACAGTCCCAGCGGGGCCCGGTGAAATATCCAACACCTCAATCGAATCTTCTGAGGAATCTTCTGAAACCATTCCGGAACCAACCTCAACAAGATTGATCGGTTTTGGGGATGATTTGATCCATGTTTCGATTTTTAGGCAGGCAAAAGCGCGCGCAACAGACGGCGGATATGATTTTTCTTATGCTTATGAAAATATTAAAGATGTCGTTCAGCTTGCAGATATTGCTTCGATTAACCAAGAGACCGTTATGGCAAAAGATAAGGAACCGTCCGGATATCCTCTTTTCAACACGCCACAAGAGCTTGCAGGATGCCTTGCGGATGTTGGCTTTGACGTTGCCAATCTTGCGAACAATCACGTTTTGGACCAAGGGGCTTCAGGCCTGAAATCTACCCTTGATTTGTGGGATAGTATCCCTTCCGTTTTGACAACAGGGGCTTATCAAAACGAAGAGGATTTTGATAATATTCGGACGATGGAAAAAAACGGGATTACTTTTGCCTTTCTTGGTATGACAGAATTGACAAACGGCCTTTCTTTGCCGGATAATACGGATTTGGTTGTACTTCGTACACAAGATGAAGAGCGTGTAAAAGCGCAAATTGAAAAAGCAAAAGCTATCAGTGACATAGTAGTAGTAAATGTACACTGGGGAGTGGAATATACGCACAAGCCGACCGAATATCAATATGAGTACGCACAAAAGCTTGCAGACTGGGGTGCAGATATTATATTGGGGCATCATCCGCACGTGATACAGCCGATAGAATGGATCACCCGTTCGGATGGAACACGCGCACTTTGCGCTTACTCTCTTGGAAATTTTATTTCCACGCAGGAGACAGGGGCTACCATGATCGGCGGTGGCTTGGACGTAACAGTTACAAAAGAATATGAAAACAATACGGTATCCATTACCTCTGCCCGTTTTATCCCAACGGTTACACACTATGAGAGAGGAAAAGCCAATGTGACAATTTATCCGCTTGATGCATATACAGATGAATTGGCAGCAAAACATGGCGTCCATCAGCACGTATCGACATTTGATCTGGATTATATCAATCAGACAGTATCTTCCGTAATCGATGAAGAATTTTTGACATCTTACCGTTGACTAAAAGAAAGGAGACGCTCTATGAAAGTGATTCATGAAGTTTATTTTACAGAAAATGTTGCAGTGCTCTCCTTTGAGAAAGCGCCGGCGACCATCCATTTTTTAAGCGAGCTGTTTTTGCGTGTGGCAAAAGCAGGAATTAATGTAGACATGATATCGCAAACTGCGCCGAAGGGATCCGTCAACACACTGTCCTTCACTGTGGCTGACGAGCATGTTCCACAGGTTCTGGCGGTGCTAAATGAGATGAATACGGGAATTCGGCCGATGGTTTCCACCGGAAATGTTAAAATTGCACTTTATGGAGAAGAGATGCCCAGCAAAGTTGGAGTGGCGGCGGGTGCTTTTGCTCTTTTAAACAAGGCAGGAATTGATATTTTGTTGATCACGACTTCAGAAGTCGATATTTCCATTGTTGTGACAAGTGCGGACAGCGACGCGGCGTTCGCTATTTTAAAGCGAGAATATATGCCGGATTAGAAGCGAAAAAACATTTGACACAGCACGTCCTTTATGATAAAATAATAAGGCCGCTTGTGTAGGGATTAAAGACGAAGAATAGCTTCGCCCCGTAAACAGCGAGATTAGAGAAAAGGCAGGTGCCTTATCAGATGTATGCAGTTATAGAAACTGGCGGAAAACAGTATCGTGTCAGTGCCGGCGATCAGATTTTTGTAGAAAAACTGAACGTGAATGAGAATGATACGATTGCGTTTGACAAAGTAGTCGCTATTTCCAATGAAGACGGAATGAAATTTGGCGCTCCGTATGTTGATGGTGCAACAGTAAAGGCGACAGTTGTCAAAAACGGTAAAAATAAAAAAATTACAGTTTTTACCTATAAACCGAAGAAGGGTTCCGCTCGTAAACTTGGCCACAGACAGCCTTATACTAAGGTAAGAATCGAATCGATCAACGCATAAGCGATGATCCGGGTGGAGTTTTTTCTTAGAGAAGATCATCTTGTCGGCGTTTCTGTTCGCGGACATGCAGGGTATGCTTCATATGGAAATGATGTAGTTTGTGCGTCTGTGACAAGCGCAGTAGAGTTAGTCGCAAACGGGATTACAGAAATTTTGAAAATACCTGCAATGATTGGCGTTTTTGAAAATGAAGTGCGGATTGATCTTCCCGAGAGCGGAGGTAAAGATGCTGAACCCTTTTTGCAGGCATTGCGTCTTCATTTAGCGCTCTTACAGCAGGATTATTCCGAAAATTTGCAATTGACTGATACGGAGGTGTAGATCATGTTAAAGTTGGATATGCAGTTTTTTGCACACAAAAAAGGTGTAGGTTCGACTAAAAACGGCCGTGATTCCGAGTCGAAGCGTCTTGGTGCAAAACGGGCTGACGGACAGTTTGTTTTAGCAGGAAATATTCTTTACAAACAGCGTGGTACGCACATTCATCCAGGTGAAAACGTGGGACGTGGTTCCGATGATACCCTCTTTGCAAAAATTGATGGTGTTGTCAGATATGAACGTATGGGGCGTGACCGCAAAAAAGTCAGCGTGTACAGTGTACAGTAAAAGACGTATTAAAAAGCGTGCCATCCGGCACGCTTTTTTTGTGGGTTTGCGTTGATAACACGGCATTTTTCTTATATAATAGTTTTGACAGAAGAAATGCGGAAAGAATAGAAGGAAATGCTTATGTTTATTGATAAAGCAACAATTCATGTGCGTGCTGGCAGTGGCGGGAATGGTGCTGTTAGCTTTCGCAGAGAAAAATACATTGCTGCGGGCGGCCCAGACGGTGGCGACGGAGGAAAAGGCGGCGATATATTGTTTGCGGCTGATACAAACCTTTCCTCGTTGGTCGATTTTCGATATAAACGCAAATATGCAGCAGAAAACGGTGAAAACGGAGGGGCAAAACGCTGCTCCGGGAAAAGCGGAAAAGATCTTGTGATTCGTGTGCCGCGCGGTACTGTTGTACGGGAATTGGAAACAGGACGGATTTTAGCGGATATTTCTTCAGATGAGCCCGTCGTTGTTGCTAAAGGCGGAAGAGGCGGTGCAGGAAATCAGCATTTTGCAACTTCCACACGACAGATTCCGCGTTTCGCAAAACCGGGAAAACCAGGAGATGAACTGGACCTTTCATTGGAGTTAAAATTGCTGGCGGATGTTGGCTTGGTTGGGTTCCCGAATGTGGGAAAGTCGACGCTGATTTCGGTTGTGAGTGCGGCAAAGCCGACCATTGCCAACTATCATTTTACAACGCTGACGCCTGTGCTTGGTGTTGTAAAAGTAGATGACCGGCAGAATTTTGTCATGGCTGACATCCCCGGATTGATTGAAGGAGCGTCTGAGGGGATTGGGCTTGGGCATGATTTTCTTCGCCACGTAGAAAGATGCCGCTTGATTGTCCATGTAGTGGATATTTCCGGTATGGAAGGGCGCGATCCAAAAGAGGATTTTTTAGCGATAAATCGGGAGCTTGCCAATTTTAGCGAAGAACTTGTCGCTCGGCCTCAGATTGTAGCAGGCAATAAATGCGATATGGCAAGTGAGGAACAAATCAATCTATTCCGTTCTTTTGTTGAAGGAAAAGGATATGCTTTTTATCCGATATCTGCTGCAACAAGGAAAGGGACGCGGGAATTAATTGGAGCGGTGGCTTCTGCGTTATCACAGCTGCCGCCAGTTAAACAATTTGAGGCGCAGCCCATTTCTGATGAAGAACGGCGGTTACGGGAAGCGGCTGACAGGAAGTTTACCATTACGGTGGAAAATGGGGTTTACTATGTAGAAGCTGATTTTTTGGAATCACTGCTTATGACGGTAAATATGGAAGATTACGAGTCGCTTCAGTACTTCCAGAGAATGCTTCGGCAAAGCGGCATCATCGATGCCTTGGAGGAAAAAGGGATAGAAGAAGGCGATACAGTTTCTATTTTTGGTTTTCAATTTGACTTTGTAAAATAAGCGATTCCCTTTTTATTTAAGAAGGGTTGATTTCAGCTGGCATGCTACAATGAATAAAGCAAAGGACGATTACATGAAAAAATTGACGCCGCAAGAAGTAAATTTGATGAGTCCACTGGGGCTTGCTTATATTGGGGACTGCATTTATGAATTGATCACACGCGAGCATATTGTTTCCAATGGGAATATGCCGGTCGCAAAGTTGCATCAGGAGACTGTTTCGATCGTTTGTGCAGCTGCGCAGTCTGCGGCGGTAGATATTATATTAAATAGTCTTTCTGAAGAAGAGCTCGCTATATATAAAAGAGGCAGGAACGCCAATGGAAGCCATGTCCCGAAAAATGCGGATCCGGCCCAATACAGAAGGGCGACCGGTTTGGAAGCGCTTTTTGGATATCTTTATCTGAACAGGCGCTATGACAGAATTCAATCTCTTTATGAGCAGATATATGATGTCACGAAAAACAGTGCAGAAGGGAAGGAAGGCTGTTGATAAAACAAACATGGAAAGCCATTCAAAAGAATTTAGCTGCGCGCTGGGCTGTCGACCTTTTGCTTACGGTGATAGGTTCTTGTTTTTTTGCGCTTGGGACACATTGTTTTACCGCCCCAAACCATATGGCGCCAGGCGGGGCTACCGGCCTTGCAACGATTATTAATTTTCTTACTGGTATCCCAATCGGTGTGCTTACCATTTTAATCAATATCCCGATTTTGGTTTTGGGTTTTTGGAAAATTGGGCGCCGCTATATGATCAAAACGATTGTCTCATTAATAGCTTATTCCTTCTTTTTGGATCTTGTTTTGGTGCGAATGCCCGTTTATACAAATGATCGTATGGTTGCTTGTATTTTTGGCGGTGTAGCAATGGGAGCGGGCATTGGGCTTGTCATGTCACGCGGCGGCTCAACCGGAGGAATGGATATCATCAATAAGTTGATTCAGCGGCGTTTCCCTCATTTGCGTCTTGGGCAAGTTCAGTTTACAACAGATTTAATTATCGTAACACTTTCCATAGCAGCATATGGCAGCGTCGAGCCGGCTTTTTATGCCCTTATCTGCCTGTATATCACTTCTGTTGCACTTGACGCTGTTTTATATGGAATGAATGTCTGTAAGATGATCTATATTGTGTCCAAGCAAGGGGATGCGATTTGCAGCCGGATCCACTCGGAATTAGACCGTGGCGCAACAGTATTGAAATCTTATGGCTCTTATACTGGCGAGGAACGGCCAACTATTATGGTGGCAGTACGCCAAACAGAGTATTATCGGCTGCGCCGTATTATCCGTGAGGTCGATCCGGATGCATTTGTCATTATGACAAGTGCATCAGAAATTGTAGGCGAGGGATTTGAGGAATTGGTATAGCTTAAAAGATGCAGCGCCTGCAAAAAAAACCGCCGGAAATTTTCCGGCGGCCATCTGCTTGTAGAAATACAATGGATTAATAGGTTTCGGGGTTGTTCTTTTTCTGTTGAGCTGACCCGTTTTTGCGATTGGTTGTTTGATTGCGTTTTTTTGCAGTCGGATGCCCTGAAATAGGATCTTCCGGCGTGAGATCGTATCCGTCGGTGAAAGAATCGTTGTATTGAATCGGATCATTGTTCTTATTACGCATAATTTTATCACCTCGTTTTCGAGAATAGTGTTTCCCTTTAATGATATAGTATAACTGGTTAATTATAACATTTAATAAGAAAGGTATGGTACAAATGTCCGGACATTCGAAATGGAGTACAATTAAGCGGAAAAAGGGTGCGAATGATGCAGCGCGCGCCAAAATTTTTACAAAAATCGGAAGAGAGATCGCAGTTTGTGTAAAAGAAGGCGGTCCGGATCCTGCCGCTAATGCCAAGCTACGGGATTTAATCCAAAAGGCAAAACAAAATAACGTGCCGAACGACAATATCGATCGTATTATTAAAAAGGCTGCCGGCGATGGAGAAAAGAATAATTATGAGTCAGCAGTATATGAGGGGTATGGCCCAAGTGGAATAGCAGTCATTGTTGAGACATTGACAGATAATCGGAACCGCACAGCTGGTGACATCCGCCATTATTTTGATAAATTCGGCGGGAATATGGGACAGCCCGGATGTGTTTCTTTTATGTTCAATCAAAAAGGTGTCATCGTCATAGAAAACGATGGACTGGATGAAGAAAAAGTAATGGATGATGTTATGACAGCTGGGGCAGATGATTTTACCTATTCAGAAGATGCCATTGAGGTGGTAACGGATCCCACTGCTTTTTCTGAAGTAAGAGATGCATTGGAAAGTATGGGGTATACCTTTGCTTCCGCTCAGATAGAGCAGGTCCCTTCGACATATACATCGATCGATGACCCAGAAACCCGCACCAAAATGAGCCGCCTTCTTGAGGCTTTAGATGATAATGATGATGTGCAAGAGGTTTGGCATAACTGGGAAAATCCTGACGAAGAAGAATAATTATTTAAAAAAGCGGCTGTCTGCCGCTTTTTTCTTCGTTTACATCCAATGTAGAAATCGTATTGCAGGAAAATATATCAAATATATTGATGAAAAGCAGTGATTTGACGTTTGCATGTGAAATATTCATCAGACAAAGGCCTGTTGTATCTTGCAATGTCACTTGCGGAAGGACTTACTTTTGAGTTCCCATTTTTTATTGGGTGAAAAGAGATATATCCAGATCGAAAGAAGGCTTGGCTATGAAGGGATTACGTCATAAAGGCAGTATGACGCTATATACTGCAAGAATGACGCTGCGGGCATTCACGCTACAGGATGACTGGGCGATGTTTGAAAACTGGGCCAGTGATCCGGAAGTGGCGCGTTATATGCGCGGAAAGGCGCATAAGAGCGTAGCACTTACACGACAGGTTTTGGAAAGCTGGTGTTGTCATGGGAGAAAACGTTCTTATCATTGGGCGTTGGTCTTATCCGGCCGGAAGCAGCCGATTGGCTCCATTAGTTTTGTAACATTTGATGAAAAGAAATTAGAGGCAGAAGTTGGTTATACGCTATCCCGAAAGTATTGGGGAAAGGGATTGGTTCCAGAGGCGTTGTCTGCCGTCCTTGCGTTTGGTAAAAATGAGATTGGTTTTTCCTCTTTTTATGCACAGCTTTTCGAAGAGAACGTACAATCGATACGTGTTCTTGAAAAATGCGGTTTTTCATTTTGCGGCCGTTTTGAGGACGCTGTTACCAAAAATACAGGCGAACCGGGAACTATATTGGTATATCGGAAGTCATACATAGAAGGGGACTAATATAGGACAACAGCCGGATCGGAAAATATTTCCGATCCGGCTGTTGTCCTATATTCATTATTATTTTGCATTATCATGCTGGCGAATTACAGCGCGTCGAATTTTCCCGCTAATCGTTTTCGGCAATTCAGGTACGAATTCTATAATGCGAGGATATTTATATGGAGCAGTCGCCTTTTTTACATAATTTTGAAGTTCTTTTTTTAACTCTTCAGAAGGCTGGTATTGGCTGGTTAATACTATAGTTGCTTTTACTACTTGTCCGCGGATTGGATCCGGAGCACCGGTTACAGCAACCTCTAAGACAGCAGGATGTTCCATCAATACACTTTCCACTTCAAAAGGACCGATCCGATAACCAGAGGCTTTGATTACATCGTCCGTACGTCCGACATACCAGAAATAGCCGTCCTCATCGCGGTAAGCAGTGTCGCCTGTATGATAGACGCCATGTTCCCATGCAGCTGCAGTGCGCGCTTCATCAAGATAATACCCTTTAAAAAGTCCGTTCGGTTTTCCGTCTTTTGGCGGGCGGACCACGATTTCCCCAACTTCTCCATCCGGCACGGAATGCGCTTCCGCATCCACGATATCAACGTCATATAATGGCGTTGGTTTACCCATTGCACCGGATTTCGGCGTCATACCGCGAAGATTGGCAATTAAAAGGGCAGTTTCAGTTTGGCCAAACCCTTCCATAATATCAAGGCCGGTTACTTCTTTAAATCGCTTGTATACTTCCTCATTAAGTGCCTCTCCGGCAGTTGTGACATATTGCAGGGAAGATAAGCTTTCTGAATCCATACCTTCTTTAATCAAAAAACGGAAAACCGTAGGGGGAGCACAGAAAGTAGTAAGCTTATACTTGTGAATCATTTGTAGCAGATCATGCGGTACAAACTTATCAAAATCATAGACAAAGATACCGGCTCCTAAAAACCATTGTCCATACAATTTTCCCCAAGCAGCCTTTCCCCATCCCGTTTCTGCAAGGGAAAGATGCAATCCGTCTGGATCAACGTTATGCCAAGAATGGGCTGTCATTAGATGATAAATGGCATAATAGTGCGAATGCACAACCATTTTGGGGTTGCCGGTTGTACCAGATGTAAAATAGAGAAGCATATCGTCGTTGACGTTTGTGTCCATCCGGTCCCAAACAGCGGAATAGCTGTCGAATAACGCGTCGAAAGAATCCCAACCATCCCGCTCGCCGCGTGCGAGGATTTTTACCGGTAGGGTACGACCCGTTTTCTTTTCCGCTTCTTCAACAAAACTGCTGATTTCACAAGTAGCTGTACATACGATTCCTTTCACATCGGCGGCTTCGATGCGATAAGCAACATCTTTGGTAGTTAATAAGTTGGTAGCTGGGATTGTAACAGCACCTATTTTATGGAGAGCCAGAATTGTAAACCAGAACTCAAAATGCCTTTTTAATATAAGCATTACCTTGTCGCCTTTACGGATCCCTTTTGCATACAGCATATTAGCCACTCGGTTCGACCCTTCGGCAATATCGGCAAAAGTAAAAGTACGTTCTGCACCATGCTCATCCGTCCATACCATAGCGCGGCGATTTGGCTCAAGCTCAGCAATTCGGTCAATTATATCATATGCAAAGTTAAAGTTATCAGGGCAGTGGATATCAAAACGGTTTAATACACCGTTTTCATCATAGCCTTCCGTCACATATTTCTGATAAAGTGTAACAGCAGTTTCCATAAAACACTCCAATCTGTCGCCGTTAAAGCGGCACGTTTTTTGCGTCCGTATATGGACTCCGGCGCTGTACTATGCTCTTTTAGAAGAAAACAGCTCTTTTCAAAACAAAAAGAATAGCCGAAAATCGTCAACAAAACAGCTATACCCTTTATTATAGGCGTATTTTGAAAAAAGGTCAAGCAGATCAGTATAAAAAACAATGTGCACGGTGTAGGTGTTACAATGATGTGAGACAAAAAGTAAAAAAAAAGATAGCGAGTAGACAGGACCTGTGTTAAGGTAGAGTTACCAGACAAAACCGAAAGGCA
>CAJFJV010000018.1 GCA_904384225.1 uncultured Oscillospiraceae bacterium | reverse complement strand
TCTGGCGTGTATCGTTTGTTTGGTATCCCTTTTGCCATAATGAAGCACCCCACTTGTTATCCAGTATATCATACTGTCTAACAAATGGGGTGCAGTTCACAATACCGATCGCAGCGCAATATCAGGCAAATCCATCAGTTCAGATAAAAATTCCATTTTCACAACCTCCATGATACATTCAGCTTACCACCCTTTTGCCGAATCATACGGATTGTTTGCGTTTACCGCATTACTGTGATAAAATACAATGTAGAAATGGAGTGGAATGCAATGCCCGTTTGGATAAATGAAGAATGGCTGTATACAGCCGATGCCCATGTACATACCTTTCCTGAAAAAATCGCAGCCAAAGCTGTCGGCAAATTGGCGCATATTTCTGGTATCACGCCTTATACGGATGGTACGCTTCAACAGACTAAAATCAAAATGGCAGAATGCGGTGTCGACCATGCTGTACTTTTAAATATTGCTACTGTGCCCGGCCAAGAACAGACTATCAATCGCTGTGCTGCAGAATCCAATTCCCAGCACGGATTGACTGCACTGGGTTCTGTCCATTTTTTATCGGATGATCCCGTAAACGAAGTACATCGGATCAAAACATTGGGCCTTGCCGGTGTCAAGCTGCATCCGGACTATCAGGATTTTATAATCGACGATGAGCGGCTTTTCCCCATCTATGAAGCATGCGCACAAGAGGGGCTTCCTATCGTCTTCCATGCAGGATGGGATTGTTACAGTCCAAATCTTGTCCACGCCCCGCCGGAAAGAAGCGCCCATGTAGCTGAAATATTTCCTTCTCTTAAAATAGTACTTGCGCATTTTGGCGGGTTAAAGCAGTGGGATGAAGTAGAGCGATATTTAATTGGGAAAAATGTCTGGTTTGATACGGCTATGTGCGCAACGTATGCCGACAAAGAACAGATCCGCCGGATGATCTTATCTCATGATCCAACTAAAATTATGCTTGGTTCAGACTGCCCATGGGAGAATCCGCGTATATCGATCAGCTGGCTTTCATCATTGCATCTTCCACAGCAGCTCTTACGTGATATTTTGTTTTATAACGCACAGGCTCTGTTCGGTTTTGAACTACCGGCAGGATCGAAGGGGGAATCTGATTGAATACGATCCAAGACGTTTTGTTTGCCATGATACAATACGATTCCGGCGATCCGGCAAGAATTCAGCATTTCTTAAAGGTGCATGCGTTTGCGCGTATCATTGGGCTTGCAGAAGGGCTTGATACAGCATCACTTTTTATCTTGGAGGCTGCCGCCATAATTCATGACATTGGTATTCAAAACGCTTTGAAAACGTATGGACGCTGCGACGGACCCTTGCAGGAAAAGCTCGGCCCGCCTGAGGCGGAAAAACTGCTGCGTGCCTGCGGCCTGACGGAACCGGCAATACAGCGTGCAAGCTGGTTGTGTGCACATCACCACACATATCGTCCTATTGAAGGGCTGGATCATCAGATTTTAATTGAGGCAGATTTTTTAGTAAATCTTTTTGAAGAAAATGAATCTAAAAAAGCAATTCTTTCTGTATACCATAAGATTTTCCGAACCAAAACAGGAAAAGAGCTTTGTAAAATGATATTTGATTTAGCGGAAGAAGCGGATTCCGCCAACTCCATTTAGCGATTTGCATTTTTCGGCGCGGATTCTTCATGCATTTCTTCATTGCGAATTTCCCAATGGATTAAAAATGCAAGTGCCGCACGCAGCAAAATAATGGCGCCCACTATCGCAATTTCTGATAAATCCCGCACCAAAACCGTACGGAGGATTTCGCTGCCCAATTTGAATTCCAAACCTGTTGCAAGGCCTTTCGCCAGTTTTAGACGCATTTTATCATCGCGTTTAAAAAAACAGACGATTCCGTATACACCGTATCCTGTAATAAAGGCAACGCCGATAAACTCAAACAGTAAAATAGCGGCGTTGGTTATCCAATTTAAAAGCGTATGAAAAAACTCCATATTGGGATTGGTTCCTTTCTTTTGCGGATTGCCATTTACAATTTTGCTATATCTGTTTTATTGTATCACTTCAAAAGCAAGCTATCCATTTTCCCTTTTGCTGCGTCTTTTTACGCAAAACCGATTGCTGCATTCCACTTTTACGAAACAAACCCGGCGGCGTCCATGCAAAAAGCATAGACGCCGCCGGGTTTGTTAACGATTAGAATTTCTTTCTATTTTGCGAAAGAAAAAACTTATAAAATGATGCAAATTAATCCATTACACCCTTCATTGATAATACGTTCTATCGTTTCTTGGAGTTTCCCGCGCGCTTCCTGCGGCATGCGATAAAGCTTGTTGTGAAGCCCTTCATTGACTAAATCGTGTAAAGACTTTCCAAAAATATTGGAGTCCCAAATTTTTTTCGGATTCTCCTCAAATTCCTTTAAAAGGTACATCACCAATTCCTCTGATTGCTTTTCCGAACCAACTATAGGCGCAACCTCAGTCGTAATAGACGCTTTCATTAAATGCAGGCTTGGCGCACTCGCCCGCAGTTTAACGCCATATTTTCCACCTTGCTTTACAATTTCCGGCTCTTCAAGTGAAAGTTCGTCAATCCCCGGCATCACAATCCCATAGCCGGTTGCTTCCACTTCTTCGAGTGCACCCGCAATGCGCTCATATTTTTTCTTAATACGGGCGAGTTCAATCATGCAAGGCATAAGCGCTGCTTCACCATCAATTTGAAGGCCGGTTGCTTCCCCTAAAATCTGATAGAACAAATCCGGCAAAAGGGTTACAGTAAACCGTGCGCTTCCGCTGCCAAGCTCAATTTTATCCAATGTACAATGTGAAATATACTCGCATCTACAAACATTCTCTCCAAGTGTGCGGACTGAACCAATCCGCGAAAGCGATACCGCATTTTCCTTAATAGTATCAAATACGGCGCGGCGAAGCCAATGATCCCGTGCAAGCCCAACAACCCATCGTGGAAGATCAAATGCAATATCATGAATAGGAAATTCGAACAGAAGATCCTGCATAATCGTACGGATATCTTCCATTTGAAGATCCAGACAATTAACCGGAAGGACAGGAACCCCATATTTCTGTGTCAGCCGCGCTGCGTCTTCTTTCGCTTTTGGACCCACAGCATCCATACAGTTATACAGAACAACAAATGGCTTTTTTAATTCGGACAGTTCCTGTATTACCCGCTCTTCCGCCTCTTCATATTCTTCACGCGGCAGGTCGGTAATACTGCCGTCCGTCGTGATCACGATTCCAACTGTTGCATGTTCAGATATTACTTTCTGTGTTCCGATCTCTGCCGCCATATTAAACGGTATAGGATCTTCAAACCACGGCGTTACTACCATCCGCGGCGCCTCTTCTTCAAAATAGCCAAGCGCGCTTGGGATGATGTATCCGACGCAATCGATCATTCGCACATTCATTTGTGCATTTCCGTCCATACGGATTGTCACAGCCTCTTCCGGGATAAATTTGGGTTCCGTCGTCATAATGGTTTTTCCTGCCGCCGACTGCGGCAATTCATCCGTTGCGCGTTCCCTCCTATAATCGCTTTCTATATTGGGGATCACAAGCGTTTCCATAAACTTTTTAATGAAGGTGGATTTCCCTGTACGGACCGGCCCAACGATCCCAACATAAATGTCGCCACCGGTTCGCTGTGCAATATCGGCATACAAATTTGTTTGTTCCATTCTCACGCCTCCTCCTGCAAAGTCTGCGAAGACGGAATAAGCAGCACGCAAGGCTCAGCCAGCGTATCCGTCTCCAATTCATTTTCAGACAAAACGGACGCCACATCCGTCCGGTACTGCTTCGCGATCTCCCAGACACGTTCTCCCGCCGCAGCATAATATAGCCGAATTGCCGGATCGCCATTACAGGAAACACGCGTTTTTTCGTCTATATCAATTTCACTGACCGCCGTATAAGAGGTATTGCAGCAAAGCGTCCCTGTTATGAGCAGTTCAACGGTTATCTCTACCTCCTCTGATGAAATCAGCCGGTAAGAGGTAGCGCTGATACTGACACATGGATGGAAAAGCAGCCCTTCTTCACAGCAAAGCGCATCGATCATGATCTCACAGGGGGATTTCTTCTCAATAGATACAGGCATATTCTCTGTATCACAGCCAAGTAAACAACAGCATAAGCTGCCTGTCATATGGATTTGCCCATCGCTTATATGGCAGTCTTCAGCAGAAAACGTACAGGAAAGGTCATAGACTGCGCTTAATTCATTCTGCGGAATAGAAACAGAACTTTTACAGGTGCGGGTTTCCCGGATCGGGCGAATCATTTTCCCGGTCATAACCGTTTTACGGACAGCTTTGGCCTCATAGCTGGTAGAATATGCATCGCGAAGGAAGCAGGTTTCTTCATTTTTATCTGCTTCACAGCAGGCAATCAAAGAAAAGGTTGCAGTAACTGCCGTACAAGAACCGTTCTCATCCTGTTTCATAACAGTCTCAATATCCGTTACGTCAAAGCGGATAAGCAGGCTGTATTCTTCTGTCACCCCCTGCACATCCAATACCTGGCTGATCGGGAGTACATGCTCCATAACCTCTGGCTGTCCGTTGTCCTGCGGAAGATAGAGAAGATGTACATGAATTTCCCCTTTTGTCACCGCACGGTTTGCCACTATACGGGTATCGGTTAAAACGGCTGATGCATCAATTGACAGGATTTCTCCGATTGGTGGTTTTCCATATGCGAGGGGAATTTCTTCCCGCACATCAAAGCTTTGCTGTGCGGTCAGCCGTCTGGAAAGCACTGTTACAGGAGCAGTGTCAGTCTGAATCCCCATGCCTTCCGCACAGCAGAGAACGGGATGTTCCACAGGCGCTGTAACGGTTGCCCGGATCAGGATCGCGCCATGCAGGTCAATCCGCCGCGGACTGACTGCTCGGCAATTGATATAGTCGCACCGGACGTCTGCGGTAACCTGGCCGGTATTGGGGGCGTCTTTTAATTCCATTGTTTTAGAAAAAGCCTGTTTTTGCACCACAGAACAGATTGCAAAGCTCTCTTCTGCTGTATAAAGAATTTCTATCCGGCACATCCCTTCGATTAACAGCCGTCCGTTTTGCACACGGCTGGCCGTGATATGCGGCAAAAGGCGGCACCTTAAAATTTTAAAGATATTTTGGCAGTAATCCGGCAGCATATAGTCAAGCTCTATACCATGCTCCATCACCCCGTCATACACGACTTCATTTATACAGATGGTTTCGTGTTTACACGTAAGCTCCATGCATATTCGCTCCTTTTGCAGATTTGTCTGTCCTATTGTTATGCGAACGGCACATCGGTTATGCCGAACGGCTCTTTCTTTTGCTAAAAACAGACAAATCCTAAAAAGCGCAGATTTACATAAAAAAACAGGCATTTTAATAGGCAAAAAGCTTTACAAATCTCCTTTTTTCGTCTTGTCCTTTCCTTGCGGATATGCTACAATGAAGACAATCCAAATTGTACAAAGGAGTGCAGTTTTCATGAAAATCATCAGATGCAAAGATTATGAAGACATGTCAAAAAAAGCAGCAGCTCTCTTTTTCTCGCAGATCCATATGAAACCGGACTGTGTTTTGGGACTTGCCACCGGTTCTACTCCGGTCGGTACTTATAAGCAGCTCATCGAGTGGTATGAGGCGGGCGATCTCGACTTTTCCAAAGTCAAATCCGTAAATCTCGACGAATATGTAGGATTAGACGGGACAAATGATCAAAGCTACCGGTATTTTATGAATGAAAACCTCTTCAACCATGTCAATATTGATAAGGCCAATACCAACGTTCCAAACGGCAAAGCAGGCAATATGGATGAAGAAGCTTTGCGTTATGAGGCGCTGATTGAATCTTTAGGCGGTATTGATATGCAGCTTTTGGGAATCGGCAACAACGGCCATATCGGCTTTAACGAACCAAGCGACGCTTTTGACAAAATCACACACGAGGTAAAGCTGACCGATTCCACCATTCAGGCAAACGCCCGCTTCTTTGAAAGCATCGACGATGTTCCAAAGACGGCGATTTCAATGGGGATCGGGACTATTATGAAAGCAAAAAAGATCGTCTTGATTGCAAACGGCCCCAAAAAAGCGGATATCATTTATGAAACCTGCTTTGGCCCGATTACGCCGCACGTCCCGGCATCCGCACTGCAAATGCACCCGGACGCTACTATCATAGTGGATGAAGAAGCATATGCAACTATTTTGGCAAAACGCGGCGAATAAGCTGCGGCGGCCTTTTTAACCCAAAAACAGGCGGGAGATTTCCCGCCTGTTTTTGTATACTTAAAACCTATCAGAATATAGCTCCACCCTTGCAGTTGCGGCCATTTTCTCCTATCCAGAAATAGATCTTCGTCATCCGCACAAAAACGGCTCCGGCAAGTAGTTTCCTGCCGGAGCCGTTTGGTTACGTACGAAATGTAAACATTTTAAATTTTTGTAGACAAACGAAAAGGTGTTCGGACACTGTGCTGCAAACAATATTTTCAAAATAATTTCTATTGCGTTTATTATAACGTGCCTGTGCACTTTTGTATAGTGAAAAAAGGATACTTTTTGCAGAGAAAATATACAGCATTTTCTTGTGTATTATGTATACTTATAAAACTCATTTTATCTAAGAATATCTTCTCTGCTCTTTCCCGCATTCTAATTTTCTCCTCGAATACCGACGGATTTTTGGTATAACTACTGAAAGAAGCGTTTACTATAGCTTTCGATCGAAAAACGATGTATAATAAGACTTGCTGTAAAAATCGGGGCCGCATTTTTGTGCTTTCGATGGCCCCATAATAGAAAACTACTTATTGCTTTCAAGAAGGGAAGTTTTGATATGATCCGAGAAGATCTTCGGAATATTGCGATTATTGCACACGTAGACCACGGCAAAACCACATTGGTCGACGAAATGCTGAAACAGGGCGGCGCATTTCGGGAAAATCAGGTGGTAGCCGACCGCATCATGGATTCCAATGAGATTGAGCGTGAACGCGGGATTACCATTCTTGCTAAAAACACAGCTGCACATTACAAAGGTATTAAAATCAATATTGTGGATACGCCCGGCCACGCTGATTTTTCCGGCGAAGTTGAGCGGATTTTAAAGATGGTGGACGGCGTTGTTCTGCTTGTAGACGCTGCGGAAGGCCCTATGCCGCAGACGCGCTTCGTCCTGCAAAAATCCCTTGAGCTTGGCCATAAAGTGATTATTGCGGTAAACAAAATTGATCGTCCAGACGCAAGATGCCATGAAGTTGTGGATGAGGTCTTGGAACTTCTTTTGGATCTTGATGCAACAGAAGAGCAGCTCGAAAGCCCTGTCCTTTTCTGTTCCGGCCGCGACGGAACAGCTTCTCTTTCCCCGGATCATCCCGGTACGGATTTAATCCCGCTGTTTGAAGCAATTGTCAACCATTTTGATCCGCCGCAGGGGGATGAAACCGCACCGCTGCAGGTTTTGGTCTCAGCGATTGATTACAATGATTATGTCGGACGTATTGGTATCGGCCGCGTAGAACGCGGTGAAATCCGCCAGAATCAGGATGTTATGATTGCTGATTATCATGAATCCAAACCGCCGTATAAAGGCCGCATCGTTTCATTATATCAAATCGAAGGCTTAAAGCGTGTTCCGGTCGATTCTGCCAAAGTGGGTGATATCATCATTTTTTCCGGAATCGAGAACATCACGATTGGCGATACACTTTGTGCGCCGGGCACAATAGAACCGCTTCCATTTGTCAAAATCTCCGAACCTACTGTTGAAATGACCTTTTCCGTCAATGACAGTCCATTTGCAGGGCGTGAAGGAAAATTCGTCACCTCCCGCCAAATCCGGGATCGGTTATTCCGTGAATTGCTTAAAGACGTCTCGCTGCGCGTTGAAGAAACGGAAAATACCGACAGTTTAAAGGTTGCGGGACGCGGTGAGATGCACCTTTCTATTTTGATCGAAAATATGCGCCGCGAAGGATATGAATTCTCGGTCAATCCGCCGCGCGTCTTGATGAAAAATATTGACGGCAAGCAATGCGAACCCATAGAAAGGGTGCTGATCGACGTTCCGGAAAGCTGTGTCGGCAGCGTTATGGAAAAACTCGGAAGCCGTAAAGGGGAACTGGTGCAGATGGCGCCGCAGGGAAGCCGTATGCGTTTAGAATTCCTGATTCCTTCACGAGGGCTTTTTGGCTATCGCAGTGAGTTTTTAACCGATACCAAAGGGGAAGGGATTATGAACGCCATTTTCGACAGCTACCAGCCGTATAAAGGGGAAATTTCCCGCCGCTCCAACGGCTCTCTTATTTCTTATGAAACCGGTGTTTCTGTCGTTTATGGCCTGTACAATGCACAGGAACGCGGAACATTGTTTATCGACGCCGGCGTAGATGTATACGAAGGCATGGTTATCGGCTGTTCTCCACGGTCGGAAGATATGGTTGTCAATGTCTGCAAGAAAAAGCAGCTCACCAATACCCGTGCGGCTGGCAGCGATGACGCTCTGCGCCTAACACCGCCACGTCGTATGAGTCTGGAAGAATGCCTTGAATTTATGGCAGAGGATGAACTCTTGGAGATTACCCCCAAAAACATCCGTATCCGCAAAGCTATTCTTGATAACAATCTGCGTGCCAAAGCCAACAGCAGAAAAAAATAAAATTGCGGTATCCGTGATTTTAACACCTCTTATATCAGAATATAAAAATGGCAGAGCTTGCACTCTGCCATTTTTATATTCTTTGTAAACGAACGACACATATAACAGGTTACAAATATGGCTGCTGGATATCTATTCAAGATATATCACATTATTGGCCTTACCTTTGATACTGATGATCCAAAAATACAATCTTTTCTCCAGGCGCCGCATCAATCAAGCGATCCTGCGCATTTTCTACTAAGCTCAGCACCTCTGAAGGATCACCGCCATGTGCCGGATCTCCTGGCGCATCATATGTCCCGTAATGACACGGCAGCAGCCATGCTTTAGGCAGATAGCGGCACAGCGCAGCGGATCCCTGCACACTCAAATGAAAACTACAGCTTGATGCATCCATTGCAAGAATATCGATATTCTCAAGTGTTGTATGCGCTGGCAAAAGCCGTGTAT
Source organism: uncultured Oscillospiraceae bacterium (assembly GCA_904384225.1). GTDB lineage: Bacteria > Bacillota > Clostridia > Oscillospirales > Ruminococcaceae > Paludihabitans. The sequence continues at coordinate 27,438 of CAJFJV010000018.1, read as the reverse complement.
CACCACTGATAAACATCCGCATATCCTGCGTCTCCACAATAAATCCGACACAATCCTCCTTACCATATGGGCGGCCGAATTTCGCAGTATTCAGAAGCTGCCACGGATGGTCAGCCGGAAAGACCGTGATTTTGACTTTTCCTATTTCAAGGCAATCACCGGGGCGGATCATCTTAAGCTGTTTTTCTGGAATCCCCAAATGCACCGCCTTTTCAAAAACAGGCGCCGGGCCGACAATAAGGATATTTGCTGCGCCAAGCCTTTGTGCTGTTGCCGCTTCAAAATGATCGTCATCGGCATGCGTATACAGCACTATATCCGCCGAAACCGCCTCTTCTGCTGAAAGAGGCGGTTTGCAAAATAGCCGCAGGCCATTCGGAGCAAATAAATTCCCGTTCTTTTGGCAAAACGACATCTGAGGATCAATCAAAATATTTGTACCATGCGAGCAAATCAAAAAAGCTGCACCGCCCAGCCAATAAACCCTTGTATTTTCTTCCATACGAAAAACGTCAGCCGAAAGCGCTATCGGCATTTTGGCTCTTACCTGCACGAAAAATCCCCTCTTTTATACAAATACTATTTTTTATTATATCGAAGATTGCAGATAAAGACAATAGGGCGCCGTTCTTTCCTTTCAGATCGTAACTTCTATTTGTTGAATGGTTAAACTTCTAATATTGTATTTTCTCCACATAGATTTCAATTCCACTGTAAGATCGCAGAGCTTCGTCTTTTTTCTCAACGAAAAAAAACGCTTGAAGGAAACGATCCCTTCAAGCGTTCTCTTTGTTATTCTGATGCAGATGCTGTGCTGCTTTCTTCTGTTACTACTTTAGAATTAACCGTTTCCAAGGCTTTTCGCAGCTGCGTATCCGTTTCATCTGTAAGCACTGCTTCAGATCCTTCGCTGGTAGAAAGTTTTACTTCGTAATCCGGCTTTACTCCAACGCCCTCGATATCCGTTTCAGATGGCAGAAGGAAATGTGAAACTGTGATATATACAGCACTGCCATCGTTAAGCGGGCGCAGCTCCTGTATCGCAGATTTCCCCATTGTCTGTGTCCCTACTATGTTGGCCTTTCCGTATTCCCGCAGCATAAGGGCAAAGTACTCCGCCGCACATCCGGTATCTGCATCGACAATGACTGACATCGGCATATCAATAGAATAACTATCCGATGTTCCGCTCAAACGCGTACTGCCGTCGGCATAGACGATTGTTCCCAGATCACCGGCCGGTAAAAGCAGGTTTAAGATATCGTTGGTCGAACTAATGGAATCGCTGTTGTTGCCGCGTACATCAAAAACAAAGCTGACAGCGCCTTGCTGGATTAATTCCTCAACAGCAGTTTTAAATTGTGAAATCGCCGAAGAACTGAACTCCCGAATTAAAATATAACCGGTTTGGTCAATCATACGGGATTCCACCAAAACTTCTGACAATGTGATTCGCTGCAGTTCTTTTGTTGTGTCAACTCCATCACGCCGATAGACAACCGTGACTTTCTCGCCAATATTTCCTTTTAAAAGCTGTTCGCCATCTTCCAGCGACAAATTTTTTAAATCGGTCCCATCAACAGAAATTAAAAGATCTCCGCGCTGAATCCCATTTTGTTGTGCTGGAGAGCCTTCTTGGACAGAAAGCACTTTCAAGTATCCTGTTTGATCCTTTGCCAGTACAACGCCAATGGAGACAAGCTGCCCGTTTTGCTCCTGCAAAACTGCCTCATATTCATCCTTTGTCAGGTAGGAAGCATATTTGTCACCAATCCCTTGAATATATCCAGCGGAAATCATATCGCTCAAATACTCTTCGTCTATCTGCGAAGCATCGGCATAATTTTGCCTGACCTCTGCATCGAGATTGCTGATTTTTTTATACATTTCTTCCCGTTCTTTTACGTTTAAAACCATGTCGTTAAAGTGGTTCAAGGCAACCATCATGGTAATGCAGAAGGTGATACCGGCAACAACGATCATAAACGTAATGGCAGCACCCAAAGATATCTTTTTATTCATAGATGTCCTCTAACTTTCCGGGTACAAAACGTTACGTATTCCTGTATAGGAATACGTAAACGTTAAACCCTTTTTGTTTCACAGCACTCCGAAGAAATTATGTTACTCGCTTATTCAGACAGCTATATTATGAAGGTTGTTTGACATAATTGAGCGGATTCTGCTGCACACCATTAATACGCACTTCAAAATGCACATGGTTTCCGGTAGAATTTCCTGTAGTGCCGATTCCGGCGACAACCTGCCCTTTTTCAACATAATCGCCCACACTCACATCCAACCGGCTACAGTGCGCATAAAGCGTAGATACGCCATTTCCATGGTCGATGATCACATGCCAGCCATATCCGTAAGTCAGTTTGGAAACCTTTAAAACCTTTCCGGCATCTGCCGCTACAATATTGGTTCCTGCTGACCCCGGAATATCAATGCCTTTATGGTAATTGGGCTGACCATAAAGGGTCCGCCATCCAAAGTAGGAAGAAATATAAGAACGTGTTGGAACCGGCCATTTCAACTGTCCGTCCCCGTATGCTTCGTCACTTCCTTCATTTTGCAGTAACTCTTGGATTTCCTGCTCAAGAGCATCTTGCTCTTTTTTGTATTTCTCAGCATTCTCCATATATTGCTTGTTTGCATCCAAGATAGAGGACTCTGCCTGCTCACTTTCCGCATACATGCTTTGAAGCTGTGTATATTTTTCGTTTACTGCATCACTGGCCTCTTTTAATTCCGCTTTTTGACTGTCTAACTCAGCTTTCAGCGTCTCATATTCTGTTTTCTGTACATTCAGTTCTTCAATCGCACTGCGATCTTCCTGTGAAATCCGCTTTAAAATTTCATACCGATTCAGAAAGTCGGAAAAACTGCTTGCACTAAGCAGGGTGGACAAAGTAGAAGACGACGTATTCGTAATATACATTCTGCGAAGCCGTGCAGCAAACAGCTCCTCGCTTTCTGCTATTTCCTCTTCCTTAGCAGAAATTTCCGCTTCTTTCGCCGCAATCATCTCATTCACTTCATCTATTTTCGTATTATATAATGAGACCTGTTGTTCTACATTCAAAATTTGTTCTGTAAGCTGCTCTTGCCGTGCCTTTTCATCTGCAAGCTTGCTCTGATTGGCACTCATTTTATTTTCTAAGTCTTTAATCTGCTGCGACAAACTGTCTATCTCATCCTGCATGTCAGAGACGCTTTTCGCTTCCACCGTTGACGGCAGCAATGAAATCGGACTATAGAAGAACAGCACCGCCAACAAAACGGCCAGCATCGCAGCTGTCTTCTTCATCCTGTCGTGTGTCCACATCTTCTGCATTTGACGGTCTCCCCTTTACCTTGTTGTTTTCTCCCTCAATGTTAAACCTTTATATGGTTCCGAATGCTGACAAGGCTTCCCAAAACGCCTAACACAGTACCGGTCCCTGCAAAAAAGAGCGCCAGCCAAGGTGCAATTTCAGAAAACGGCACCAAACTGTCAAAAGCCGACTGAAGCCAATAAGACGACATTCCGCTTCCAAAGGCGCCTATTAAATAAGAATAAGCTCCCCATATTGCCAAAAATGCAATCAAAGCGGCGATCAGCCCCAGCGCAAAACCTTCCACTACAAATGGAATCCGGATAAACGAATTTCGTGCACCGACAAATTTCATGATGTTGATTTCCTTGCGGCGTGTAAAAATAGTTGCGCGTATGGTGTTGGCAATGATGACAAGGGAAATCACCGCTAAAGCGACAATAATGATAATTCCCAAAGTCCAAACCGTATCCTGAATATAGCTTAATGTGTCCGCTACTTCCCCCGAAGCGTTAACCAAATCCACGCCTGAGATTGCAGAAAGCGCATCCTGTGTTTCACGCGTCTTTGAGATATCGTTGATCTTTACAACAAAACTATCAGGGATCGGATTGTCTTCTCCCTCATATCCGTCTAAAAGATAGCCGTCGCTTCCAAATTGCTCTTTTGTGTTTTCAAGCCCTTCTTCAGCAGAAACAAACGTCACTTCTGTCACATTTGTAGTCGCAGTGATCGCAGCTTTTGCTGTTTCCAGCTCTTCATCTGACAAGCCGTTGACCATGTAGACGCACATCTCGCTTTGGCCTTCTACATATTTTACCATGCTATTCACATTTACCGTCAGCAGAAATGCCGCGCCTACAATCAGCAGACAAGTTGTCAGGACACCAACCGAAGTAAACGACATAATACGATTTCGCCAAAGATTGCGGAATCCTTCTTTTATCAAATAACGCAGACTTGATGGCTTCATGCCGGATCACCATCCTTTCTCAAGCGCTCATCCCGCGCTACGGTACCTTTATCGATCGTGACAATCCGGCCACCAAACCGGCGAACCATCTCATGCTCATGCGTTACCATCAGTATCGTTGTCCCGCATTGATTGATTCCTTCCAACAACTCCACTATTTCATAAGAAAGTTCCGGATCAATATTTCCGGTGGGTTCATCCGCTATAATGATCGGCGGATCATTTACTAAAGCACGCGCAAGCGCTACGCGCTGCTGCTCACCGCCGGAAATCTCATGCGGGAATCGCTTAGCCTTTTTCTCAAGCCCCATCAAATTGAGGATATATGGTACACGGTTTCGGATTACCTTTACTGCTGTATCTGTCACCCGTAAACTAAACGCAACATTTTCATACACCGTCATATTCGGAATCAGACGGAAATCCTGAAAAACAACGCCCAATTTACGGCGATAATCCGGTATCTGTCTTTGTTTCAATCTTCCGACATTCACGCCGTCAACGCTGACGATGCCGCTTGTCGGTGTTTTCTCCCGAAGCAGCAATTTAATAATTGAGCTTTTACCCGCTCCCGACGCACCTACAATAAAGACAAACTCCCCTTTATCCACATGCAGGTTAACGTCGTCCAGCGCAGACGTCCGCCGGTCGTACTTTAATGATACGTGACTTAAATCTATCATAGCCTCTCTCTCCCAATGTGCCTTTGCCGCATATGATAATCTGTCACAAATCCTGTTTGCCCGCGCTTAAAATTTGGTCGGAACCGCGGTCAGATATTTTTTTACCATCAATGCAATTTTAAATACGATTGCATGATCAAATTCACGAAGGTCAAGCCCCGTCAGTTTCTTAATTTTCTCCAGACGATAGACCAACGTGTTTCTGTGTACAAACAGTTTTCTTGATGTCTCGGAAACATTTAAGTTGTTTTCGAAAAACTTGTGGATTGTAAACAGTGTCTCCTGATCCAGCGAATCAATAGAACCGTGTTTAAACACTTCATTCAAAAAAGAAGTACACAGCGTAGTTGGAAGCTGGTAGATCAGGCGGGCAATGCCCAGATTCTCATAGCAGACGATGTTTTGCTCTGTATCAAACACCTTCCCAACCTCAAGGGCTACCTGCGCCTCTTTAAAAGAGCGGGCAAGATCCTTCACGCCGGTTACTGTCGTACCGATACCGACTGCAGATTTAGTGTAAAATTCAGAACTCAATGTGTCTACAATTGAGCCAGCGAGCTTTTCAAGATCGCGTGCTTCAATGCCGAGCTTCGTTTCTTTGACAAGAACAATGTCACTTTCGTTAATTGTGAAAACATAATCCTTTTGTTTGTCCGGGAAAAGATTCTGAATTACATCATATGCAGAAACTTCATTTGTGGACAAAATGCGAATCAGCAAGGCAACGCGGCTCACATCATTTGAAAAATGGAGTTCACGTGCTTTCACATAGATATCGCCCGGAAGAATATTGTCGAGGACGACATTTTTGATAAAATTATTTTTATCATAGCGCTCGTCGTAATACTGTTTAATACTGGTCAAAGAAATGGCAATCAGCTGTGCGAACTTAGACGCCTGCTCATCGATTCCTTCGACGAAAACAGCATACTCCGGCTTAGCAAGCGAACCAAACGGTTTATAGCTGTAGCCGTCCCGAACAAACACATCATTCGATTCAACAAGATCCAACGCAATATACTCGTTCGTTGTGCCGATCTTTGAAAGTTCGCTGCACGCAATAATGGTTGCCGTATCATCCACGACACCAATCACGCGGTTAATGGTATCACGCATCTGGTGAACAACGCCCTGAAACAGTCTGTTGGACATAATAAAACCTCTCCTCACAACGAAATTTACGGGTTACAAATAAAATCACTTAGTATTATTTTACCGAAAATCACCGTATATTGCAACAGAAAAGTTCATCTTTTTCAACAAAGGCGAAGAAAAAGATACGCAAGAGAACCATGTCGCCTCAACTTATTACAAATTGTAACACATTCGATTTTTTTATGTGTGAACAAAGAGTGAACAGAGCGTGATAGGCTAATATTTCATAATTATCTTCCATGTTTTCTCAGTTCATTATCGTAATTTACTTGCTGAATGTGATATTTTCATTTTATTCCATGTCTCATTTATACGAAACTTCGCAGCAAAAAAAGAACCGGGCAAAAAGCCCGGTTACATTTTGTAATAAAATGTCTTCTGACAGTCAACGTTATTTTTCTATTAAACTCTCGCCATCCATTTCGGCAGGTTTTGGCAAATCAAGAATTTCAAGCATTGTCGGTGCAATATCCGCAAGACGGCCGCCGCTGCGCAGTTTGACGTCCATACCGCACACAACAAATGGTACGGGATTTGTCGTATGTGCGGTAAACGGCGATCCATCCGGCTCATACATTTTATCCGCATTTCCGTGATCGGCTGTAATCAATGCTACACCGCCTTTTGCCAGCACCGCATCTACCGTCCTGCCTACACAAGAATCAACCGCTTCAACTGCAGCTTTTGCCGCATCAAATACGCCTGTATGCCCAACCATATCGCAGTTTGCATAGTTCAGGATAATAACGTCATACTGATCGGAATTGATTCTGGAGACTACCTCTTCACACACTTCATAAGCGCTCATCTCTGGCTTCAGATCATAAGTGGCGACTTTCGGAGAATTAATCAGTGCACGGTCTTCCCCTTCAAAAGTGGCTTCAACACCGCCGTTAAAAAAGAATGTAACATGCGCATATTTCTCGGTTTCTGCAATACGGAGCTGTTTTAAGCCTTTTTTAGAAATATATTCTCCAAAAGTATTGGCAAGCGACTGCGGCTTAAAAGCAACTTCTACATTTGGCATTGTGGCATCATACTGGGTCATGCAGACAAAGAACAACGGGAAACGCCCATTTTTACGCACAAAACCAGTAAAATCATCATCAACGAGCGTACGGGTGATTTCGCGCGCACGATCAGGACGGAAATTGAAAAAAATCACACTGTCGTTCGCTTGAATCGGTGCACCGCCGTCGATAACAGCCGGGACTACAAATTCGTCCGTTACGCCGTTGTCATAGGAAGCTTTCATTGCGCATATGCCGCAGTTAAAGTGATCCCCTTCACGATTTACCATAGCATCGTAAGCTTTCCCCACACGCTCCCAGCGGTTGTCACGATCCATTGCATAATAACGGCCCATAACCGTTGCAATTTTCCCTACTCCGATCTCTTCCATTTTTGAAACGAGTTCTTCCACATAATCCTTACCGGAAGTCGGCGGGACATCGCGGCCATCCATAAAACTATGGACGTATACCTTTGTCAAACCTGCATCTTTCGCCATTTTCAAAAGGCCATAAAGATGAGAATTGTGGCTGTGGACACCGCCGTCTGAAAGCAGGCCCATTAAATGGAGCGCAGAATCATTTTTACGGCAGTTTTCAACGGCGTCTGAAAAAGCTTCATTTTCAGCAAAGCCGCCTTCCTTCATTGTTTTTGTAATGCGGGTTAACTCTTGATAGACAATACGCCCTGCTCCAATGTTGGTATGGCCTACCTCAGAGTTGCCCATTTGTCCGTCCGGCAAACCAACGTCCATCCCGGAAGCCCCGATCTGTGTTTTCGGCCATTCAGAAAACAGGCGGTCCAAATTCGGTTTTTCCGCAGCATAGATTGCATTTCCATAATCGCTTTCGTTGATTCCAAAGCCATCCATAATGATAAGGGCAAGTGGTTTTTTCATATAATTACATTCCTCCTTATTGGAATCAGGTCCGCAACACATTACCGGACCTTTTTTCGGAAAAAGCGCTTTATTTGCTGGCTGCCTCCACAATAGCTGCAAAATCAGGTGCTTTTAGGGATGCACCGCCAATTAAGCCGCCATCTACATCCGGCTTGCTCAAAAGCTCAGCCGCATTGCCGGCATTCATAGAACCGCCATATTGGATTGTTAATGCATCAGCAGCAACCTTGTCATAAAGCTTTTCAACTGTAGCACGGATTACCGCACAGACTTCATTAGCCTGATCCGCTGTTGCAGTTTTTCCGGTCCCGATCGCCCAAACAGGCTCATATGCAATGATAATTTGAGAAAGCTTTTCTTTTGAAACACCGCCCAACGCAATCTTTGTCTGCATAGCAACCAATTCGTCTGTTACGCCGTTTTCGCGGTCAACGAGCATCTCCCCAACACAAAGAATTACAGTAAGGCCTGCATCAACAGCTGCTTTCACGCGTTTGTTTACCGTAGCATCTGTTTCTCCAAAATACTGACGCCGTTCGCTGTGGCCGATTACCACATATTCAACGCCCATTTCTGTAAGCATAGAAGCTGAAATTTCTCCTGTAAATGCACCCTTTGCTTCAAAATGGCAGTTTTGCGCTCCTACTTTGATGTTCGTCCCTTTTGTCAGGTTTACAGCAGTTTCAAGGTCAGTAAACGGAACGCATACAACCACTCCACAATCTGCATCTTTAACTTTTGGTATCAATTCCTCAATCAAAGCTTTTGTTTCGAAGCGGGTATTGTTCATCTTCCAGTTTCCTGCAATAACTGCTTTTCTAAGTTGTTTGTTCATAGTGATTTCTCCTTTTTGTTCCACTAAAAGCAAGCACGGCCGGCCGCTCTTTTTTTCTTTGCAGACATAGCTGCAAGCCGCGCACAAAGTACGCGGCTTGCGCGAGAGATGTCTTTATTTGTCATTCATTGCTGCGATACCCGGAAGCTCCTTACCCTCAAGGAATTCCAGAGATGCACCGCCGCCGGTAGAAATATGGCTCATTTTGTCGCCAAAGCCCAAAGTATTGACAGCAGCCGCAGAATCGCCGCCGCCGATAATTGTAATGGCATCCGTTTCAGCAAGCGCTTTCGCTACCGCAATGGTCCCTTTTGCAAGAACCGGGTTTTCAAATACGCCCATCGGGCCATTCCATACCACTGTTTTGGCGGATTTCACTTCATTTGCAAACAATTCGGCTGTAGCCGGACCAATATCCAAGCCCATATAGCCCTCCGGCATTGCGTCGGCTGGAACAACCTCTACGTCAATTTCAGCATCAATCGGATCCGGGAAAGCCTTGGCCACCACGCAATCGATTGGAAGCAAAATTTTAACGCCCTTCTCTTCTGCTTTTTCAAGCATATTTTTGCAATAGTCGATCTTTTCATTATCCAGCAGAGAGGTTCCGACTTTATATCCCTTCGCTGCAAGGAACGTATAAGCCATACCGCCGCCGATAATCAGTGTATCCGCCTTGTTCAAAAGGTTTTCAATTACATTAAGCTTATCGGCAACTTTTGCACCACCCAAGATTGTAACAAACGGCCTTTTTGGGTTTTCCACGGCTTCACCCAAATACTTGAGCTCTTTTTGCATCAGATAGCCGACAGCTGCTTCATCAACATAGGAAGCAACGCCAACCGTAGAGCAATGTGCGCGATGTGCTGCGCCAAAGGCATCATTTACAAAAACATCGCAAAGCGAGCCCAGTTCCTTGCTGAACGCTTCGCCGTTTTTGGTTTCTTCTTTTCTATATCTGGTATTCTGGAGAAGCACAACGTCGCCGTCTTTCATCTCAGCGACTGCCTTTTTGGCGTTTTCTCCAACAACACAGTCGTCTGCTGCAAAAACAACCTCTTTCCCCAGCAGCTCAGACAAGCGTTTTGCCACAGGAGCGAGAGAGAGTTCCGGTTTTGGCTCGCCCTTCGGTTTGCCAAGGTGTGAACAAAGAATAACCTTTGCCCCGTCATTCATCAGCTTCTTAATCGTAGGCAATGCAGCAACAATACGGTTTTCATCCGTGATTACGCCGTTTTTCAGCGGCACATTGAAATCACAACGAACCAATACCCGCTTTCCTGCGGCATGAAGGTCATCTACTGTTTTTTTATTCAGTACGTTCATTGCAAATCTCCCTTTCAATTTGAGTATGTGATTGTGTTGTCAAGATGTTAACAACTTCAACTTTATTGTAGATGATTTTCCTCTTGTTTTCAAGAGCATTTTGCAAAAAATATGCACACCCGCGTCAAACTCTAAAAAGCTTTTCCGCCTTAAGACAGCTTGTCCATCTGCGGTCTACATGCATCCCGACCTCTAAAAAACGAGAAGCGCACCTCCATATCGCCGCAGGCGTTTATCAGCCCCTTTATTTTCTCCGTCTGTTCTGCCCTTTTACAATGACGCCAACCACTTTCGGCCCTGCATTAATCGATATCGCCGCACCAATATCATATTGGCCTATTGGGTCATACCCAACCCGCTTTTTAAACATTGAGGCAAGCTCTGCGCATTCGTTATTCTTTGTGCTTCTTACAAGCAAATACGGCGTCTGCGGTATCATTCTTTCCGCCGCACGCTGAAACAACGCCGGAAGGATAGCTTTGTCCCCGCGCACCTTTTCTATTACTTTTGTCTCGCCGTCTATAATAGAAATAATAGGCCTCAGTCCAATCAATTCGCCGACAAATGCTGCCGCAGCAGGAACGCGCCCGGATTTTTTGACAAACTCCAAGGTATACGGTGCAAAATAAATTTCAACGGAATCAAACCAATCTTCAAGATAAGCAACAATCTCCGTCGAAGACGCTCCGCGCGCCGCCTTTTTGGCAGCCTCTATTACTGGATACCCATATGCCATTGTGTAGGTTTTTGAGTCTACAATATGGATTTTAAAATGGTCTTTCGCCTCTGGGTGTGCATCATAAAAACGGGAACGGGCCATCTCTGCATTATCATGCGTACTGGAACCGCCCGAATAAATCGATATATAGATCAGTTCTTCATATCCTTCTTCGTAGAACGCTTTATATTCTTCTTCAAACTGGAAGACTGTGATCTGTGCGGTAGTTGGGATTTTCGATGTGTTTTGCAGTATTTCATAAAATTCTTCATTCGTAAAATCCACACGTTCCAAATAGCCTTTGTCCTCTACCGTTACCGGAAAAGATAAGATCCGGATATTATACTGCTCCTCGAGTTCCTTCGGTATGTCGCTTGCCGAATCAGTCATAATTTTAATACGGTTCATTGTATATCAATCCTTCCATTTATAATTCCTAAGTTGCCCCGCTACAGATAACGCAGGAAAATTCCATTGCCTAAGCACCTCATACACAGCAATTGCCACAGTATTGGAGAGGTTCAAACTGCGAGCGCCTTCAATCATCGGCAGGCGTATGCACCGGTCTGCATTATTAAACAGCAGCTCCTCCGGAAGCCCGGCGTCTTCTCTTCCAAATATGAGATACGCATTCTCCGGATAAGAGACTTCTGAATAAATATGCCGTCCTTTTGTAGTAAAATAGTAGAATGGCCCTTTGTTCTTACTATAAAAGTCCGAAAAATCCTTATAATATGTAATATCCAACAAATTCCAATAATCCAATCCTGCACGCTTTAATTTTTTGTCATCAATCGAAAACCCCATCGGCCCGATCAGATGGAGGCGCGCCCCTGTTACAGCACAGGTACGGGCAATATTCCCTGTATTTTGCGGGATCTGAGGCTCAGCCAATACAATATTTAAAACATGCTCCTGTTTTTCCTGCGGCTCTTTTGCTTTTTCTGAAAATGATGGCTCCAAATTTTGAAATTCCCCTTTCCCTTCTGGATAACAGACGATGACAATCGGCCGTACCTGCTCTTATAAATTCCTGTCAACATTATAACAGGCCCTGTCATTGATTTACACCGATAACCGAGTATTGTCCAAAAGGCAATCAAGCGGGCCAAACTGTATTTCATCTGCGCCGTCCCCATTATACAACAGGTATGGAAGTAAGGCAAGAATAGATAAGGATAAATCCTGTTTCTAAAAACAAGGCTGTTCATCAGAATTTTTAAAAGGCCCTAATTCTTACATTTCTCAATCGGAAACTGCCGATACATCTGGACAATCTTATTCTTTGTAGACAATGTTAAAAGCGTTGTGATACAATGGCATTAAAGCCCGCGGAATCCATCGTTCTGTTTACGCCCGCATTACGTGATTGACCTCTGATCCTCAAAAAGAGACATTCCGTTCAAAACCGCGCCGCAATCGAGCTGCATTTCGAGCATTTTCAGCAAAGAACCCTATATCTATTTACAATTTACAGTTTAGTAATCAAAACGCGGAAATCATCGGCTACAATAAGAAGAAGCAAATAAAAGACAGGAGGGCGCGCATTGTTTGGGTATATTAAACCCTATAAACCGGAAATGAAGGTACGTGAATTCGACACGTTTAAGGCAATTTACTGCGGCTTATGCAAACAGCTCTCCCATGTTTTCGGACCTTTTGCAAGCCTCACCCTCAGCTATGATTTCACTTTCATGGCGGCGGTTTCGCTTTCCATGCGGGATGAATGCGGCGGCTTTAAAAAATGTGCATGTGTTGCAAATCCGTTTAAAAAAAAAGCGTGTGCCGTTGCCAGCGACGATTTGACTTATTGTGCCAGCGCCGCTATGTTAATGCTTTATTATAAATTAAAAGACGACATGGCAGATGAACGCTTTCTAAAAAAAGCACGGGCTCTTCTGTTATTTCCATTTGCTGCGTTAGCACGAAAAAAGGCAAGAAAACTTTTTCCAGATGCAGATCGTACGCTATACGGGATGATGCAAAAACAATCGGCGCTTGAAAAAGATGGTTGCACAAGCATAGATCGGGCGGCGGATCCGACCGCCAGCGCACTGTCCGTTCTCTGCACAGTTTTTTCTGAGGACGCGCAGCAAAAAAAAGTTCTTTCCCGCTTTGGATATCTAATAGGGCGCTATGTCTATTTTGCCGATGCTTTCGACGATCTTGAAAAAGATGAAAAGCAAAAAAGCTTTAATCCGTTTCTCGCTGCATATCCCAATCTTTCACAGCAGCAACGCCAAATACGTGCCCGCGAGGTTTTAAACCTAACAGTAGGCGAAATTGCACCGGCTTATGAGCTTTTACACATTCGGCGGTATAAGCCGATTTTAGATAATATTATATACGACGGATTTCATGACACGATCCAGTCGATTCTGCAAAAAAAGGAGAAACCCGATGAAAAATCCATATGAAGTCTTAGGTGTAAGCCCTTCCGCAACAGATGAGGAGATCAAAGCGGCATATCGAACGTTGGCAAAAAAGTATCATCCTGATAATTATACAGACAGCCCTCTCGCTGACGTTGCAAGTGAAAAAATGAGTGAAATAAACGGCGCCTTCGACCAGATTATGAATGAACGCCGCGGTGGTGCACAACACACGCAGAATCCCTACGGCCAAGCACGCGGCGCATCCGGATTTGCCGACATCCGCGCTATGATACAAAGCGGGCGCTTAACAGAAGCAGAGGAGCTGTTAGACGGCACGCCGCTGAACGCACGCAATGCGGAATGGTACTTCCTGAAGGGTTCTGTCTATTATTCCCGCGGTTGGCTTGAGGATGCGGCCAATCATTTCGCTACCGCCTGCCGCATGGAGCCGAATAATGCGGAATATCGTGCGGCATACAACCGGATGGGCTGGCAGCGTCAAGGCAACACGGGCGGCTATGGGCAAGGTGCTTATCGTCAGCCAACCCATCCTGTTGGGGGATGCAGTGCCTGTGACGTCTGTCAGGGGCTTATCTGTGCCGACTGCTGCTGCGAGTGTATGGGCGGAGATTTGATCAGCTGCTGCTGACTTTTCCTTTCGTCAGTTAAATGGACGTGCGTTTTCTACGTTCTTTGCTATACTCAATCTGCATATACTGCCTCTTAGAGAAGGCCCATCTCTTTTTTAACCGATATCAATCCGGAGTATCTCTCCGGATTTCATTTTGAGGTGATAAATCCATGAAATTTTCTCCAAGGAAAGTGGCATTTGGCGGAATCGCTTGCGCATTAAGCCTTGCTTGCATGTTTTTGTCAGCGTTATTTCCCTTTGCAGAGTATACCTGCCCTGCACTGGCCGGCATTATATTGATCGCATTGGTGGTTGACTTTGGCAGGCGTACCGCTTGGATCGCTTATGCAGCGGTTGCGGTCTTGACAATTTTTATTACGCCTAATAAAGAAGCCGCCATGCTGTTTATCGCTTTTTTAGGCTATTATCCAATTGCCAAAAGCAGCATCGAGCGGCTGAAAAGCCGTATAGCCGAATGGGCGGTCAAGCTTTTGTTATTTAACACGGCATGCATATCCGGATATGCCGTAATCATTGTTTTTTTCAATATGACCCAGCTGCTCGAAGATATGAGCATGGGATTCGCTTGGGGAATCTATGCATTTTGGGTGCTCGCCAATATTACCTTTGTCGTCTATGATTTTGCTTTAACACGCCTTATTTACATCTACTGCAATACCATTCGTCCACGGCTGCGAATTCGATAAAATAACGAAATGTCCTTCGGCTTTGCAGGCTTGTCCCGTTATGAATATACCAAAAGCGTCCTTTTCCCTAAGGGGAAAAGGACGCTTTTGGTTTCCTAACTTTTTTTTAAATAATACATGTCATACTCAATCCAGAAATGCTTGCTTATAGAAATCATACTTTTGCTTCAACGAACCATTTTGGCTCTTCATAAAACAGATACGTTATACTGCCTTTGACCCGTATTGTATATCGTGTCCCAACGCCGCCAGCTTTTAAAGAAGCCGCCTTTCGCATTTCCAACACGCGGTCTATTTCATATACCGTACCGTCTTTCCATTTGATCAAAAACGGGATTATTACTCCGTTTGTATAAAAATTTGCTGCCACCTCAACAAACATCTTTTTTCGCATCCTTGTCCTCCTCTCTTGCTATTTATAGTTCCAATGAAGATAGATTAACTGCCCTGTTTAAAAAAGCTCCCCGGATATATAGGAGAAGGACTCTGTTGGCTAAGATATGCCAGCGATTTATCCATAAGCATAATCCCTCTTTGTATGGCAAAGTATCCATACCGGCTGCGCAGCCAATCGATTGTCTTATCAAGCTGCTCTCTTTTTTGCATTTTTGGGACTTCAGGCAGCAAAGAAAGCTGTTCCTGCTCTTGAATTGCCAGCCTGCATGCGCGGACGCCAAGTGAACGGATAAGTACCTTTGAAAAATTTTGGCGGTACAATTTCAATGCAAGATTAAAAATGGAATCTGTAGCACAGCTGGGATAATCAAATTTTCCTTGCCGCTCATAAAAAATGAAATTTTGATCACGGACGCTCAGCTGTACGGTTTCGCACGATAAACAATGCTTCCGCAAACGTGCGGATACCTTTTCACAAAGTGCGTACAGTATTATTTTAACTTCCTCTTCGCTTTCGAGATCACGCGGCGTCGTAGTACTGTTTCCGATCGATTTGATCCATGTTTTTGTCCCATATTGCGATACGGGAGAGATATCCATCCCATTGGCAAACCGCCAAAGCTTGTCCCCGTTTATTCCCAATAGCCTCACCAGTAATTGCGGGTCTGTTCTGGCCAGATCGCCAATGGTATTAATATAGTATCGCGATAGCTTTCTCCGTGTTGCCTGTCCGACAAAAAGCAAGTCACCTGCCGGCAGCGGCCAAATTTTCTCCCGAATGCTATTCGGTGCAATCACTGTCGTTGCATCCGGTTTTCTCATATCTGAACCGAGTTTTGCAAAAATTTTATTGTAAGAGACACCTATTGAAGCTGTTATGCCAAGTTCATCTTTTATCTGCCTGCGAATTTTATCTGCTATCGTCTTTCCACTTCCAAACAGACCGATACTGCCGGATACGTCAAGCCAGCATTCATCCAAACCAAATGGTTCAACCTGATCGGTATATCTACTATAGATTTCTTGTGCCATCCGCGAAAAAAGGAAATACCGTTCATAGTGGGGCGGAACAAATACAATCTCTTTGCATTTTTGTTCTGCCATCCAAAGCGGCTCTCCGGTTTGGACGCCATATTGCTTTGCAAGATCATTTTTCGCCAATACAATGCCGTGCCGTATCTTTGGATCGCCTGCTACAGCTATAGGTTTATTGCGAAGAGATGGATTATACAGGCATTCTACATTGGCATAAAAATTGTTCATATCACTGTGAAGAATAATGCGATTCAAAAAACCACCTCTTTACCCTCTCTGTGAGGGAATAAAAAAATAGAGAAAGAACAATTGTTCTTTCTCTATTTTAAATCTTTTTCTTGTAAAAATCCACAGGAAATGTATGGGGCTTTTTATCCGGCAATATAAAGTATCTCCACAGTTGATGCCGAGTTCCGATTTTGTTAAACACTATAGCGGACACCGATATATCTCCAATATTAAGTAATCCGCAAGTATCTTACAAAACATAGAATCGTAAACCACAGAAGGCTGCGCAAATATTATTTACAGCCTATTTTTGTATAGAAGCATCCAAAGCCTTACTGTCTTTTAAAATTTTTATAAACAAACCGCCTTGTACGGTACGATTTTGAAAGCCGACCCGCTCCGCAGTTTTGGAGTCATACCAATCGGTAAGCGGCACACGAGAAGGAGATTCGTGGTAACAAAGCCATACTGGATGTACCATTTTTTGAAAAAATGCAGGATTCTCTAAAACAGAGGCACACCACAAAATCCAATCCGATTTTGTATAATCAGCCCGATTATCAAGCGGCATGCCATAGCGGTTTAAGTGCCGTGACACATATGAAGAAAACTCGCTGTTTATCATATCTTTATCGAAAAGACCGGTGCCAAACAAGACGTCCCACAGCATATTGTATTTCATACTAAAGGTGCCGGGCTGGTCAAAAGCCAGACGATATGTCCCATCCCCATTAGCAGCCGTTCGTTCCCAAGTTTTTGCCATAGAACGCGCAATTTCCATCCAGTATGCCGCATCTTTCTCCATTCCACGCATGCGGCAAAGAATAGCAAACGATGCAATGCCCATAATGGCTTTCACCGAGAGGTTGCAGTTATGCGCAAGATGCCCGGCGAAATCATCCGTACAGAGTTGGTTCTGAGGATCCATCCCTTGTTCTTGCAAATAGCAGCACCACTGTCCCAATGTTTCCCACTGCTTTTCAGCAAAGGATAGTTTTTTGGAACATACCGCAACAGCCGCCGTCATAATTAGCATATTCCCGCATTCTTCCACTGGCATTTGCCCTTCTGGATCCGTGCCATTGCTGTACTTTTGTCCATTAACCAGAGGATACTGGCCCGCATCATGGGGGGCAAAAGGATAGGGCCACGCTTCAGACTGTGCATAATGGAAAACCGGCCGCATCATCCCATTTATCAATTCCGGGCAGTACAGCAAAAATAAAGGCGTAGAAGGATAGCTTACATCTGCTGTCGCCGCAAAACCACCGCTGTAGCATTCTTTGGATAGGAAAAGGATATCCCCATTCTCATCACATACCAGCTTATGGGCAGCCACCACTTGACGATAAGCAAGCGTGATAAGTTCGGCATATTCTTGGCCTCCGCTTTTTTGTGCTTTTGCGATCAGTTCTTTGGAAAAAGCCTTGCATTTTTTTAAAACCAGATAATATTCTTCATACGCCGCCAAAAGAATATCTCGGATATCCGGGCTCTCCCTGTGCCAGTATCCCGGAAGCTTTTTCCCAAAATATTCAATTGCAAACACATCATCATAGCCAAAGAGTGCGAGCATCTCAGATGCTTGTACCCGAAGCCGTATGCCTGTTTCCTCTCTCAAAGCATCCGCATGGCTGGCAACCAAATAAAACCAGCCCCAATCAATCGGAATCTCATCCCCGCTCTCATAAAGCGGACGCTGATCCTTACGGCCAATTTTCCCGCCGGAAAGGCATCCGGCGGATACTGTGTCAAAATCCATCTCTTCCGGCTGTGGATTCCGGGCACAGATTTCCCATCCTGCCGATAGAGAGATGTCTGCCATAACAGGAATATTATTTTTTGTAACCTCGATATGAAGATAGGAAACCGGACGTGCCAGCCTTTTTAAATCATCCAGCAAAACAGGGGAGGTAAAAGTTGCCCTCACACAAACGCCATCCTTTTCCATTCGATAAGATGTTGAAAATACGTCGATTTCAATCTCTTTTTGCTCCATCAAGACGGCATTTTGGACTTGTCCCATAAAGCAGTATAAAATTCCATCCACCAAAACAGTCCCGGTTATGGGCTGTGGGGTTCCAGACCAATGGCGGGTACAATCTCCATTCAGCGTATCAGACATAGACCAGACATTAAAAAAGGGATCTATCGTAATCAGCGGAACAGCCGGTGCTCTTAATTTCATCTGAAACCTCTCCTATCAACGATTCAAAATAGATTACTTGCATCATTTGCCTATTTGTATTATATTCTATTTATTCAAGAGAAAAAGGAGGAATATGCGCATTTTAATTGCTAAAAATGCGCATACCAAAACATTGAAAGAAAAAATCATCTGGGCTGCCCCCGCAGAAAGCGGCGCACTCTTAAACATCGAACTGGCCGGCACAACTTTTCCGGATGCTGAGTATCGTATTGCTCGCGGCGGAACATCTTTTTTCGTAATAGAAGCCGTCTTATCCGGAAAGGGTTTTATAGAAAGTGAAGATACTCGCCTGTGCGTTCAGGCAGGAGACTGCTATTTTTTAAACCGGGATATGCCGGTTACCTATTATGCAGACAGGAAAGATCCCTATCAAAAAATATGGGTTAATCTCTCTGGGAGGCTTGTGGATGGATTGGTTTTGTCCTATGGTATCCATGAAGCGGTTTTGGTTTCGCACGCCCCACTCTCCCCTCTTCTTTCAACGCTTCATTCCCTTTTAAAAAAAGAGGATTGCGAAGAAAGGAAAGCGCTGCTGATCCACCGAATGATCCGGATGTTTGCTGACGAAAAATTTTCTCAAAAGCACAGCGATCCGCCGCATGCATATGCAATACGGAATTGGTGCGACCGTCATTTTTCAAGCAAGGCCACACTTTCCGATGCAGCACAGGCACTTTTTTTGTCACGTGCGCAAATCATCCGCGTCTTCCGACAGGCGTACGGCGAAACGCCATACGCTTACATGCTTCGCCGCCGGATTGAAACGGCAAAGCAGCTTCTGCGGAACACATCTATGCCCCTTTCCCAAATTGCAGAACGACTTGCTTTTTCTGATCTGCATCATTTTTCGCATTCCTTTCGGCAGCAAGAGGGGATCGCCCCCGGAATTTATCGGAAAAGCAACCATATATCAGATAAAAATGAGAATACCTGTCCTTAAAATTGAATTTTTATAAGTTGCACTAGCAAAACCTTTATCTTATGAAATTCAACATATTAGAATGATATTATAACTAAAAAAATCTTATCGATATACCTTTCCTTTTCCATACATTGGCCTGCGTATTTTCTTTTATCTGCAGTTATAACATTTCTATTTCAGCGGCAATATCTTAACTGGGCAATTCCCCCTTTACTGCAAAGAGGAGGATGTTTCAAAGAGGATGATCTGATGAAGCTGTTTTTGCTTTACAAGCTCATCCAACAGAGCTGAACTGAGGAACGAAATCTCCTTCCCATGTTGCTCAATAAATGCATTTAGATGCTTAAAGGACGATAAAACTGCATGATATGAAAAAGTTTCCGGAATTTTATTCTCTTTTATATTATGTAAAATACTTAAAAACGACAAAATATTCGTCGTTAAGCTATCCATATTCCATAAAAGCTCTTCTTCCAATTGGTCTACCCTATTTTCCATTTAATTATCTCCTTAAATTTTCATTTTATCAAAAAATGATATATTAAATTTCAAAATAATCATTGTTACAACAAAAAAACTTAAGGCAATATATTAAGATTCATTTTTGTATTTAGATTTATTTTACCAGTAAAAGGTAATAGTGTCAATATAAATCCTTCCGTTTTATTCTTACGACAAAACAGATTTGTCTCTTTTGATATATTATAATAAATGCTGTTCAAGCGTCTAAACCGGCTCATTTCAAACAGACACCACAAAGGACATTTTGAGCAGGAAGAAGTAAAAAATTTAAGCAGAGTGGCGCCGCTCCTGATTTATGCCGAGTGCGTTCGCAACGATAAATATAAATGCAGCAATTGATCTTATTTTTGGCTTCATGGATGGAAACAGGCTTGCAACGGCGGATACATTCGTTTTTGGCCTGATATTTTACGGATGGACGTACTTTCTTTTTTGGATTGCAGAAATTCCGCAATCATGTATTTTCCATTGTTTACTTTCACACACTTACGCCGGTTCTCTCTTGCGCGGATCCGCTGCATTCCCTTTTTTCGGGTCCCTGCCGGACAACATTGTTTCACCCCTTTACTCCAATAACACAGCAAAGCCCCCTTATGCAACTGCTGTCCTACATAAGGGGGCTTATCGTCTATTATCCATTTTCACTAAACTGGTTCAAAGTCTAAACGGCCTTTACCACCATAGGTTTCTCAGTTAACTAAGAAGGATAGAACAAATTGATTTCACACAATTCGGAAAACAATATATATAAATCAGAAAATTTGTCTGTTACATATTGACTGGTGTCGGCACGCACTCTATGCACCGCTTGCTCTTCACAGACAGGGATACGGATTGTAGCTGTTGTCCCGCGATTCCGTTCACTGGTTAGATAGACGTCGCCGCCGTGAAGCTTGACAATCTCTTGAACAATGGGAAGCCCTAATCCAGATCCAAGCTGGCTCTCAGGAAGACGTGTTTCAGGGCACACATAAAAAGGCTCAAAAACACGAGGAAGATCCTCTGCTGAAATACCGTCTCCTTCATCTGTTATCGTCACTGTACAATAACGTTCCGTTTTATGCATTGAAATGGTAATGGAACTATCTTGCGGGGAAAAATTCGCGGCATTTGAAATTAAATGAAATAAAGCAAGTGAAAACAGCCGGGAATCAATACGCACTGAAGCCGGCTCTTGATCTAGGTATAGAAGCAGCTTCTGGCCCCGTTTCCTAAAAAAAGGCCGCAACGTAATATAAAGATCCTCAAGGAAATCGCCTAAAAATAGGATTTGAGGTTCAAACGGCATTTTATTGTTTATCAGCAAATAATAGTCATGTGAAGTTACAACACCGCGCAATACAGCATAACATTCCCTTGCCGCAGCATTCAGATATGCACGTTCGCGTTCAAACGACTCATCGTGCAGTGCGATGGAAAGAGCGGACAACATATTCAGTATATTAGAGATAGGCGTGCGGTACCGATCGCTGATTTGCGTTATCAAAGACAGCGAATCCTTATTATCCTTCTGTTCCGGAACCCCTAAAATGCCAAGCACTCCGTCCAAAACGTCATCTTTCATAATCGGCATCAGAACGATTGACGAATATGATTGAAAAAGCTCGAATTTTGTCGAAAAAAAGACAAGACCTTGTTCTAAATTCCGAACACTATGGCGGTATTCCTCGCTTTCAGCGCCAAACAGCATGGAAAGCGGCGTACCCGGAGAAAATGGGGCGTTACTACCGACGGACTGTATTACAAAAGATGGATCGCATACAAAGGGAATCGTCTGTTCCGACTGCAAAAAACGAGCGATGAATTTGCTGGAAAAATCCATGTTGCACCTCATCTATCAATTTATGCAGAAACTATTATACATATTATACCTGCTTTCCGTTCTGTTGTAAACGGACAACCATCATTTTTTGCGGCTAATTCTATTTTTTACGAGCCCATTGTGATTATACCGAAAAAGCGTTAAAAAAATTATTGTTAAATTTATCACTACTACTTGTCTTTACGTGTAAAATAGGTTAAAATGATTCTGTAATATATTACAGGAGGTTTTATCATTATGGCTGTTAAAGTTGCAATTAACGGTTTTGGCCGCATCGGTCGTCTTGCTTTCAGACAAATGTTTGAGGCTGACGGTTATGAAGTCGTTGCTATCAACGATCTGACCAGCCCTGCAATGCTGGCTCATCTGCTGAAGTACGATACCGCTCAGGGTTCTTTCCTTGGCAGAATCGGCGAAAACAAACACACAGTTGAAGCTGGTGAAGACTACATCGTCGTTGACGGCAAAAAGATCACGATTTATGCGATCAAAGATGCAAAAGAGTGCCCGTGGGGCGAGCTTGGCATTGATGTCGTTTTGGAGTGCACCGGTTTCTACACCAGCAAAGAGAAGAGCATGGCTCACATCACGGCTGGCGCTAAAAAGGTTGTTATTTCTGCTCCAGCAGGCAATGATCTTAAGACAATCGTTTACTCCGTCAACGAAAACACGCTGACTGCTGAGGATCAGGTTATTTCTGCTGCTTCCTGCACCACAAACTGCCTTGCTCCGATGGCTGATACGCTGAACAAAGCTTATCCGATCGTCTCTGGTATCATGACAACTGTCCATGCGTACACCGGCGATCAGATGATTTTGGACGGCCCGCAGCGTAAAGGCGACCTTCGCCGTGCCCGTGCCGGTGCGCAGAACATTGTTCCGAACTCCACTGGCGCTGCAAAAGCGATTGGCCTTGTTATTCCGGAACTGAACGGCAAACTGATTGGTTCTGCTCAGCGTGTACCGGTTCCAACCGGCTCCACTACTATTCTGGTTGCTGTTGTTAAAGGCAAGGACGTTACCAAAGACAGCATTAATGCTGCAATGAAAGCAGCTCAGAGCGAAAGCTTTGGCTACACAGAAGATCAGATTGTTTCTTCTGACGTTATCGGTATGCGTTACGGCAGCTTGTTTGACGCAACACAGACTATGGTAGCAAAAATTGACGATGATACCTATCAGGTTCAGGTTGTTTCTTGGTACGACAACGAAAACTCTTATACCAGCCAGATGGTTAGAACCATCAAATATTTCGCAGAGCTTGCATAAATTAAAATTTGTAAAGCAAATGCAAAAAAGAAGAGATTCCGAATGGAATCTCTTCTTTTTTTGCAATTTTACCTTCCAATGCCGCGTCCCTACCGCTCTTTCAACAGCATCGAGATTCTGATGATATGTATCTTCTCTATAAAAGACCAACACGCAATATCCCTCTTACAATCGGACAGCAGAAAATACAACCCATCTTCTCGCCGCATACTAAAAAAGGGGGGATATCAAATATCAATAGGATGAGTTTTTCGAGTTGCGGATCCTGCATTGCTTAAAGGCAACTCTGGATTTGATTTAAAAAATCTCTGCATACAGCCGATATTTTGATTTGGTTTTGTACAGCCATAAAATAATAAAAATAACATTGTGAATACCCATTACGTTCATTCCAACGGACCATGATAAGAGATAATTCCGCCTATATTGACCGCGTCGAAGCCTTCCTCGTTTAAAATACGGCAGGCATCTGTGCTGCGCGCCCCGCTGCGGCAGTAGATAAAGACCTTTGTTCCCGGCTCTGCATCCAAACTATATTCCAATTCACCTAATGGGATATTGATACTTTCCGGCACGTGCCCTTCCTCATATTCCGCTGCGGTTCGAACGTCTAACAAAACTGCTTCTGGTGTCTTCCTATATTGCTCAATATATTCATCAAACGAGAGATCCCTTTCCATGTCTTATCCTCCTTATTTGTTTTGAAACAAAAGCTTATACTTCTATATCTTACTTCTCTTCTGGCTTTATCCTGTCAAGTAAAGTGTACAAAATGTATAATTCATACATTTTTTCATGAAAAATAAAAATTAATCATGCAGACATACTTTTTCCGACACAAAAGACAAAAATACTTTCTTGATTCGACGCTGAAGCCATCTTACTATATATAGCAAAGGAGGGAAGAAAACAAAAATGCAGTGCAAACCATACTAAAATAAAAATCCGAAACGACAAATAACTGCACGCATAATAAAATATTGGGAGAAACGGCATGCACATTGATGCTCAAAGCATTTCACAGCGCTGCCGTAAAATTGGGTGAAACAAAGGGGAAAAAAAGATGTACGAATGCGTAAAATCAACAATGTCAGTAAAAGATGACGAAGGGAAAACACAAAACGCTTATGGCATTATTGTGAAAAACAAAGAAGACGGTAAAATTGTTTTCTCTGCCAACGATCTTACATTTAATCTGAAAGATATCGAGGAATTTATCCTCGATTGGAACACTTTACAACCGGATATTGTTCATTTTAAAGAATTAGTAGAAGACTTTGTCGGTTCAAATTTCTTTTAACCACTTTCTTTAAAGTGATATCATTCTTTTATAAATTTTATAATGTAGCTTAAATGCGGATTTATTCGCCTTTGCACCGCTTCATCAGGCCGATTCCTAACAATAAAAGTAAAGGGAAAAGAAGTGCAACAAGCAACCCTGTTCTCAGCCCATTGGATGCAAAGCCAGATATAAAACCAACAAGCGTCGGTCCGATGGAACAGCCAACATCTCCAAATAAAGCGAGCAAAGCGAACATGGCGGTGCCTCCGCCTGGGCATTTAACCGCAGCTAAGCTGAAAGTACCGGGCCAAAGGATACCCACAGAAAAGCCGCAAAGCCCGCATCCTAAAAGTGCAACAAATGGAATCGGAACAAGCGCAGCAATCAGATATCCGCCTATACAGAGAAAACCGCATAACAACATTGCGTGCGGCAGGTTGATCCGCTCGCTCCATTTTGCATAAAGCACACGCGATAGTCCCATTAAAACGGCAAACATACAAGGACCCGCCAGGTCGCCGAGTGTTTTGGATACTTGCAATCCACTTTCGGCAAAAGCAGATGCCCATTGGCTCATAGCTAATTCAGATGCGCCTGCACAGATCATAAGCAATGCTAAAATCCAAAAAATCCGTTTCGATAATAGACTGCGCAAAGGTATTGTTTTATGCGTCTCTTCCAACGTAGAAATGGGAACCTGTGTAAAATAAAAAGCGTTCCACAGCGGAATTATGGCCCACAGCATCGATAAGATACGCCAGTTTTGAATACCGGCCAAAGAAAAATATAATGTAGACAGCAAAACCACCAAGACACAGCCCCAGCAGTAAAATGAGTGAAGCAAACTCATTGCGGCTGCTTTTCGTTCGGTTGGACACGCTTCTACAATCGGGCTGATCAGAACTTCGATCAAACCGCCTCCAACGGCATATAAACAAACAGCTGTAAGCAACCCGATAAACGGATCGGAAAACCAGTCAGGAAAAAGCGAAATTCCTACAAGTCCAGATGCTGCAAACAGATGTGCTGCTACAATACAGACGCGGTAGCCGATACGATCGACAAATTTTGTTGACAAAAGATCCACAAGTAGCTGAATGACGAAGTTAATGGTTACAAGCAAAGTAATCTTATCTATCGGAATTTGATAAGTGGATTGAAATGTAAGAAAAAGCAGTGGTACAAAAGTATTGACGATCGACTGTGTGATATAGCCGGTATAGCTTGCAAGGAGTGTATGGTTATAATTCGTACGTATTGTCATAATGAAGCCTCCGATTATCAGCATGAATTTTATTATACGGAAAAGCTTAAAATCCGTCAATAAAAATTTATCTTTCGATGTACCGGCGGATGCTTTTATGTTGACTCATAAAAAAGTTTAATAAGAATGATTAAGATAAACAGCATTATTATTTGTTTAAAAAATTAATGAAAATACCATCAACAAATATCCCACGGCGAATTGAACTGCACCCCGTTTATTAGACAGTATAATATACTGGATAACAAATGGGGTGCAGTTCATATCCTACTCCGGGGAATTCTTTGCAATGTCCTTTTTTGCGGAACAGTTCACTATCGAGTGGTTTTCGTTATACAATGCGCGCGTTGCAGAATAGATACTGCAACGCGCCCTTTTTTCTTGTTCAAGACGCTGTGATAACATGAAACACTTTTCCTTGTTTCATTTATAGTACAGCGCCTATCTCATTCAAATAAATAAAAATGCAGTCGCGCATTATCCAAAAATCTTGTTAAATTATGAAAATCATGATCCAACTCCGTTTTGTGCAATAGCGGCTCTTTTCGCCCGTTTCCGTATCCTTTGTGTTACGTAATGTGCTATAGAAACAAATAAAACCATAATGGAAAGATACTCTGCAAAAAATAAGAGGAACGGCTGCTCAAAATCAAAGAAAACGAAAGAAGAAGATAAAAACATATACGAAAGAAACTGGTTTTTTATAAAGGCATATATTCCATAAACTGCAATAGCGGCGTTAACTAACCGAAGAACGATACGGGCTCCTTTCAGAGAGACCGTTCCAACAGCCTTTTTTATCACGGTAAGGATACTATTCCAATGCAGACCTAAATGCAGCGCCATCAGGACAAATCCCCAAAAAGCCGACACAATATGCAGAGGTCTATTTAAAGCCAAACCACCTGAAAGCGGAAGAAAAGCAAACACGTTTCTAGAGAGGATAATCCCGCTTACCAATAGGCCAAGCATAGAAAGCGACAAAAGAATATTGGTTATTTGTTGCAGAGTGCGAAGCAGCGTATATTTTCCTTTAAACAGCTGCTTATACCACTTATGATTTAGTATATGATGTACAATCCAAAGCACGAACATTCCCAAACCCAACCACTCATGAGCAGTATCCCCCGTAATTTGTCTTGCCATCAAAAGCAGAAGCAGTATTGTCATAACAAAATCAATACTGATTCTGACAATCATTTTCCTATTCATCACACTTCTCCTTTTGCATAAGCCTGCCTTAGAAAGACAGGTTATTACAAAACAGTGTATCTTCAGAAATTATTTCTTTATATCCCCAACTCTGCAATCCATTCTGATACGTCATTCTGGGCATTGGGCACATTATTTCTGGAAATCGACAGGCCGTTTTCTATTACTGTAGCTTCAGGCTGAAGCTCTTGGATCGTCCGGATTATTCTGGAAAATCCGCTTCCTCCATGTGTTGCAAAAGGAATGATTGTCTTTCCTGCAAAATCATATTCTTCAAGAAAAGTATAAAGCGGCATAGGAAGATCTGCATTCCAATTCGGATATCCGAGAAAAACCACATCATAACGATCAAAATAGAGAATTTGAAAACCATAAAATTATGAGTGATTATTGCTCTCCGTAGGTTATCAATAAAATCCTCCAAAAGCCTTGAAAATAAAGGATTTATCGCAATGTGTTCGCCTTATCTCTTTATATGATTTCACACAAGTTTACTCTTTCCCTGATTGCTCATAAGGGCAAATTCAAGGGCAAGAAAATCTGATAACAAGATATAACAGAGTGTGGCAATCGGAGAACTGTGACATATGTGCGAATATATTATAACGGAGGATTTTTTAATGGACAAGTATATTTATGATG
>CAJFJV010000017.1 GCA_904384225.1 uncultured Oscillospiraceae bacterium | reverse complement strand
AATACAATAACTTCCCTATGAGGCCTCTTAATTGGCGTTCCCCGAAACAGGTTCTTTTTTCTTTCCCAAATCTGTAACACATCATTGACAAACCGACAAATCTTATTCTTAGAAAGCAGGCTGCATCGCCTGAGTACTCGGAAAACACAAGATAATACAAATATACGCAGGAAAATAATCCGTCAAATCAATAAGCTTAAAAAAAGGACAGCAGGCCTGTAGACTGATTGGACGTGATTTTCTCCTGTGTATTTTTGGGTAAGTGTTCCAATATTAAAAATACGGTGAAAGCAAAATCAAAGGCAGCGAATCCTCTTATGCTTGTTCCGGCATAAGGGGATTCACTTTTTTTCGAAACAAATAAAACGAATATTTAAACGAAACAGGCGCATGGTTGCACAAGCTGAAAGCAGCCTTTCAATCTGCCAACTTCCATTTGCAAGAAAAACACAGCCGGAAGATATCCGCGGTTTTCACCAGATATATCCTTGCTTCTGCCTTCCATCTTGTTCGAACATTCTGCAATATGATATAATACACATATCAACATAGGATAAGGTGATTTCATGGAAGGAAAAACGGCCGGCCCTAAAGAAATTCAAGTTCGCGGTGCCCGAGTGCATAACTTAAAGAATATCGACATCAATATCCCGTTGAATCAAATCGTCGGAATCACCGGTGTATCTGGATCGGGGAAGTCTTCCCTTGCTTTGGGGGTATTGTATGCTGAAGGATCCCGCCGCTATCTGGAAGCCCTTTCTACCTACACCCGCCGCCGCATGACGCAGGCCGCAAAAGCAGATGTAGATGAAGTACTATATGTCCCAGCGGCGCTGGCTCTGCATCAAAGGCCCGGTGTCCCCGGGATCCGCAGTACGTTCGGGACAGGAACTGAACTTTTAAACAGCCTTCGGCTTATGTTCTCAAGGCTTGCGGAACACTGCTGCCCCAATGGACACCGCCTTGCTCCAACATTGGCAATTGCCGCAGAACAAGCCTTGACATGCCCCGTATGCGGCGTAACCTTTTTTGCCCCGGGCGCTGAAGATTTAGCTTTTAACAGCAGAGGAGCGTGTCATACTTGCGGCGGAACGGGTATGATC
Source organism: uncultured Oscillospiraceae bacterium (assembly GCA_904384225.1). Taxonomy (GTDB): domain Bacteria; phylum Bacillota; class Clostridia; order Oscillospirales; family Ruminococcaceae; genus Paludihabitans. Next base: position 37,377 of record CAJFJV010000017.1, on the reverse strand, counting down.
CATACGGTCGATCGGGCAACATTAGTTCCTGACGATTCTCTTTCCATCGACGAAGGAGCGGTGGCTCCATGGAACACCCTTATGTGGTCTCTCATGACAGATGTATGCAGAGAAATGGGAGTTCGCACCAATATTCCTTTTCGCAATCTGACGGATCAGGAAAAGGAGATCGTCTTCAATGGCCCCGCTGAAAAAAAACATATTTTCTATCATTCTAAAAATTCCAATCAAGCAGGAGAATTGGATTTCACCTATTATAATGCGGTTTACACTGTGGAAAATGCACTGGCAAAAGTCAAAGATGAAAAAGGAATGAAGCGCGTAGAAAAATTTTTAAAAGAAGATATCTGTCCAGATTGCGGTGGGACACGCCTTTGTGCAGCAGCGCGCACGCCAAAACTATGCGGAATCAGTCTGGATGAAGCTTGCAGGATGACGCTGTCTGCCATTGTCGAATGGGTAAACAACGTACCGGCTTCTTTGCCGGAAGAAATGCGCTCTATGGCACAAAGTATTTGCGATTCATTCCAAACTGCCGCAAAACGGCTGATAGATCTTGGACTTTCTTATCTTACATTGGACCGTGCCGCCTCTACCCTCTCCACTGGCGAGCGGCAACGGATGCAATTGGCCCGCGCCGTACGAAACCGCACTACCGGCGTATTGTATGTGTTGGATGAGCCCTCTATTGGGCTTCATCCGGCCAATATCGATGGGTTGACCACAGTGATGCACGATCTAATCGCTGATGGAAACTCCGTGCTTGTAGTCGATCATGATACGCAAATTTTATCCAAAACCGACTGGCTGATTGAAATGGGACCACAAGCCGGCGCGGATGGAGGCCGTATTACCGCACAAGGGACGCCGGCAGCTCTGGCAGAAAACGCATCTTCTTTAATCGGCCCGTTCCTCTTTGGAAAGCCGCAGTGTCTAATGAGAAGAAACAATAAAAACGCTGTTTTTGAAAATGGGAAAATCCACTTATCCACCGCATCCATTCACACTGTCAAACCGATTCAAACGGATATTCCAAAAGGAAAGCTTACTGCTGTAACGGGTGTTTCCGGTTCCGGTAAAACAACGCTCATTTTAGAAAGCCTGATTCCCGGTTTGGAGGCGCTTCTTGCCAATCAGAAACTTCCAGAACATGTCCTATCCATTGAGGCCCAAGGTATCAGCAGGGTTAAATTGATCGATGCCACGCCAATTGGCATCAATGTCCGTTCAACAGTTGCAACTTATGCAAATGTGCACGATGAGCTGCGTAAAATCTATGCCAGAACGCAGGAGGCCAAAAGGCTTGGCTGGAAAGCCGGCGATTTTTCCTATAACACTGGCCGCCTGCGCTGCCCGTTGTGCGATGGAACCGGCGTAATCAGCCTTGATGTGCAATTTCTTCCCGACGTTGAAATTGCATGCCCTGACTGCCATGGATCACGGTATGCCAAAAATGCTGATACAGTAAGAATCCAAGCACAAACAGGGAAGCTGTATTCCTTGCCTGAATTGATGGCTATGGATATTAACACTGCGCTACCGATCTGCGCCGAAATGAAAACCGTCCAACAGCGCCTTCAAATCCTTAAAAGCCTTGGTCTCGGTTACTTGACGCTGGGAGAAGCGACGCCAAGTCTCTCAGGCGGTGAAGCGCAGCGATTAAAACTGGCCAGTGAGATGGGCAAAGAGCAATCTGACACTGTTTTTGTTTTTGACGAACCCACCATTGGGCTGCATCCGCTGGACGTACAGACATTGCTTTGTGTGTTCCAAACCCTTATTGATAATGGTGCAACTGTCATTGTAATCGAACATGATCTGGATCTAATCCGGAATGCTGATTATGTGATTGATATGGGGCCTGGCGGCGGAGATGAAGGCGGCCGGATTGTAGCTTTCGGCACGCCTTCCGAAATAGCACAAAATCCCGACAGCATCACAGGACGGTATCTCCGCTAAAGGCCTTATAATCAAGAAAGCTGCTATAAGCCTGCAACTTTTGCACCAAATCAAAAAGGATCATCTTTTTTCCGCTTAAATGTCATAGACTGGAGGAGAGATATGCACAATCATATAATACGGGTATCCGTTTTATCTGTTCTGCTGTTTTTATGTATGAGTGCTATAGGGCTGGCCTCATTGTTTGGTCTGGCATGGTATGTTTATCTTTGGGCAGTTTTTCCTTTTTTTGCGCTTAATATATTCCCTTTCCCGGTAAAACGCCCTTCTTTTCTCATCCGGATGGTCTCAGAAGGGGCTGATTTGCTTTGTGCTTTTCTGGTTACCGCGGCAATGCAGTGTTTTTACACTGTCTGGGCATGGTTTTCGCTTTTTAACCGATTTAGCCTTCCTTTTTTTGTGCATCTGATTGCCGTTATCCTTTTTCTTTCCCTTCTTTTCTGGAACGGCATTCTCCGTGTATACTGCACCGCCTCGATGATCGGGCTGAAATGGCGTATATTAGGGGTTTTGTGCGGCTATATCCCCATAGCAAACTTAATCGTTCTGGCTAAGATAATTTCTCTCTCCTATTTGGAAGTGCGGCTGGAAGAAGAGCGAGATAGACGCAACTGCGCCCGCCAAAACGAACGGATCTGCTCCACCAAATATCCGATTGTCTTGATCCACGGCGTATTTTTCCGCGACACACACTTTTTCAATTACTGGGGACGTATCCCAAAAGAGCTTCAAAAAAATGGCGCAAAATTGTTTTACGGCGGCCAACAATCTGCTTTGCCGATATCTGAAAGCGCACAGGAGCTCGTACACACCATCCGGCATATAACCGAGAGTACCGGATGCGGAAAAGTCAATCTTATCGCCCATTCCAAAGGCGGCCTTGACTGCCGTTATGCCATTACGCATCTGGGGATGGGGGCATATGTCGCTTCTCTTACCACTATCAATACTCCGCACTACGGCTGTGTCTTTGCTGATTGGCTGCTAAACCGTGTTTCCCCAAAAATCCGCGATACAGTAGCCCGCAGCTATAATGCGGCGCTTCGGAAGCTGGGGGACCGCACACCAGATTTTTTGGGAGCGGTGAACGATCTCCGTGCCTCTTCCTGCAAGAAATTCAACGAACAAACGCCCGATATTCCCGGTGTTTACTATCAAAGTGTCGGCAGCCATATCAATCGTCCCCTCCGGGGCATTTTTCCTTTGTGCTTTTCCTACGCCTTAGTACGATATTTCGACGGTCCGAATGACGGCTTGGTAAACGAAAGCGCCGCACGCTGGGGACAACGCTTTTTTTGTCTCTCTTCTGAATCAGACGGCATTTCCCATGCTGACGTCATCGATTTGATGCGCCATGATAAGCCGGACTTCGATGTGCGCGAATTTTATGTACAACTTGTTTCCGACTTAAAGCAGAAAGGATTATAATCCTTTCTTTCGTGGAGGGGTTCTTTTGATTATCAAAAATAAAACAATAGATGATGGAAAAGGGTTCGACTGGGGAAGAGTCTCTTTTGAATATGCAAAATATCGAGATATTTATCCACAAGAGTTTTGTCAAAAAATTCTTGATCTTGGGTTGTGTAAAGACGGGCAAATGGTTTTGGATCTCGGTACGGGAACCGGTGTTCTGCCAAGAAACCTGTATTCTTACGGAGCAAAGTGGGTTGGCACAGATATTTCGGAAGAACAAATCCAGCAGGCACAGAAGTTATCTGAGGGCATGGATATTGGGTACTATGTAAAGGCGACGGAAAACATAGACTTCCCATCAGAGTTTTTTGACGTCATTACAGCGTGTCAATGCTTCTGGTATTTTGATCATAAAGAAGTCATGCCCAATTTGTATCGCATGTTAAAACCTAATGGTAAATTATTGGTTTTATATATGGCATGGCTCCCCTATGAGGATAAAATAGCAGGAAAGAGTGAAGAGCTTGTTTTAAAGTATAGTCCAAAATGGAGTGGCGCAGGGGAAAAACTCCATCCAATTCAAATTCCAGATTGTTATAAATCTGCATTTGATATGATTTATCATGAAGAATATTATTTGAATGTGCATTTTTCCAGAGATACGTGGAATGGACGCATGAAAGCTTGTCGTGGTGTAGGCGCATCTCTTTCTAAAGAAGAATTGGAAGCATGGGAGTCCGAACATCTGAAAATGCTTTTAGAAATAGCGCCGGAAGAATTTGATATTAAGCATTATGCAGCACTCGTTGAGCTGCAAGCTCAAAAATAAGCAAATTCTAATTTGACTTAAACCTTATATTTTGTGAAAACATGAGATATGAGAAAAATATACTATTCAGGTAGAAGTTTTACTGATATGCTAAACGGCTTTTGTGCGTATGAGTGAATAAACAAAAAAGGAATCAGGCAAATGGATCATCATGGCACAGTATATCCTAAATGGGCATAGCAACGGAGGAATAGTAATGGCTTATTATTATGTCGCAAGCTGTATGTTCACAGCAAATTTTCCTAAAACAAGTTTCATGATACAAAATTATATAAAATCAAAATCGGATATAAAGATTGTACGATGCTGTATTCCGAATTACAAAGTAGAATATAACACACGGCGAATTTCAGAATGCGCAGTTCAGAATGAATGGAAACAACTTCCTGTGTCTAAAGTCTTTCAGCCGGGAGACACCGTGATTTCAGTCTGCCATAATTGCACAAATATCGTTGAGGAATGGCGTGTAGGCACAAAGGCTATATCCTTATGGGAAGTCATTGACCATGATCCCGTGTTTCCTTTTCCTGATTACAATGGTTTGGAAGTTACTATTCAAGACTGCTGGAGAACCAGAGAGCGCAGAAGCGAACAAGAAGCTGTTCGCAGTATACTGAGAAAGATGAATATTAAATTTGTTGAAACCAAAAAGAACCATGAAGAAACAGATTTTTGCGGAAGTACTTTATATCGGGAACAGCCGGTCAAAAATTCGAAGCTTGCTCCAAAACATTATGTAGAACAGGCAAAAGGGAAATTTATAAACCATACACAGGAAGAACAAGTTTCGATAATGCACAATTATTGCAGACAATATCAAACGGAGATGGTAGTCTGTTATTGCCATTACTGTCTGGAAGGACTTTTGCAAGGAGATGTAAACGGTCAGCATATCGCAAATTTATTGTTTAACAAAAATCCCCTTTAACAAGAATAATAAACGAATAGATAGTAAAACGGCTTGAAAAACATCTTATGATCGCCTGTATCCAGGCTGTCTTTTTGTTCAACCCTCAGTTTGACCGATAAAGTTAAAAAGCTGAATACCAGCGGCCATAAGAAGAGAGATCCAATAAAGTATTCATTTTTTGTCGTTTCAACATATGAGGCGGAATGTTTGTATAAACACGTCGCTGATATCCCATACTCTTTCAGGGCAGTCTTGCAGGAATCCGCCGTATCTTTCAAAAAGATCATTCACTTTCTATTTTGAAGATTGCTTTTTTATGCGTACTGCGGTATACTGTAAAACTGAAGTTAGTTTAAACTAACTTCACGCATTGGATTTTTCCCCAAAAAATGAAGAAAGGACAGAAATAGGATGCATCACATTAGAATCGAATCGATAACAGGCCATGAGATTCTTGATTCACGCGGGAACCCGACCGTCGAGGCAGTTGTCTGCTTAACGGATGGCACAATTGGATTAGGCGCAGTGCCAAGCGGCGCTTCTACCGGCGAATTTGAAGCCCTTGAGCTGCGGGATAATGACAAAACGCGCTTTAACGGGAAGGGCGTTTTAAAAGCGGTAGAAAATATCAATACCACCATCTGCGCCGCTCTCAAGGGCATGGATGCTACAGATATCTATGCAGTGGACAATGCCATGATAGAAGCAGACGGAACAAAAGACAAATCAAATCTCGGCGCAAATGCGATTCTCGCTGTTTCCATTGCCTGCGCACGTGCAGCAGCTAATGCGCAGGGACTTCCGCTTTACCGTTATCTTGGCGGCATAAATGGAAACCGCCTTCCGGTTCCAATGATGAATATTTTGAACGGAGGCGCACACGCTGCCAATACTGTAGATGTACAGGAATTCATGATAATGCCCGCTGGCGCCAACTGCTTTAAAGAGGGTCTCCGCTGGTGCACGGAAGTCTTTCACGCACTGCAGCGCTCGCTAAAAAATAACGGCCTTGCCACATCAGTAGGCGACGAAGGTGGTTTTGCTCCGGATCTCGCCAGTGATGAGGAGGCTATCCAGTATATCCTTGAAGCCATTAGGCAGGCAGGCTATGAACCTGGCCGCGATTTCGTTCTGGCTCTGGACGCAGCTTCCAGTGAGTGGAAAACCAAAAAGAAAGGTGAATATTTATTGCCCAAATGCAAAAAAACGTATACTTCTGCTGAGTTAATCGCGCATTGGAGAAATCTTGTAGAAAAATATCCAATTTATTCTATAGAAGATGGATTGGATGAAGAGGATTGGGACGGCTGGCAAATGATGACCAAAGAGCTCGGCAATAAAGTGCAGCTTGTAGGCGACGATCTGTTTGTTACCAATACAGAAAGACTCCAAAAAGGGATTTCTCTCTCTTGCGGGAATTCTATTTTGATTAAGCTCAATCAGATTGGTTCCGTCTCTGAAACTCTTGAAGCCATTAAAATGGCACATAAGGCCGGTTATACAGCAATCGCCTCCCATCGTTCGGGAGAAACAGAGGATACGACAATTGCCGATTTAGCCGTTGCTTTAAATACTTGTCAAATCAAAACCGGCGCGCCAAGCCGAAGTGAGCGCGTTGCAAAATACAACCAGCTCCTCCGCATTGAAGCGGAACTTGGCAAAAGCGCAGTATATCCGGGTTTTTCCGCCTTTTCTTTTAACTGCTGATCCCCTATATCCGGAAGGATGAAATCCTGATCTCAAAAAACGCTCCGATCGCCGGCGGTCGGAGCGTTTTTTGTATCTATTGTATTTTTCAAAAAGGCCTTATCTAAAATCCCCTTTTACAGAAAATGGACGATAAGATACGGGAAATAAGACCTTTCTGCTTCCCGCAATGCAATCTTTATCCGCTTGTTTGGTATATAGACGGCGTCAAAAACGTAATAGAAAGGGTGTTGGACAATTCTTTCAAAAAACGGCTGATGTGCGCCTGCTTTTCTAAAATTCCCGCAGTTATAGAATCTGCCGGGCTGTCCTCCGACATATGCGTATCTGGATAAAACCCATCAAATCCAGCTAAAAAAATTTCCTGCACACCGCAGCGCTGCAAAAGCTTTAACAACATAAGCCCTGCATTATCTGAAATAAGGCGGTCATCGTTGGTATAATGATCGTAATCCACATACAGCGCGTCGCTTCGCTCGTACTCTTGAATATTCGAAGTTAAAATAACATGCAGTTTCCCTATATGCTGTAGTTCTTTTCCGATCACATCCATCCGTTTGTGATTGCTGATAAAGCAAGCGTCTATAGGATACCGAGTATCCATGAAATTGACAGAGATCACATAGGGCTGCTGATGGTCGATAAACGCCGCAATCTGATTATAAGCCGTGGTAAGTGTTTTTCCCGGCGCAAGCACAAGAGCCTTTTTCCCGCTTATGAGCCGTGTGATCTCTTTGACAGAGGCATAATCGTCAATTTTTTTGCTTTGAAAGCTTGTATACAACTGTTCTACCAAAGCTTGATCATACAATGCCCTGCATTCAGCGGGGATCGATTGTATAATTTTTTCGATATCCTTCATAGTCAATGTCTGCCGATTAATCAGATAAGAAGCATAATTGGGATGGCAGATGTTGCTTGCCGCAATATGATAAGGTACAGTATAGCCCCACTCATATTTTTGGCGGATTGCGGCGATATACCCATCATAGACATCCATGACCATTGCGGCATCATAACGCGACGCGATATTTCGATTGATATATTGCGTAATCAATTCTGTCGGCAGGTTTCCTGCGCCTCTTCCCATTCCGTAGACAGTCGCATCTAAAATCAAGGTCCGTTTGGTCTGGATTTTCCCCAAAACCTGCGCGTTTGAGAATGCAAGCTGCAAATTATTGTGCCCATGGAACCCTAAATGAATTGCAGGATCCATATTCTTATCTATGAGGTAAAAACGGTGTGATACATCATTCCGATACATGCTGCCCAATGTATCCACGATATAAAAAGCATAGGGCTTTAACTGATTTATCTGTTCAACTAAGCTCAGAAGCTCCAAATCACTGTAAAAGACGGTACCGACAGGCTGCATAAACACATGGTAGCCTTTCTCCATAATTGTTCTGGCACAATCCAGCGCTTTATCAATTTCTTTTTTATGGAAGGTCAAACGGATTCCTTCAATCCCGCCTGGGCTATATGAAGCAAGTGTTTTCGGATCGAGTTCTTTTTCACCCATTGCAATCATTGCTACATACATGGCGTTGTGTTTCCGCTTTGGAAGCACTGCTTCAATATCTGCCACGCTGTTAAACAGTGCACACTCCTTGTCATGTACCATTTCTGTAAGAAAACCACACTCAATAATGTCGATTTTCGCACTGTCCAATTTATCCAATATCGACATGATATTTTTCCGTCCAAAACGCCAGTCATTGATATACCCACCGTCCCGCAGCGTGCAGTCCAATATTTGAATGCTCAAAATTTCATCACTCCTCTTTTCTGTTTTTCTTCGATTATCCTCCTGACATATTCCAAATCTTTTTTTGTATCAACAGAAAGCGAATGCGCCTCAACTGGAATCATATTCAATTTTTTCCCATGCTCAATAAAACGCAGTTCGTTGATATCTTCAATTTGCTCTAATGGGCCTTTTGGTGTCTCTGCAAAAAAGCGAAGCGCTTCCATTGAATAGGCAAGCACTCCTAAATGCTTAAAATAATCAAATTGCATGTCCGCTTTCGGATACGGGATCGGACTTCTTGACATCATAAGCGCATTCCCGTCTGTATCGGTTATTACTTTAATATTGGTACAGTCCACCACCTCAACCGGGTTGTTTATTTTGGTCATTAAATTTGCTGCAAAAAAACGGCCGCAAGTTTTCGGTATAACCTGTTCGATCAACGTAGGTTCGATCAGCGGTTCGTCACCGTTTACACAAATATAAACATCTGCGGGCATTCTTTTCGCTGCTTCATAAATGCGTTCCGTACTGGTTGCGTGTTCTCCGGTCATTTGGACAGGAATCCCTTGCGCTCTGCACGCTTCTTGAATTTCTGCATGGTCTGTGGCCACACACACAGCACTGATCCCCCGTACCTTTTGAACCTGATGGAAAACCCACCATATCATTGGCTTCCCACAGATGTTTTCCAATGGCTTGCCCGGAAAGCGGCTTGAACCATATCGTGCCGGTATCATCGCGATTGTTTGCATACTGTCCCTCCTTTTTCTTTACGATTTACCGAATAACCGTGCGACTGCCCGAAGCGGCTTGGTAATGCGCCAGCAGGTTGAATTCTCATAAGTTTTTACGATCTCCTGCACACGCTGCTCTATCTCGCGTTCAATCAGAGCATGAGAAGGGGATGCATCTACACAGGAGGAAACCGTACTTTTTTTGTTATTCTGTTGCTTTGCATTTTTCTCTTGCTTATAAAGATTCCAATTTTCTAATATGCGATTGGACCACATTTTTAAAACTTTTGCACTTACTGCCTCCATACCATCTGGAAGAACAATATCCGCATGCTTACAGCAGTTCTCTCCATTTTGCATATCATAAGACAAAACGCTCGGCAAATAGACCCGTACTTCCTGACGCAACAGCTGCGTTCTCCCGTTAATCCGGAGACCGAACCGCAGCAAAAGGATTTCCCGTATCCGATCCTTAAGAGGCAGAAACGCCTGATTAAAAATAGAATCCCCCTCATAAGACTGCAACAGCGCCTTTATGACATAATGGCCTTTGATCGCGCCGTAGCAATCCCCGTTTAATTCCTCGTCGTCTTCAAAGCCAAAAAAAACATGGTCAAGCCGCAAGCGTTTTAGCTGCAGATTTGCGCGCATTTCCGGCTTTATGACGATTCCGCCTTCACGATATAAAAGCCATAAAGCCACATATTCTTCAGCATAGGCTGTATTTCCTTCCGCCAAAGCCCTTTGTACGGAAGGCGGGAAGTTTTTGACCTCAACACTTTTTTCATCTGATAAGATCAGGCGAGCTTTTGGAAAATCAGCGCGGCATTCCTCCAAATAGGCTTCCGGTAAAGCACGTCCAAAATGCACACAGATAATATTTTCAGGAATTGCCTCCTGGTTTAGAGCCTCAAGCAGACGTTTATATTTCTTATCCTTTTCAAGATACGGATTCAGCCGAAAATCCGCTTCATATTCTTTTAAAAACAGGATAAAATCTGCTTGGAAAAGCGTCCTTGATTGAAACATGTTCCAATACACCTGTTTTGCCACACAATAGATTACTTCTTCCCGATAGATGGGATTGCTTGTATCAATAAAATTTCGGAATGCCTGTACAATATCCACCATGCTTCCAACCATTGTAGTAGAAATGGTATTGGCTCTGCGATAATAGTGATAAAAAGGTTGTGGCACGTAGCCAATGCTTGCACATCGTGTTAAAAGCGCAGGGACAAGGGCAATATCCTCAAAGAGCATTTTTTCATAGCGGTTTTCTTTCCAGATACTCCGTTTGTACAGCTTGTTTACACTGTACGTAATATTGTTACCATTTGCAATATAATCTGCTAAATCGATATTCTCCTCCGGATAGCTGCTGACAATCGAGCTTTTGTTTTCATCCACATAAATAATCTTTACATCGCACATGACAATATCAAACGGCCCTTGTTCAGCCTTATCGAATAACCGTTCGTACATTTCTGGTTCTACACTGTCATCAGAATCAAGAAACCCGATATATTTTCCTCTTGCAGCCTGTACTCCTGCATTGCGGGTCAGGCCCAATCCTTCGTTTTCTTTATGGATTACCCGGATAAAATCCGGATACGCAGCAGCATAACGGTCGCAAATTTCCGGCGAGGCATCCGTACTTCCATCATCGACAAGTATAATTTCTTTTTCACGCAGTGTTTGTGCCAGCACGGACTCTACCGCCCGCTCCAAATAGTTCTCTACCTGATATACCGGTATAATAACCGATACTTTGATTTCATCTTCGTTCATTACATCCTCCCAGATATCGAAGAATACACCTTAATTCATATATTGTCTGTGGAACATAGTAATGCGGCCCTGCAAACTGATTACGGAATATCCGCAGATAGCGCCACAGCGTCTCATCCTCTTTCCACAAAACCTTTCCCTGATAGAGCTGGTACAGCATGACTGTGGGGATGTCCATTCCAAAAACAATCCGTCCGGTCAGTGCCGCATTGGAACAAACCGTAATGATGGTTTTATTCGCCGTGCCTTCGTTCAAAAGGAAAAGCTCCCATGGAACACTGTCCGGACATCGCCGGGAAAGCCCCATCTGATACGGCAGATTTTCTGTATTGCGCGGATGCGGTTTTACAAGAAAATTTTCTCTCCCTATGACGTCGCGGCATTCCTTCATCAAGGCAAGATCGTTCCCTTTGATTCCTTCCGCACGAAAAGACTGTTCCAAAAAGATAAAATCCTCTTGACTTTCGGGCTTTGTGTAGCTGAAAATATAATTGAGCATGTTACGGAAGTCCGTATCCTGCAATGAAATCTTTGGTAGCGCACAGTTTACAATCCTGTCTTTTCGTATGGCAAGACGGGGTTCATATAAAAACACCCGCTCTACTTTGTCTTGGATCCGCCTGCCCTCGGGATGGCGATTGATTGCGGCACGTTCTTCTTTTAGATAGTCTATAACATAAGAGGAAAACCCATCTTCATACCATACAAATTCGCACGGAGCAGCATAATAATAATTCGCAAGCATGCGTGTAAATAAGTCAAAATTTGCAAAGCATACTTTTGCATAATTTCCAAGCTCATTGTCCAACATCCATTCGAACGTACGCTTCTGTTCTTTAAACAGTGTGTCTATTGCATCAGAAGAAGCGGATATCCGGCGGTTTAATTCCTGTACGGCCGCATATATAACCCGGCTAAAAAGTCCTGTCTCTTTAAGGCGCGGAAGGCAGCTCCGCAAAGACGGCGTTCCATCCGTCACAATAAGCTCCGCTTCTCTTTCTTTCCAAATCGTACACCGCATATGGATAGCCGTAAGAAGCTGATAGACGGAATTGGCTACCAATAAAATCCGATTATTCGGCATATACGTCCCTTCCCAATTTTCTAATTTTGAAGTGTTTAATGAGATTTTCACATCCGGCAGAATTTACAGCGTATAGCAGGGGCGGTTTATGAAAAAAAACATACGGCAGCAATTCAGACGGGAAAGCGCGTTCAATTATCCGTGCTTTTGAAAAAATACCGCTATAGTCAAGCGTATCATCTGGATGGACCTTTACGAACAGGCGCATACCGCTTAATACGCTGTCCCGTATATTCTCATACAGCTGCTTCTGTTCGTTTATACTCATCAGCCCAAGCCACGCAAAATTTTGTGTCAGCAGTACAGCATCGGCACGTCCTTTGATTTTATTTGGGATAAAAAGGCGGATCAAGCGGCGCCTTTTACGAAACGTCAGATTCTCCAATGCGTCTTCCACTGAAAAATCCTCAAATCTCTGGCCGGTAACATCTATTGTCTGTGCCTGCTTTAAGCAGACTATACGATAAATTAAAGGGTTTTCTCCGTTGAATAGGCCGTATTTCCGTGCTATTTCAGCGTGAACCGGAAACGTATTGCATAAGCCGCGATACAATATCTCCCATCTGCTCAACATCCCCGCCGCATCCTCGAAAAAGACAAACGGCCTATGCTTTGCTATCAAATACAAAGAAAAATAGAAGTGCGCGCCCGCTACATAGACCGCTGAAAAATCGGATAGTTCATATGGAATGCGCTGTGCAAAACAGCGTGCAACATCTGAAAAAAGATGTTTCTCATCCTGATGCGGAATACGCAGATACGGGAACAGGTATACTTCGTCAAACCAACGTCCGTTTTCAATCTTTTGATACTGCGGATATTTTTCTGTTATAAAATCCGGAAGAAGCAAAACGGCTTTTTCTTCCCTGTGATAAGTCTGGCGGTGCAGTATAACTTCCAACAGCTGATAAGAACTGACGGCATGGTATAATACCATACGGCCCGCCCTATTCTTATCCAATGTTCGTTTCATCTAAAAACGCCTCCAGACCTTCTGCAAATTTTTTATTTTTTCTGTTTAGAACTGGAATCATAGGAGCGTAAGCATCTCTCCCGCTGATTGAAAAGCAAAACCCGAGTCGCTGTTCTGCTGTAAGAAACTGTTTGACAAAGCCCATTGCGCCTTTATGGATTTCCCGGATCTGCGGCGCGTACTCCGGCAGCGGCTTTACCCGTAATTCTATGCTTCCGTCCGATCTTGGATAAAATCCCTGAAAACTCCCTTCCGGTGCGCCTAAAAGAAGCTCCCAATACAAATTGTGCTTTTGTGCCGGATCATGATATTTCCAAAGATCCCGGTTCTCCTGCTGGGAATAAAGATAGCTTTTTAAAAAACCGTCTGTAAAAAACGGTTCAAAACTATCTGAATGCGGCGTGTAGCAGCTGCTTGTACCGGCCAAGATGCCAAAAACCGAACAGGAAAGTTTCCACTCCCGATTTACCATATAATCAAGCATAAGAGCACCGCTCCCAGCCCATCCGATATCCACTGCAGCCACACTACGGCATCCTGCCAGAAGCTGCTTATAATAGATTTTTCCCGCTTCCCGCTGTTTCTTGTAATGCAAAAGAATTTGTCCATATTCCTTTATAAAATAGTCTGTAACCGCCTTGATATTTTTATTCGTCAGTTCTGTTTCCGGTGCAGCGCCTACGCTCCGGCATAATGGGTCAAGCATATCGGAAAGTTCCATACTTTCTACAATCTTCTGTAAAGGAATATGCTGATCCGCCTTATGCGTAAGAAACCGCTGTAAGTATTCCTGACGATAGTATCCGGCAGAAAGCTTGACCGCCGCATAACGTGACCAATACGCATACACCGTATCGTCTTTCTCTGCAGGATACAGCACTTGGTACACTTTCTGCAGCAGCCAGCCATCTCTTGAAAAAAATAAGATCTTATCCGCTGCAAGCTGCTTGCGGCATGCGTGAATAAAGCGGCAGTAACCTATTACAAACAGGCCGCCATATATATAGCCATATTCATATTCTCGGCTGATCCTCTCTCCGCCTGCATAAAGCCTTGCATTTACCAGTCCGCGGTATATACTGCCTGTCATAAGGGAAAGATCCCGCACACGGTACGGTGCGCCCATCTGATTCACATTCGGATAATGGAATGCAGCCAACCCATGACGTATTGCCTGAAAATAATCTGCATATCTGTGATCCCCAATATGAACACAGGATTTCCCGTCTCCTAAACGTTCCCGTAAAATCTGATACAAACCGCCGTCGCACTTGGATTTTCCAAAGTCACAGGAGGCCAGTATATCAGAAAAGCCCGTATAACCGCAGGATTCCAAAAGCGGTACAAGGAACTGCTTTCCAAGATACATATCAGAAACGGCAAACATGCGCTTTTTCTGTTTTTGCAGATGCCGTATTACCGTCTGCATGTAAGGATTTGCATAGCAACAGCGTTTTTCCCATTCCAACTCAGCCTGCATCCCCTCTGCTTTTGGAATACCGGTATCTTTTGATAAGATATCCCAAAGTTCTGATAACGTTATCTCAACTGTACCATTTTCCAACTGCTTTTTCTTCCGTGCCTTTCTTTCCGCCTCAACACGCATCTGTTTAAAATCCGGATACCGGAGAACCATTCCTACAAAGTAGAAAACATCTGTTGGCTGTTCACAACAGCGAAACAGAAGCGTATCAAACACGTCAAACGATACAACATCATACTTTTTAAGGCGTTCTGCAAAATCCTCAGGGCTTTCTGTCCAAGTACGTGAAGATTCGGGAGCGTGCTGAAAAAGCGGAATTTCCTCATAAACCGCACATCCCACGGGTGTTTTTAAACTCCGCCGGAAAAACAGATAATACTGGATATTCAGCCAAAGCAAATAAAGAAAGGCTTGCAGGCGCCCCTTATGCTCTTTCCGTACGCGGATATACCGGTCTCGGATACCCGGAATCCGGCCAACCAACAAACGGTAAAGCCGCTCTCTCATCTTGTCCCTTCTCTCATTTTTTCATATACATCGCAAACCTTCCCGGCCGTACCTACCGCACGCAGCTTCCCTTTTTCAATCCACACTGCCTTCGTGCAGTTTTTCCGAATCACCGAAGTAGCGTGAGATACAATTAAGACCGTAGAGCCGCCGTGGATCATTTCTTGGATACGCGCCTCGCTTTTTTTTCGGAAAAACATGTCCCCGACACTAAGCACCTCATCTAAAATCAGAATTTCCGGTGTATTCCGGGCTGTCGCAATGGCAAATCCTAACCGGGATACCATACCCGAAGAGTAATTACGCACTTTTTCCTCCATAAAGCCTTCCAGTTCCGCAAAGCGGACAATGTCCTTATATTTTCTATCAAGGAAGCGCTTTGTATACCCTGTTAGCGCGCCGTTTAAATAAACATTCTCCCGTCCGGTCAGTTCCGGATCAAAACCGGTTCCCAGTGTAAGAAGCTGCACTTTTTCCCGATTTACCCGCACTTGCCCTGCTGTAGGGATAAGTGCGCCGGAAATGATCTTCAATAACGTACTTTTGCCAGAACCATTGGTTCCGATCAGGCCAACCACTTCCCCCTTTTCTACAGAAAAACTTATACGGTCAAGCGCCTTAAATGTTTCAAAGCGATTTTGACGGCGCAAGGCCCGCAGTACGAATTCCTTCACGCTTCCCGCCTCATCTTTCGCACGTCGAAATTCCATTGTTACATCACATACTTCGATTTCAGGCTCCGAAAGCTGCGTCGTTTGCTTCTGCCATTCCATATCTTCCCCTCAGATCCGCTGCATAATACGATTTTTATTTCGGTTGAAAATAAAACATCCGGCGGCACACGCCAAAATTCCCCATAAGAGCATCCGTAACAGCTCTGTACCGGTAAAGAGAGTCCCGTTTAGTACTACGCTGCGCAGGCAGCTGATATAAAGATATATTGGATTTATCTGGATTACCAGACGAATCGGCCCGTTTAACTGTTCTGCTGGATAAAAGATAGCTGAACAATACATCCAAAGCGTAAGGGCAACGGTGTATAAATGTTTAATATCCGCAAAAAAAACATAGGCAGTCGCCAAGATATAAGACAGCCCCAAAGAAAATAAAAAAAGGCACAGGATTATCAATGGAGCCGCTAATACACTCCATTTGATAGGTATGCGAAATACCATCAGCATGACGGCATATGCAATGAGAGAGTAGGCAAGATTTATCAATGCAGTATATGCACGCGATAAAATGAAAATCCCCATAGGGAATTTTACACGCAAAAGCAGCGCCTTGTTATCCGCAAGCGCCGTCATAGCAGAAGTGGTTGCGCCGGTAAAAGCCTGCCACAGAATATATCCTGTCAAATAATATATCGGATAATTCTCTATTGACCGTTTGAACAGCTGAGAAAAAATCAGGGAAAGAACCGCCATGGAAAGCAAAGGGTTTAACACACTCCATATAACGCCCAGATAAGAACGTGCATATTTCCGTTTTACCTCTCGGGCTGTCAGCTGGCGAATAACAAACGCATACTGCCTTTTTTGCTGCACTCTCGTCACTTTTGTTTCTTCTCCTCTCTGTTAAACTGCTGTCCGTTTTTTAAATGCCGCAAATACTGAAGCAAGATATACTGACGGATATGGACAGATGCGCAGCGGCTATATAAAACCGCACTGCCTGCATACCATGCGCTTTCCCGCACGCTTTCTCCGCCTTTTTTCGACGCCAGATACTTTGCTGCCACATGGTTCCTTTTGAATTCTTCCTCTGTAAGACGTGCAGCAAGGGGATCTGTCTCTCCATCCACTACATCATCGGTAAATGGAAGCCTTCCAAAAGCCGCCGCCTCCCCATAAGAGGGCTCTGTCATCAAAAGCCTGAGCAGTCGATAAAGCGTCCTGTGCTCCGCTTTTGCGTCTTGGCCGGCAAGCCCCCCCTTCTTCATTTCCTGTATAAAAAGGCGGATATATTGCAGCAAATATCCCCCTATCCTTTCCGTTGCTTGTACCCGTGTTTTTGTAATCTGTCCATATTGCGGCATATAATATGATCCTTCTTTTCGGTAAAAAAGCGTCGTACCATGCGGTGCGGTATATACCGCTTCAAATAAGCAATTGTTAAAAAAAACTTTTTCCTTTAAATTTTTTTCCGGACTAAAAAAATAGCTGGCATATTCCCCGCTTTCTATATTCCGTGGATGATCGTAAAGGCCCCAATAACAGCCGGAAAGCGGCTGCTTTCTCCCAAGCTGTAAAAGCGCTTGATTTAATGTTTGCTGCATAGAACCAAGCCACCCGCTGTCTATCATGAGATCCGGCGTACCATCAAGCAGCCCTTCCTGTCTGAGATAACCCGCCAGCAGCGGCGCTTCCTTTTGGGAGCGGCGATCCATGCATTCAAGGAAAAAAGCATCTTCTGAAAGCGCCTTTTGCAGCAACAGAAGTTCTTCGTCCGAAAGGCGTTCTTCCATCCCTATCCCCGGAAACAAGCGATCCGCAACAGATTTCTGTTGAGCCGGAGACAGTCCGGCCCGCTTCAAAATGACAGTCGGCGTCACGTGCAGCCCTTTCCGACAGATATAGGAAAGCGCCTCTGCATGATTGAAATAGAGCAACGGCAGACGCAGAGAATAGCGGGAGCAGCTCACATATCGGCACGCAAGCGGAATTTGAAACGCTTGACAGAAAAGCTCTGCAGCCTGATACATAAAATAACCATCTCTTGCCAGAAAATAAAGTCTCCTTATTCCATGTCCCTGCGCCCAAAGTAGAATCCAGCGTACAAAGCTGCCGAGCACCGGTCCCCATACATAGCGGCATGCTGCGGCTTCTGCGTCATTTTCCGGAACGGACATATTCTCCGATGCATGCAGCAATGCCGGGACTTCTTTTAAAATCTTCTGATATTGTGCTTCTCTTTTCCCTTGTAAAGTCTCTTTCACCCTTTCCGCTCCCTTCCTTTCCCTTTCTTCGTCCATCGCCGTAGCAAGCAGTATACGCGACTGGGGACAAGACAGAGAAGCAGCGGCTTTACGACATAAGGGAAAGCCTGTGCACACGGAATACCGAGTTTTTGAAATCCTTGTTTTCGTATCTTCGCCTCCCTCAGCCGACGGGAATACGTTCGCTTATGATACGAATTGCGGTCCTCCCAATACCGCAGAAGCGGATCCTGCAAATTGTATCCGCGATACCCTTTTTGATGCAGCCGCATAAAAAGCTCGTAATCCTCACAAAGCAGGCAAGACGGTTCCGCACAATACCCCCCATTTTGTATCAGCACCTCCCTGCGAAACAATACAGAAGGGTGGATATAAGGCGAATGGGGCAAAAAATCCATATTGTCCGGACATACAGGCATAATCTGCACGCCCCATATCCCGCTGCTGTCTTCAAGCAAGGCGTTCGACCCCACCCATCCATAATCAGGAAAGGCATCTAAAAAAGCTGCTTGCTTAGAAAACCGTTCCGGGAAAGCCGTATCATCGTCGTCCATTCGGGCAATGTATTTTCCGGATGCGTGTTGAATCCCCACATTAAGCGCATATGCAAGCCCATAATTTTTTTCACCCGTAATCAGTAGGATTCTGCTATCTAAATCTGCTGCTTCACAAATATCTGAACGATATTTTTCGTCAGATCCGTCATCATATAAAATAAGCTCCCAATCTTTAAACGTCTGTTTTATAATGGACTCTACCGCATTTAGAAGGCGCTTTTTGCTGCGCGGGTTATAAACACCCATAACGACGCTTATTGTCATATGGCTTCTCCTCCCGTTGCGTATTGATTATTTGGTCTGCATACTCATAGATTTGCTGCATCTTAACATTTGCCTTTTCCTTTTTGAACGGCTCTGCTGACCGAATGCAGCGTGCAGACATCGCAGCCCGCTCCGATACGCTTTGTTCCCTAACCGCTATAATGGAACGCATCAGCTCTTCAATGTTACCGCTTTGAAACACAAAGCCGTTCTCTCCTTGCTGCATATATTCCCTTGTCCCTCTATTATCTGAAGCAATTACGGGAATCCCCATGGCGAGTGCCTCTATCCCCGCCATTCCCAAACCTTCCCTTTTAGATGGAAATACAGCAGCGTCCGCGCATCCTAATATTTCCGGTACATTGCGGCAATATCCAAAGAGACGCACCTCATCCGTCAAACAGAGCTCCTGAATCCATTTTTCTACTCGTTCCCTATAATACCCGTCTCCACAGATTCCATATAGGACAGATAATCTTCCTCCGTTTCTTTGTTTCATACGGCTGAGTGCCTCCAGCACAACTCTCTGATTTTTATTCTTATTTAACTCCCCAACAGATACCAGAAAAAAGACCTGCTTCCCTATTTCCAGCTGTTTCCGCCGCCTTGCTTTTTCCTCCGGTGAAAGAGGCCGGAATTTTTGCGGATCGAAGCCCACTCCCGGAATCCAGTAAACGCGTCCGTCTTTTTTTAAGCGAAAACGAAGCGCCCTGCTATAGTCCTCTGCATTTACCGTAATCAGAACGTCCGTTAAACGCGCCATCTGCTTTTCCACCTGATAATATACTGTTTGGTTCAAAAAGGGGGCGCCGCGATAAAAATGAAATCCATGTGCGGTATAGACAACAAATAGTTCAGATCTGCTATATTTTCCTGCCAAACGTCCGAGCAAACCGCCGACCGGAGTATGGCAATGGAGAAAACATATTCGGTATTTTTCGATCAGCCATAAAACCTGCCGTAATGCCTTACGGTTATCTTTCCACAAAAAAGGAGAGCGGGCAATCTCGATGTGGTGTGCATACACACCGATTCTTTCAAATATTCTTTCGTCTGAAAGATAACAAGGTTCGTTCAAATTCGCAGCATAATGCACCGTATATCCCATACCCTGTAAGATCCGTACATTATCTATTTCAAATTTCAACAGAAAATCATGCGTTGTCGTCAATATCAACGCGTGTTTCTCCATTGCAATTCCCCATTCCATGTTTGCCGCTTAAGGCAAATATCTGCTGTGCTTTCATATATCACTTTCTTCAAACAGTTTCGCCATAAAAAGGATGTTTTATTCTACTATATATTTTTTCGATCATTCTTGGTCTCTCTCATTTTCATGATGCGCAAAAAAGAGATATGGAAATTTTAATAAAAACATGATGAAAACAACGAAATAGGCGGGTGCTACTATACATTTTGCGCGGTTTATGCTATAATACAGGAAACATAGCGCTTGTCTGCTGTTTTTCCTATACCAGTGTGAGAATTTGACTTTGGATTTATAAATTTAATTTTCCATAATATAACTTTTTATAAAATTTATTTGCATTTTGCTCTTGCATTATTTTCCAATTTATGGTATTCTATTAGCATAAACCAGACATATGGAGGTTATTCTTATGCAAAAGCTTTTAAAAGTGTTAATCGGTGATAATTCGGTTCCGTTCGGCATGGAATGCAGATCGCATCTGACCGGTTCCGGAGCAAATGTTTCCCTTGTACCGAAGGATGGAAACCGTGTTTTGCAGGCAATTCAGGATCTACATCCGGATGTTGTTGTGATGGAAGCATTTATGTCGCAAAAAGACGCTATTGATGTGCTGCGTGCAATGGACAGGCACACCAGACTGCCCAAAGTGATTGTCGTGAGTGGATACGATAACAAATATATCGAAAATGAACTTCTGCAAAATGGAGCAAGTGTTTACATGCTTCGTCCGTTCGACGTACAGACTTTGTGCGACCGCATTATGGAGCTTGGCGGAATTGCAACAGGCAGGCCGCTTGATATAAATCATCCCGGAAAAGGTACCGATGATCTTGAATCCATTGTTACAGACTTGATCCTGCATATTGGCGTTCCCGCCCATATCAAGGGTTATCACTACGTCAGACAAGCCATTATCCTAAGTGTTAACGATCCGGAAATGATTAATTCGGTTACAAAGGTTCTCTATCCAACCATCGCCAAAATGTATCAAACAACTTCTTCCCGGGTAGAACGGGCGATCCGCCATGCAATTGAAATCGCATGGGATCGCGGCGATGTAGATGTGCTCAATGAATATTTTGGCTATACCATTAATATCGGCCGCGGTAAACCGACAAACTCAGAATTTATCGCGATGATTTCCGATAAGCTGCGTCTAAAGCTCAAGCGCATGAGTCTTGCTGCACGCTAAAGAAAAAAACAGCTTTTACCAATTGGGCAAAAGCTGTTTTTTTCTTTAGCGTTTTTCAAAAAGGGAATGCCCATCGGCGCCGTACCCCTATACATCAAAAAAGTGAAATCACGGTATGGATAGAAGATATAAAATGCTTTTAATAAAACAAGATTCAAACTGTTGATTTCATATTTCAGATACAAAATAATATTTTCCTCATCTTTTTTCTTGTGAAAATCCGAATTTCTTATACTACAAAAAATAAATCCCCGTGCCAAAAAGCACAGGGATTTTATCGATTCTCAATTAATCGCTGACATATGGCAGCAGAGCAGCCTGTCTTGCGCGTTTGATCGCAACTGTCAACTCACGCTGATGACGCGCACAAGTTCCTGTCACACGGCGCGGTACAATTTTCGCACGCTCTGAAAGGTAGCGGCGCAGCTTCGCAACATCTTTATAATCGATATGTTCTGCCTTATCAACGCAGAAAGCGCAAACCTTTTTACGCGGCCTTCTGCCAGCCGGGCGATTCGGGCGCTCCGGTCTTTCGCTGTGGTTTCTCTCCATAATCGCTTGACCTCCTCTTATCGTAATTTAAAACGGAAGATCGCTGTCATCTTCGATGGAATCAAAGTCATCGCTGTTAAAGCCACCGACTGAAAAGCTTGTACCCTGAGAGGGCTCGCTAAAGCTTCCGGGAGAAGGAGTCGGGAACGTCGCAGCAGCAGGCCTTGCATCTGACTTGCTGTCCGCAAAATAGACCTGATCCGCTACAACCTCAAAGGCTGTGCGCTTATTTCCGTTTTTATCCTCATAGTTCCGTGTTTGAATTGAACCTTCAATCGCAATCATGCGGCCTTTCGAAAAATAGCGGCAAATAAAATCCGCTGTATTTCTCCATGCTACAATATTGATGAAGTCTGTCTGACGGTTTCCGTCCTTGTTGCTGTAATTACGATCGACAGCAATTGAAAAAGAAGTAACGGACACGCCGCTTGGTGTTTGCTTATGCTCCGGATCAGCCGTAAGTCGGCCCATCAAAATAACACGATTCAGCATAAACGACAACCCCTTTCTTACTCGCCTGCTCTGAGCGTGATCAGAGAACGAATAACACCGTCCGTAATTTTCAGGACGCGGTCAAGCTCAGCCGGGAACGCAGCGGCAGAAGTAAAGTTAAACAAAACGTAGTAGCCTTCCGTCTCATAATTGATCGGGTAAGCCAATCTGCGTTTGCCCCACTCGTCTGTTTTTTCTAAAGTTGCATTTGCAGAGATCAGCGCACTGATTTTCTCAACCAGAGCTTTAACATTCTCTTCGCCAACTTTCGTGCTTAAAATAACGAGTGCTTCGTACTTTTCCGTGATTTTTGCCATGTTGGTGCACCTCCTTTTGGACATAAGGCTCTTTCTCTAAAATAAAAAGAGCAAGGATTTGATCTTATTCTGCATATTCTGCTTTTCTGTAAGCAAAAATCTGCAGAACATTTAAATTATAAACGTCAAAAACGCCTTTGTCAAGCATTATGGAAAAAACGTCAGCAATAAAAATGCGACAAAATTAAGCACAGCATATCCAATTAGCAGCCCGGCAACCAGTTTTGCTGCTACGCCGCCTTTTTTTGCTAAAGTTTCACGATACAATTCTCCTGTCACACCGGTTGCTTGGATTTTCTGGATCTGCTTTTGGCAATGTTTTTGATACCACGTGTTGGCAAAAAAGCCACAGAAAAACCGCATCGCCAACGTTAAAAGTTCACAGATCATTGAGACGGAGGTAAACGACTGTACCACATTGGAGCCGGACAGCATGGAGGGCGAAAGCACAGACTGGATCATTAAAATAGTCTGTGGCAAGGAAATGAGGAAATTGATCAAAAAAAGCAAGATCCCTACCCCATACATCTTCCGGTAAAGGAAATATCCCCCTTGAAAGAAAAATGCACTCCAATTGATAATCCGTGTTTTAGTCGTAGTCAGCTCTTTAAAACGCGGTAAAAAATAATGCGCGCTGCGGCCAACAAAAGCTGCATAATCTTGCGCTTTTATTCCCCCAATATTTTCTTCCGGTGAAACAGTACTGCTGCGCATAAAGGGAGAAAACGGCATTCCCTGCCCAAACGGAGGCATCCCATAAGGCTGCCCGCCGCTTTGCTCCGGATGCCCCTGCTCCCTGCCATCAAGCGGAGTGCCGCAAATTTTGCAAAACAAGCCATCCGATGGATTTTCTCCTCCACAGCGCGGGCAAATCTTCGTATTCACCTGTGAGGACGATTCTTCCCTGCCGTCTGCATCTACCTTCTCCGGCTTCCATGACTGACCTGTAGCATGCAGTTCAGGGAAAATGCAGTGCCCGGTTTCCATGTAACATTTCCGGTGATAAGGCGCGCCACATTCCGGGCAGACTACAACGTCTTCGTCCTTCTGCAGTGGTTTTTTGCAGATGGGACACGATATTTTTTCATATCGATTCATAGTTAAAAGAAACCTCCGTTATTCCACGCAAAGAAATTCCAACCTTATCTTTGCGGAAGCACACAAGTAACCGGCCAAAACCCCTTATCCACCATTACAGCTGTCTCCATCGCAAATCAACGTCGGAAAGCGCCTTGCAAATATAGAGATAAAGGGGTTATTTTCGGCATCTTTTGTTTTTATTATAGTCTGATACGGTAAAATAGTCAAAGTATAAACTGTGAACAATCTGAAAAGGCATTGGTTTCCGTTTACAAACGGGCCGCTTTCGTGCTATAATCGGATAAAGTTTAAGAAAACGGATGTGTGAATTGATGACAAAAAAAGAACGTGCGGCAGAAGCCGTCCGCCGCCTTAAGGATATATATCCCGATGCGGTCTGTTCCCTTACTTACAATGGGGACAAACCATACGAACTGGTCATTTCCACAAGACTTTCCGCGCAGTGCACGGATGCCCGCGTCAATATTGTAACAAAAGACTTGTTTGCAAAATATCGCTCCCTTGAAGATTTTGCGAATGCAAAATTGGAAGATATAGAGGCAATCATCAAACCGTGCGGTTTTTATCATATGAAAGCAAAAGATATCATTGGTATGTGCCGCGACATGCTTGACCGCTTCAACGGGCGAGTACCCGATACAATCGAAGCGCTTGTTTCACTGCCAGGCGTAGGACGAAAAACCGCCAACCTCATTGTCGGCGATATCTACGGCAAAGATTCGGTTGTAACCGACACACATTGTATCCGGATATGCGGAAGGCTTGGGCTGACAACAGGCCTCACCGATCCATTCAAGGTAGAAATGGAGCTTCGGAAGATCCTTGATTTAACAGAATCCGGTGCTTTCTGCCATCGTCTGGTTCTGTTTGGCCGTGATACCTGCACGGCCCGTGCGCCAAAATGCGAGACATGTCCGCTTCACGACATCTGCCAAGTAGGGCCCTCTGCGCCAAAGGCAAAAAAAGGAGGAAAGCGCAATGCGGCGGCAGGATCGTGAGATTTCAGACCTTCATGAAATCCGTGAAATTTTGCGCCGGAGCGAGCTTTGTTTTTTAGGCCTTTGTAATGGCGGGGATCCGTATATCGTCCCGATGAATTTTGGTTTTACGGAAGAAAAAGGACAGATTTATTTTTATCTTCACAGTGCAAAATGCGGAAAAAAGCTTGATCTGATCTGTTGTAATCCAAACGTCTGTATTGCGTTCGGCACCATGCTTTCCTTTGTTGACGGCCAAAAGGGCTGTGAAGCAACCGCTGAATATGAAAGTGTGATCTGCTTTGGTACGGCAGAGATCCTCACGGATCCGGCCGAGTGCAAAAAGGGGCTGTCCTGCCTGCTTTCTCATTACCAAAGCAAAGCAGATCACGATTTCTCCGCCTTACTTGAAAAGACGGCTGTCATCCGCATAACCGCCCATACAATCACAGGAAAAACAAACCGCAAGGAGGCGTTGTAATGCGCTCAGAAAGTGAAATGTTCGCGCTTATTCTGCACACTGCTGAAGAAGATGATCGAATCCGGGCGGTATGGATGAACGGTTCCCGTACCAATCCAAATGCCCAGCCTGATATTTTTCAGGATTATGATATCGTATATGTTACGAATGAAGTGGAAACGTTCCGCATGGATCCGCATTGGATCGATCGGTTCGGGGAAAGGCTTTATATGCAGCTCCCGGAAAAAGGGGAACCACACGCGGCTTTTTGCTGGGGATGGCTCATCCAATTTGCCGATGGGAACCGGCTCGATCTTCACGTATTAAAAAAAGATTTTGCGGCGGCGGAAATAAAAAAAGATAAACTCTGCCGGATCCTGCTTGATAAAGATGGGATATTACCCGAAATGCCTCCGTCGACAGATGCTGACTATTGGATACAGCGTCCTTCGGAGGAAAACTTTTTGGCTGTCTGCAACGAATTCTGGTGGTGCCTAAACAACGTTGCCAAGGGCCTCTGGCGGAAAGAGATCCCATATGCTCAGGATATGGTAAACACCGTACTGCGGCCGCAGCTTATACATATACTCTCATGGAAAATTGGGCTTAAAACAAATTTCACTGTAAGCATCGGCAAATCGGGAAAAGAGATGTGGCGTTGGCTAACGAAAAACGAATGGGAAGCCTTCCTTTCCACTTATGCCGCAGGCAGTATAACCGCAATGAAAGAAGCTTATATCCAGATGTGCCTGCTGTTCGACGCTACAGCCCGTGAAATTGCAGTTTCGTTTGGATTCTGCTACAATAAAGCCGAGGCAGACAACAGTTTTTCCTACTTCCGGCATGTTATTGACCTGCCAGAAAACGCAAACGCAGTTTATTGAAAACAGAAAAAGCCGGCGGCATATGCTGTCTGGCAGATAACGAGATAGAAAAGGATGGGACAAAATGAAAAGCAAGTCGATTGTAAATGGTATACAGAATGCGCCGCATAGGGCCTTATTCAACGCCCTTGGATACACCAAAGAGGAAATGAGCCGGCCGCTGGTTGGCATTGTTTGCTCACAAAATGATATTGTTCCCGGCCATATGGAGCTTAACCGCATTGCAGAAGCTGTTAAAATGGGGGTCGCTATGGCCGGCGGCACACCGTTTGTCTTTCCGGCAATTGCGGTTTGCGACGGCATTGCAATGGGTCATCAAGGTATGAAATACTCCCTTGTTACGCGCGATTTGATTGCCGACTCTACCGAAGCAATGACCATGGCCCATGGTTTTGACGCACTTGTTATGATTCCAAACTGCGACAAAAATGTACCCGGCCTTTTGATGGCAGCCGCACGTGTAAACATTCCGACTATTTTCGTCAGCGGCGGCCCAATGCTTGCAGGTACAGTAGACGGTTGTAAAGTCAGTTTTTCCGCTGCCTCTGAAGCGGTCGGCGCTTGCATTGCAGGAAAAATTGACGAAGAAAAAATGCGTGAATTTGAGGAGAAGACATGCCCAACCTGCGGTTCCTGCTCCGGCATGTATACAGCCAATTCCATGAATTGCCTGACCGAAGTACTTGGTATGGGGCTTTCCGGAAATGGTACGATCCCGGCCGTCTATTCGGAACGCATCCGCCTTGCAAAGCATGCCGGCATGCAGGTGATGGAGCTATTGCGCCGCAATATCCGTCCCCGCGATATCATGACTGAAAATGCTTTTAAAAATGCACTGACAATCGATATGGCTTTGGGTTGCAGCACCAACAGCATGCTGCATCTTCCAGCCATTGCGCACGAAGCTGGGATTGAACTTAATCTCGATATGGCAAACGACCTCTCTGACCGTACACCGAACCTGTGTCATCTGGCGCCGGCGGGCCCGCACCATATGGAAGATCTCTATGAAGCAGGCGGCGTATACGCTGTCATGCATGAAATCAATAAACTTGGGCTTTTACATACGGAGTGCATGACATGCACCGGAAAAACGGTTGGCGAGAATATTCAAAGCAGCGTCAACAAAAACCCGGAAGTTATCCGCCCTGTCGAAAATCCGTACAGCAAAACCGGAGGTATCGCTGTACTGCGCGGAAACCTTGCACCCGATTCCTGTGTTGTCAAACGCAGCGCGGTCGCACCCGAAATGCTCTGCCACTCCGGCCCGGCGCGTGTATTTGACTGTGAAGAAGACGCAATGTCAGCCATCAACAGTGGAAAAATCCATGACGGAGATGTGGTTGTCATTCGCTATGAAGGGCCAAAAGGCGGCCCCGGCATGCGTGAAATGCTCAATCCCACGTCCGCTATTATGGGAAGAGGTCTTGGCAGTACCGTCGCGTTAATTACAGACGGGCGTTTCTCCGGTGCAACCCGGGGCGCCGCCATTGGACATGTATCGCCGGAAGCTGCCGTCGGCGGCAACATTGCGCTTATTGAAGAAGGCGATATTATCGATATCGATATTATGAACAATACCATCAATATGCGCGTAAGCGATGAAGAACTTGCACGCCGCCGCGCTGCATGGGTTCCAAGAGAACCACGGATCAAAACCGGATATCTGGCGCGTTATGCCGCTCTGGTCACTTCCGGAAATCGTGGTGCAATTTTGGAAGTCCCTAAAAAATAAAAAGCGATAAATGCAATAAAGCGGTCCACTTCATTCCTACACAGTGGGCCGCTTGCTTTTTTCTAAATGGATAGACCTTACTTTATGTTTTCAATGTAGCGCTTCCATAATGGTGTACACGCCGCCGACAATAATACAGCTGCAACAGCAAGCGCAATCCATAGAAAGAATAAGCTGTTCCAACCCGCGCCGCTGTCCAGTATGCTTCCGGCAAATAGATTCAAAGCTCCGCATCCTACATACGCCAGCGCATTTAAAAGGCCGCCGATGGTACTAACCCTGCCGCTTTTATAGAACCATAGCGGTACTATCGTAATCAGCATAACATTAACGGCAAACATGCAGCTGGTAACTCCAGCCATGGAAAGGAGGGCAAGTATCATGCTCTGTGAGCCGAAAAGCCGCAAAATCAGCAGGAAACATGCCGAAACGGCAAAAAATACAGCAGAAGTTGAAGCCTCATTATGCAGCCGCCTGTTGAGTGCTTTTGCAAAATATGCCCCTGTTACATTGACGATTGGCAGTATCATGGTGAGGACGAGCGACATGGATGTCCCGGAGCCGAACGCACTGCTAAAAAAAGTAGGAACCCACTGCGTCACACTATCTTTGAGTGTTCCCTGAATCACAATCGGTATGAGCATGAGCAGCACCCCGCTTGATACGATCAGCTTTATTGTCGGACGAAACCCTAATACTGCTGTTTTATTTTCCGGCTGTAAAGGCGGTACTGTTACCGGCTTTATCTTTGAAATAAGCCGCTTGCTCCCTAACAGCCAAATAAGCGCAAAAGCAAGCTCACTTAGTCCACAGGTCAAAAACACGTAATTCCATGGCAAAAACGCAAGGGTAATTAAACTGATTCCATAGCTGGCAAGTGTTCCAAGAGGGACTGTCGTGGAAATATCCACGCCAAATTTTTCCTTGTCGGCCTGATCAAAATAAACGGAGGCAATTTTTAAAATCGGTGACCAGACAAGAGATTGCATTATCCCGTTTATTGCCCATAATATAAGTAAGGCCGCAAATTCATGAAAGAAGAAAATGAAAATATTGGATATGGAAGAGACAAAAAGTCCTAAAAAAATCATGTGCCGCGTGTTGAGGCGGTCACCGAGAATCCCGCTGAAAAACTGCCCAACGCCGTAGCAAATAAAAAAAACAGACGACACGGATGCGATCTGCGCGCTAGAAAACACATCTGCACCGCTTAACTCCGGCATAGCCGCAGAATAGTTCAGCCGGCAGAGATATGTCGAAAAATAAGCGGCCCAGCACAACAAAAAAAGACTGCCGTGATGTTTGGTCTGATAGCCTAAAAAAGTGCCGGTCATAAAAAGGCCCCTTTCGTTATTATGTCGTTTGAACATCTCATCAAAATAGCTTCCGGCTCTTAGGTATCCTGCACTAAGAAAGCCAGCTTTCCTTGAAATCTGCGGCCTTTATTGTATGCGCCGTTTAAAATAATGTCAAGACATCTTTCTATAAATAATTGACTTTTTTATTCGGGTGGATATAATGAAACCAAATGCGACGGGAAGGCCTGCAATTCACTGAAAAATGAGAGTCCCATAAGAACAGCGTGATCTTGAAAGGAGCGTTTTCTGTGTATCCCGATCCATATCATGAATATTTCCGGTTGATCGACCAAGCCGGTATTTTTGATAACAGCAGACAATCGATGTTTCCTCAGACAGTCTGCGCCAAAGTCATACGCCGTCACTTCGAAAGGGCAGGAAAAGCGCCGAAAGCATTGATCATCGGTTTTGACGGCACACGGGCCGACAGCATGTGTTTCCTTGTAAAAGGCGCAAATGAAACTGTAAGCGGCGTACGATTCCATAGTGAATACAGTGCTGTCAATATGTTAAAAACAGAGGGTGGTCTATATCTGTCCTATGCCGGCGGAGAGCCTGATGCCCCACAGGAAACCAGCACGCCGCAGGGATGGACCTCCATTTTAACCGGAGAGTGGGGTTCTGTTAACGGCGTTCTGCAACACGCTCCGTTGAGTACGGCTTGCCCTACCGTTTTACGCGAACTTGCCCAACAAGGAAAAACCACGGCGTTTCTTGCAGAATGGGATGACCATTTTACCATTACTTATCGGGAAGAAATGGCTGTCGCACAGAGAAAGGGCCTTCCTTTCGTCTTTCAGCAATTCAAAGATGACGAAGCCCTCGAAAAAAGCATGCTTTCCAATATCCAAAAGGGTACGGACTGCATATTCGGCATTTTTGAGGCGCCGGATCACAATGGGCATTCATTTGGGTTTGGAAAACAAGAATACCGCTATGTAACGGCAGTATGCAACCTTGACCGCATAGCTTTTCGGCTTCTGCAAGAAGTTGAAAGCCGCCCCACCTATCATGAAGAAGACTGGCTTTTCCTCATTACGTCTGATCACGGTGGGCACGGCAATATGCACGGCACGCAGCTGGATGAAGACCGTACAACCTTTATTGCATGCAATAAAAAACTTCCGGAATATCTTTTATGATTCCATGACTGCTTTTCGAATAAGCCCCTCTTTTTCGTCTATGATAAACACAGAACCATGAGCAAAAAACGGATGTTTTTTTGTCAGAGCGCCGGTATTCTGCCTGTCTCCGGCTGATTCGCTTGAAAAAAGGGTTGTCACGTGGTATGATAAAGAGGCTTTCTATAAGGCAAATTCGGTGCCTCGCACCATTTTATAAGGAGAGATCGATATGATCGTTCAACCGAAGGTCAGGGGCTTTATCTGTACGACTGCGCATCCGGAGGGATGCAAGGCTTTTGTAAAAGAGCAGATCGACTATGTAAAAGCACAGCCCAAAACAGAAGGGCCAAAAAAAGTTTTGGTAATTGGTGCATCTATGGGATATGGCCTGTCTTCCCGCATTGCAGCAGCTTATTCCTGCGGCGCGGCAACCTTAGGCGTTATTTTTGACCGTAACGGCAGCGAAAAACGCACCGGTACAGCCGGATGGTACAATACAGCTGCATTTGAGTCGTTTGCAAAAGCTGACGGACTGTATGCCCGTACTGTAAACGGCGACGCCTACTCCAAAGCAGTGAAAGATGAAGTGATCTCCATCATCCGGGAAGATCTTGGAAAAGTTGATATGGTAATATACAGCCTTGCCGCCCCCAAACGCGTCTTGCCAGACGGGACTGTCTGCAATTCTGTGTTGAAAACGACCAACAAACCGTATACCAATAAAACCATCGACTTAAAAAGCCGCACTATCTCAGAAGTAACAATTGAGCCGGCTACGGCGGAAGAAATTGATGCTACAGTGAAAGTAATGGGCGGCGAAGACTGGAGGGACTGGATTGAAGCCCTTTCTGCCGCAGATGTGCTTGTAAAAGACGCTGTAACTGTCGCCTATTCCTATATAGGGCCGGAACTGACACATCCTATTTATTTAGACGGCTCTATCGGACGCGCTAAGGCGCATTTATATCAAACAGCACAGGAGATGAATGAGCAGCTTTCCGATATCCATGCCTATGTTTCGGTTAATAAAGCACTTGTAACCCAATCCAGTGCTGCTATCCCGGTCGTTCCGTTGTATATCTCCATCCTCTATAAGGTTATGAAAGAAAAAGGCTTGCACGAAGGCTGCATCGAACAGATGTACCGCCTCTTTCATGACAAGCTTTATGGAATCGCAGTACGCACCGATACAGACGGATACATCCGATTAGATGATTATGAAATGCAGCCGGATGTGCAAGAGGAGGTATCCGCAATATGGAATACCCTTTCAAATGATAATCTTGCCGCAAATACAGATTTGGACGGCTATTGGTCAGATTTCTATCGCCTGTTTGGCTTTGGTGCAAACAATGTGAATTACGATGCCGACACAGAGGTTGTCGTTCCAATTGCACATGTAGAGTGATTTTTCTGCTGCTCTGTGTTTTTGCAGAACGTATATTTTAGAAATCTATAAAAAGCTTTTCTCATCCCTTTTGTAAGAGCGGGTTTTCGCAGGCGCGGAAACCCGCTCTTGCCGTAGCGTCGTATTTTAATCAAAAAATATTTGACATATGCCATAAACCGCGCTATACTTACATATAGATAGTAAATGGCATATGCTAAAAACTATGTTCTCTCTGCACAAAGGAAAGGATGATTCTGTGCCTAGGCCAAAGAAGTGCCGCAGGGTTTGTTGTCTGCCTCGTGTAAAGCGATTTGTCCCACATCCCGCTTCTTCGGAAGCTCAAACTGTCACCTTATCTGTCGATGAATACGAAACGATTCGATTGATTGACCGAGAAGGCTTTTCGCAGGAAGATTGCGGCATATATATGCAGGTTGCACGCACCACAGTACAACAAATCTATAACAGCGCACGATCCAAACTTGCATACGCTTTGGTTGAAGGGCTTCCCTTCCAAATTGACGGCGGCGAATATCGTCTTTGTGACGGGAAAAGTACTTGCTGCCAAAACAAATGCGGGAAGCCCCGGCACAACTGCCCTATCCCTGCAGAAAACAGGCCACAAAAGGAGAATCACAAATGAAAATTGCAGTTTCATATGAAGATGGAATGGTTTATCAGCATTTCGGTCATACTACTAAATTTAAAATCTATGACGTACAAGGCGGCGAAATCGTCGGAAGTAATGTTGTCGATACCAATGGCAGCGGCCACGGTGCGCTCGCAGGCTTCCTTCGTGCGCAAGGCGTAGACACTCTAATTTGCGGAGGAATCGGCGGCGGTGCACGCGACGCGCTTGCATCTGCCGGCATCCGGCTGTTTGGCGGTGTTTCCGGCAGTGCTGACAATGCTGTAAAGGCGCTGATAGCCGGAACACTTTCCTTCAATCCAAATATTACATGCAGCCACCACGATCAAGGTCATTCAAAAGAGCATTCTTGCGGCCAGCACAGCTGCGGAAACACATGCGATTCTATGCATTCGCCGCAATAAGCTACGAAAAGCCGCCTATCACCTCTCAAGGATAGCTGAATCAAAATGGATAAATAAGCATAAGTGTACAAAAGCGGATTCTGTCAAATAGGAATCCGCTTTTTATCAAATCACTACTTGCTTTTTATTATTCGATCTTTTATAATAAAATCATAAAAAATAGAAATTAATTTTGGGTTTATTCCCTATATCGGAAATATCCATCTTTTGTTGCTCTATTTTTGAATTAGTCTTATTGGATCTGTTGGCCTTGCTTAGATAGCGGCCCGATCTCATAAAACAGATCTTAAAAGGAATATTCAAAGTCAGAGAGGGGCTTTTTTATGCAGACATTTTCATTTCGCGGGGAACAGATGCTTTCGAGGCTTGGCATGGGCGCAATGCGTCTTCCTACAACATCCGAAGAAGGGGCGCCAATCGACGTAAAGAAAGCGGAAGAAATTATCGACTATGCAGTCGCCCACGGTGTGAACTACTTCGATACCGCCTACGTCTACCACGAAGGCCGTTCCGAAAGCTTCCTTGGGAAGGCGCTCGCCAAATATCCGCGTGACAGCTTTTATGTTGCGGATAAATTTAACTATATGGCAAACCCGGATTACAAGGCGCAATTTGCCGAACAGCTTTCACGCCTTCAAATGGAAAGAATCGATTTCTATTTGCTCCATGCCGTTTCTGATCAATTGATGGAAGATTTGTTTTCATGCGGATGCATCGACTATTTTGATCAGATGAAAGCAGAAGGGAAAATTCAATATTTTGGATTTTCTTTTCATGGCACACCAGACGCACTGCGTAAAATGCTGGCGTCACATCCATGGGATTTTGTGCAAATTCAGTTAAATTATTACGACTGGTTATTCGGGGATGCTAAGGAGCTCTATGAAATCTTAAAAGAGGCCAATATTCCCATTATCGTAATGGAACCGGTGCGCGGTGGACGTTTGGCCTCCCTATCTGATGAAATCGATCAAAAGCTGGTTTCTGCCATTCCGGAACGCACCATTGCTTCTTGGGCTATGCGCTGGCTTATGCGTTTGCCACAGGTTGCAGTTGTCTTAAGCGGGATGTCTTCGCTTGAACAAATTACAGACAACGTCAATACTTTTTCCGAATATATTCCGCTTTCTGATGAACAGGAAACCTTGTTGTTCGAAATGTGTGCAGCATTTAAAAAGTTTATTTCTGTCGCATGTACGGGCTGCCGTTATTGCTGTCCGGATTGTCCGCAAGGTATTGATATCCCGCAGGTGCTGGAAATTTACAATCAATACAAGCTTGGCGGGCCGTGGCAGCTTCAAGCTTTGGATAAGCTTCCGGAAGGCAAACGTCCGGAAGATTGTATCGGATGTGGTTCATGTACCAGCCATTGCCCGCAAAACATCGAGATTCCTTCTTATATGAAAGAAATGGCCGAGCAACGGGCAAAAAAATAATCCTATCGATAACGCTTTCAGGGCACCTTACATAAGAAAGGTGCCCTGATTTATGGATTTTGATATCAAAATCCATACCGTCTTGAACTTCTTATGATTACAGACGTGCAGAAATGATGGCTTTAATGTCTTATCATAAATGTCATTTTAAAGGTGCTATAATGTCAACAAATAAAGATTATCTAAATTTTTTGTTAGATCAGTTATCTTCTCTTGAGGGGATAACGTACCGCATGATGATGGGAGAATATGTAATTTACTTTCGTGGAAAAGTTGCAGCATATGTTTGTGACAATCGGCTTTTAATTAAGCCTGTACCAGCAGCGATCAATATGCTTCCCCATGCTGAATATGATTCGATAAGTCAAGGCGGCAGAAAAAAATTATTGCGTATTGACAATGTTGATGATCGCGATTTTCTCACTGATTTATTCAACGCAATATATGATGCACTACCTTTTTCAAAGTAGAAATTTAAAGCCAAACAAGCAGCAATTGATTTTATTGCCGCCTGTTTGGCTTTGTTCCTCTATTGTGTGCGTCCATTTGCAGCTTTTTGATCCAGGCCCAAAGATATCCTTCTTAAAGATATAGACATTGCCTTTTTCACATGATATGATAAGACATATTGATTCTATTGCAGAAAGGATTACCTTCTATGCTAACATTACATCCGCTTTTCCGGGATCATATGGTATTTCAAGCCGGAAAGCCAATCCGCATATTCGGCTCGGGAACAGGACTGATCCGTGTTTCCTTATTGAATGAAGAACGGGAAGCCGTCTCTTCCTCAGGCAAATGGTATCTCGAACTGCCTCCTCTTCCTTATGGAGGGCCCTATTCTATAAAAATTATGTCAGAGGACCACTCCATTATCTTGCATGACATCATGATTGGCGAGGTCTTGCTCTGCGCCGGCCAATCCAATATGCAGTTTACCATGGCAGAAGAAATATCGGCTCCTTCGTCTTATCAAAGCGATCCTTTTCTGCGTATTTATACAGTAGACCGTCCAGAGGGACATATGCCTTTAAGCTCCGCAGATGGTTGGGTGCAGTGTGAGGCGGGTTCCGTTGAGAAATGGTCAGCTCTCGGCTATCTCGTCGGCACGTATCTGCGGGAAAAAGGGATACCATGCGTCGGTATCGTGCTTTGCGCTCAAGGAGCTTCTGTCATTCAAAGCTGGATCTCTTTACGCCGCCTCCGTAATCCAAAACTTCAAATTCCACCAGAACAATTGTGGAAAGATCATTTTGATCCGCTGTACCAATCGTGGAATACGCCTTCCTTTCTATACGAGACCATGTTAAAACATGTTATGCCTTTTTCTTTTGGCGTTGCTGTCTGGTATCAGGGGGAGAGTAACGTCTCCCCAGCAGAAGGGAAGATTTACACCTCCCTTTTATCTGAAATGATTCTTGATTGGCGGGAATTAGATCGTGACAACCGTTTGCCGTTTATTGTAGTACAAATCGCAGATACACGGCAAGATGAAGGATGGATCGCTGTTCAACGGGCACAGGCGGCGGCTGCACAAATGATCCCATTTGTCCAAACGGTTGTCAGCGGTGACGTCTGCGAAAAAAACGAAATTCATCCCGCAACAAAGGGACTATTGGCCAAACGGATTGCCGATACGATCTTATTCCATGCTAAATAACATTATTTCACCCTTTTACCTGTCTAAACAGAATAAGAAACACGTCTTAAAACTCGGGCTGCTTTAAGACGTGTTTCTTATATGGTAACAATCGGGACAATACATCTTTTGGTAAAAATTGATATAATTAGCTTTATTCCGTTTTTTTATATTTTTCTCGGTTCTCCAAATAATGCGCCTTCATACATTCAAAACTCTGATCGCTAATATCATGTTCAATCTTACAGGAATCATGGTAGGCTGTCTCCTCGTCTACCCCAAGCGCCATTAGTATTTCTGCTATGACCTGATGCCTTTCATAGATTTTTTCCGCGATTTCCCGACCGGTATCAGTCAAAGTGATATATCCTTCCTTATTCATCAGGATATAGCCGTTTTCCCGCAGATTTTTCATAAATACACTTACACTGGGCTTAGAGAATCCCAGTTCTGTTGCAATATCAATAGAACGCACCATTCCCAAACGGTTGTGCAGCATCAAAATTGTTTCCAGATAATTCTCTGCCGATTCATGAATCTGCATCGTTCTTCCTCCCTCAACATCTTATTGCTTCACATTGAAAAGAATCTTCAGCTTTATACTCTTTTCGTAAAAGAATAGAAAGCCCCTACCCCGCCTCGTTTAGATAACTTCATTTTATGATAACATATCTCTAAAAAAGATGCAAGAAGTCTACTGATCCCGTACCTTTTTCCCTGTGTAGAGCTACAATACATATTGGACAGCAGGACAAGAAAAAGCAAATAAAAAAGGAGAAGGACAGAGCCTTCATAAGGTATCGTTAAGTTACGGCACCAAACAACCCAAAAAGGAGCTCTGTCCCTCATGCGTAATAGCATAATACAAGACATGCGCTTTCGACAATCCCTAATGCAGTATGCAGCCAAATATGGTGTAAGCCGTGCGAGCCGGAAGTACAACAAAGCCCGCTCGTATATCTGCTTCTAGAAGGCTCGCTGGGGTGGAAGTACAGCTTCCCTTGCCTGTCAGTCCAGACGCCCACACCACCATCCAAACCAGCATACGGCGTCAGAACAGAAGCTTATCCGGGATAACTGTAATTTTTGCCATCTGAGCAGCACCTCACTTTGTGCTTTTATTGTAGGGCGAAACAACAAGGCTTTCGGCATCTATAAGTGTTTCCTGCTTACATTTCGGGCAATAGAGGAGATAGTCTTTCTGTTTCATCTGTCGCACCTCCTGCCTAAGCATACTATATACGATCGCAATTTGCTTAACAAGTATGCAAAAGCTTCCAAAAGTGTTATACGACAGACGAAAAAAGGACTCTGACCTTTTTTCGTCAGAGTCCTTTCATTACTCATTGTTCAGCTTTACCACAAAGCCACTTATAACTATTTCATCTGTTGCAAAACTTTTTTGTGCGTGATGTGTTGCAAAAGTGTTGCAAAAACGAATCGGTGATTCAGGCTATACCCGCAAACCCGCATAAATACTGGCTTTTTAAGCACATCTCAGCCGAGAGTCATCACTCCCACTCGCTCCTGCCAGAAGTTTTCTAAACAGATTTGCTTA
>CAJFJV010000016.1 GCA_904384225.1 uncultured Oscillospiraceae bacterium | reverse complement strand
TCTGGCGTGTATCGTTTGTTTGGTATCCCTTTTGCCATAATGAAGCACCCCACTTGTTATCCAGTATATCATACTGTCTAACAAATGGGGTGCAGTTCATTTGCAGCCCTTCTTTTTGTTGGCATATATAATTTTAATGCAAACGTTCAGTGCTTGTGCATTTGTCTTCCTCCTATATCTTCCTCCCCTATAAGCAAAAGGGCGGCAGAAATGCCGCCCCCGATCTTCTCTGTTATCGCTCCGTAATATGCAAAGCGCTTTTCAATGCCGCTTGCAGAACGGCAGAAAAATTGATCCCTTCGCGTTCTGCCGTGGTATTCAACCATGCAGGAATGGTCGGCGTTTTCTTTACTGCCTTGTTGTCGTAGTATTTCCGATACTCTAACGTATCGCAAGCGACAAGCGAAACGAATTCGTCCTTCCCTGTTTTGATTGCAGACGCCTCCGAAGCGAGTGGAATATTTGCTTTTTTCTCTTCAAGATTATACAGCGTCAAGCATAGAGCACCGGAAGCCATTTCGTATGCGTCTTGA
This sequence comes from uncultured Oscillospiraceae bacterium, assembly GCA_904384225.1. Classification (GTDB taxonomy): domain Bacteria; phylum Bacillota; class Clostridia; order Oscillospirales; family Ruminococcaceae; genus Paludihabitans. Next base: position 40,473 of record CAJFJV010000016.1, on the reverse strand, counting down.
AGGCCGTCCCCTTGTGTATAGCAGCTTTCCAAATCCGGAAAACGGACTGTATAAAACCCTCCTTCTTTCGCGAAGATTGCCGGATAGATATATTTTGCCATTTTTTACCCTCGTCTATTGATTATGATATAGTGTAGGGCAGGGGCTTTATTCAAGCCCCGCATCTTTCTTAATGCCTGCATTTCAGCGCTATACGATAAATATAGCCTTATTTTGCACCGCATTTTACTAAAATGCCAATCCGCATACATTCCTCATAAAACCGGACAAGAGTCTGGTCATCTATCGTTTTTCCCCATAAATCGTTCCGGCATTTTCCCATTATTGGCAACACATATTGCATCTATTATCTCTTCTTTGCGGTTTTCGACGTCTGGCAGATCGCAGACGACATCGTTTAAGTCATATGGACCATTGTGGAAATGCCCAACCGCGGCGCCATGAAACACTCCGTCAATCAGCAGGTACTGCAACGGTTCATGATCATAGGAAAGTCCATCTGTCAAACTTTTGGTCATTTCTTTTAAGACATGTTCCTGCGCCTTATAGATAAAATCATTCCGATGGATTGCATAAACAAAACGCATCGTTTTCGGTGAATAATGCGCGAGCAAATTCGCATCGTTTTTCAGGATATAGCCTGATTCTAATGCAATCAATACCCCTTCTGAGACCAGCTCAGAAACAGCAAGCTTAATCTCTTTTTCAGGAATTTTATAGAATGACCTTGCCATAGCCGTATCAAACCACACCATTCTATAGGCAAACCGCTGCAGCACCATTTTGACGGCTTCTATTTTAGAATATTTATCTTTCTTTATTCCCGGGAACATCTCTGCAAACCGATACCAGCTGCGATCCCATTCACCGTCATACTGATCTTCATAAATCAAAAATGCTTCCTGCAAACGATGAAGGATAGGGGTAATCTGCTTTACAAGCAGCCCTGTTTCCTTTTTGATCTGTTGGATATTAAGCGGCCCTGCGGTTTCAATTAACTCCAGAATTCGCAGCTGCTCAACTGTCGGTCTGGAAAGGGGCTTTTGATAAAGGGCCGCAAACAATTCAATGTCGCGGGAATCAATCCATCCTAAATTCCCACCTGCAAATCTCCCTTTAATCAGCTGACGCGTCAACTGGCGGCGGCGGTTAAACTCCATGTCGTCAAAATCTGTACGAAAGACAAGCGTGGGCGGCTGACCAAACCCGCTCCAGTATACGTTTTGTACAGGCTGCATATCGCGATATAAATCTATGTATTGGGCTTCATCCGCTTTTTTGATAAAACATTGCCGCTCCATTCGAAGGGATATTATTTTTTGCATCACGCCTATCCGCTCCTTTCTTATCCGTATGTCAACATCTGCACCGCCAATACCGGCCCCGCATATCTTTAACGCCCAATAAGTATCTCCTTTCGCCCTATCTGCACAAAGCTTTTTATACTCTTTTATTGTACATGTCCACTCCGGCAAATATTTTACAACTTGGCGTTGAGATCAATACTCATATAGCCCCCTAATCTTCAGGAATAAAACGCGTTAAAGTCAATCACTGCGTTTCAAGCTGAGCATCGTACATCCTTTATCGAAAGGCCCCCTGAACGCACAGAGGCGCTATTCTTGACAAAAAAAAGAAGCCGACAGCTTTAAAGCGATCGACTTCTTTCAAAATTGGTGCGGATAAGAGGACTTGAACCTCCACCGAGTTGCCCCGACTAGAACCTGAATCTAGCGCGTCTGCCGATTCCGCCATATCCGCGAGTACAAAAAGGATTATACTACAGTTTTAAAAAAAAAGCAAGACTTTTTTCTGCTTTATTTTTTAACGGGATTGCATCCCTTTGCCGGGCAACAATGGCATACCAAAAGATACCGGTGTGTTTTCCTAAACCGTGTCAAAAGCAGGCAATGAAAAAGGGCAACAAAAGGCTGTATTCCAAAGCGCCGACGGCCTGCCGGGGGATTCCTGTCACAAGCCGAAGGAGGGTAATGGAAAGTTTCCGGGCAAATTCCCGGCACGGAATGCACAGTCATTTTGAAAGGCTATGGATATGGCAAAATCTATCCTGATGACAATGGGTCCCTATCTTGATCTAATTCACTATAACAGACAGAAAAGCCATACTATCCACAAACGGGCTTACTCCGAGTTTGACGGAGTAAGCCCGTTTTGCTTAACACATATTTTGCATCTGTCTTGCTCTTGGCTGCCTCTCAAGTAGGGGACATCTCATTTTCCCAGAAGGCTCCGCTTATCAAAGCTGCCTTACCAATTCGCATCAATTGGGGCTATTCTCCAAATATCGGTTGAATAATGACGTATCGTGCGATCCGAAGAGAATTTTCCTGAATTGGCCATATTGATAAAGCACTTTTTCGCGAATGCCTCCCGATCGCGATAATCATGGTTTAACCGCAGCCGCGTTTCGACAAAGCTGTTCAGATCGCCTAAAACATAATAATTGTCGGGACGGGTCCATCCAGCACCATAAAGAAGCGAATCATAAATTTCGCGGAACAAACCGCTCCCGCTGTCGTTGAGCGTCCCATTTACGAGCGTGTCTACTACACGGCGGATCTTTTCATCGCTGTCATAAATGCCTTTTGGATTATATGTCTGCATAATTTGGTTCAATTCTTCGACTTTTGCACCAAAAATATAATTGTTCTCATCGCCGGCTTCTTCTACAATTTCCACATTTGCACCATCAAGGGTACCCAGCGTTACTGCACCATTCATCATAAATTTCATATTGCTGGTTCCGGAGGCTTCTGTCCCAGCCGTTGAAATCTGTACGGATACATCCGCCGCTGCAACCAGTTTTTCTGCATAGGAAACGTTATAGTTGCACACAAAGACCACTTTAAGAATATCCTTTGTCTGCGGATCGTTATTCACGAGCTTCGCCACTTCAATAATAAATTTGATAATGCCCTTTGCACGCCGGTAACCCGGAGCCGATTTTGCACCAAAAATGAACGTTGTGGGATAAAAATCTGTAATAGATCCGTCCTTGATCCCATAGTAAAGATACAAAATAGAAAAAGCGTTTAATAGCTGGCGCTTGTATTCATGCAAACGCTTTACCTGAACGTCAAAGATCGAATCCGCATTGATCGAAATGCCCTCTTTGGCTTCTATAAAATCACGCAGATGCCCTTTGTTGGCGGATTTAATTTCCATAAACCTCTGGATGGACGCAGGGTCTTCGGCAAACGGCTCCATCGCCTTGATTTCTTTTAAAAGAACGGTTACGCGGTCGTTGCCCAGCTTTTCACAGACAAAAGAAAACAGTTCCGGATTGCACAATGCAAACCACCGGCGCTGAGTAACGCCATTTGTCTTATTCTGAAAACGTTCCGGATAAATTTTATACCATTCTTTTAACGCATCGTGCTTTAAAATTTCAGTGTGGATCCGCGCGACACCGTTTGTAAAGGAAGATACATAAATCGCAAGCCGCGCCATATGCACAGTATTGTCGTTGACAATCTGCAGGCGGCCGATTTCTTCTCCCGTCAGTTTCATATAGCGCATTTCTGCATTCAGCATCTCATTGATCTGCATAATAATATCCAGAATCTGCGGGACAACGGAACGCATCAAATCACAAGGCCATTTTTCGAGCGCTTCAGCCATGATCGTATGGTTGGTATAATTAAACACTTGATGGCACACACCCAAAGCCTGGTCAAACGGCATACCATGATACTGCGTAAGCTGACGAACCAGCTCAGGGATCGCAATTACCGGATGCGTATCATTGAGCTGAATGGTAATATATTTTCCAAACTGGGAAAAGTCGTTCCCGTGATATTTGGTAAAATCCCGGAGCAAATCGGTAATGGAAGCACAGCAGAAAAAATACTGCTGCTTTAACCGGAGCACTTTGCCATCCCAATTATCGTCATTTGGATAAAGCACGCGCGAAATATCTTCAGCGCGGTTTTTTTCGTGTACAGCGGCATCGTATTGCTGCGCATTAAACAATCCAAAGTCAAACGGAGACAGCGCCTCTGCCTGCCAAAGGCGCAGGTTCCCCACATTATTGGTGTGATAGCCCATAATCGGCATATCATATGGCACGGCGTTAACCACCTGATCCGCAAACTCTACACGTACTATATCCTTTTCCTGACGCCGACTCCATGCTCCGCCATGCAGATCCCAGTCATCTGCCGTTTCAGTCTGAAACCCATCCTTAAACTCCTGCTTAAACAAGCCGTACTTATAACGGATACCATATCCATCCAAAGGCAGGTTGAGCGTCGCGGCACTATCCAAAAAGCAGGCAGCTAATCGCCCAAGACCGCCGTTACCCAAAGCGGCATCCTCAATCTGCTCGAACTCCTCTAACGTTCTGCCGCAAGCTTTCATCACTTCGCCAACCGTATCGGTAAGGCCCAAGCAAAGCAAGTTGTTATATATAGCGCGGCCTACAAGGAATTCGGCAGAAAAATAGCAAGCGCGCCGGTTTTGATTATGTGCATCGCGGCTTTTGTGAATATCGGATGAAAGCCGGCCAAGGATCAATTTTGCTACAGCATAGTGAATTTGATAAATATCCGCAGTCTCCGGCGTAACATCGTAATCCAGTGCAAGTGTGCGGGTAAGGTCAGAGAGAAATTCCTCTTTTCCGTAAGTCATGTTCAGTTACCTCCAATAAAGTTTGGTAAGAGCCAGCATTTTGGATGCCAGACGTGCATTGAGATGCTCTTTACGCGCACGCCAACGCCAATTCCCCGATGGCGTAGAAGGCGTGTTCATACGGGCCTCATTTCCAAGCCCAATAAAATCCTGCATTTGAGCAATAGCCGTATCGGCGGGACTGCTCCATGCAAGTGCAATAATATTCTGGGCACAGTCTTCAATGGTCTTTGCCCGGGTATAGTTTTTAACATAAGATAACTCGGCTTTGGAAAGGGAACGAAGCCAGCCCAAAACCGTCTCGTTGTCGTGCGTGCCGGTGTAGCAGATACAATTACTGGTATAATGGAAAGGAAGATAATCGCTGTCCACACCCGGTGTAAAAGCAAAAGCAAGCACCTTCATTCCGGGATATCCCGATTCCTCCAAAAGTGCGCGGACTTGAGGTGTAATAAGCCCAAGGTCTTCTGCGACAATCTTGGCGCTCCCAAGCCGCTGATTCACCCGATGGAACAATTCCATACCGGGTCCAGCCTTCCAACAGCCATTTACAGCCGTTTCATCTCCAGCAGGGATCGCCCAAAAACTCTCAAATCCGCGGAAATGATCGATCCGGACACGGTCATATACCTGCGTCGCATGGGCGATCCGGCCTAACCACCATTCATAGCCGGTCTCTCTGTGTACCTGCCAGCGGTATACAGGGTTGCCCCATAGCTGTCCGGTCTCTGAAAAGTAATCGGGCGGACATCCAGCAACTTCTATCGGGTTTAAATCCTCATCCAGTTCGAACAGCTCAGGGTGCGCCCAAACATCCGCACTGTCATGCGCAACATAAATGGGGAGATCTCCTAAAATCTCAATGCCGCTGTGGTTGGCATATGCTTTGAGCGCATTCCACTGCTTGTAGAAAGTGTACTGTACAAAACGCCAAAACAATACGTCGTCGTAAAGGCGGGCATATGTGGACTGAAGCGCATCATAACGATGCCGACGGACCTCCTCCGGCCACTCATACCATGGAGCGCCGCCGTTTTCCGTTTTTAAAGACATAAACAGCGCGTAATCTTCAAGCCATGCGGTTTGTTCACAAACAAACGTCTCATAATCCTTTGGCGGCGCTGCAAAAAAACGCGCTGCCGCCTTATTTAAAAGCGGGAGACGATTTTGAAAGAGCTTCTCATAATCCACAGCGCAGGGGTCATCTCCCCAATTTATGGAAGCGTATTCGCCTTTTTTTAAGAGACCGCTTTTACAAAGCAGATCCAGATCAATAAAATAAGGGTTCCCGGCATATGTGGAGAAAGACTGATAAGGAGAATCGCCATATCCGGTTGGCGTAATCGGAAGTATTTGCCATATTTTTTGACCAGCTTTTGCGAGAAAGTCTACGAAACGGAAAGCCTCTTTCCCCATCGTTCCGATACCATATGGGGACGGAAGGCTGGACAAATGCATCAGAACACCGCTCTCACGCATACAATATGCTCTCCTTTAAATAAAAAATCATACAAGCCACCGGCAATATGGTGCGCCAAGCGGCGCATACCTATCATTTGTTATAGAATTATTATAACAGTCCAAAGTCTGCAATGCAAGGATTTCCTCATGCGGAGCCTCGGAAAGCGCAGATCTCCTTCGGCTATTCCGTATTTCGTTTCATCTGTCTTTTTTATAGAAGAAAAAGAAAACGCCTTTGCCACCCGTTAACCGGATAGCAAGGGCGTTTTCGGGCTGTTCTTCGTCAAGCAGATCCTTGCGCCGTTCTGCGAAGCCGTTTTTTTATGACCGGGCCGATTGACATGGCAGCTGCCATTTTGATCAAATCCCCAGGTATAAAGGGGAAAACACACAAAATAAGCGCAGACATTAGTGCGGAACCGGTCTGCATACAATACCACGCCGTACCAAATGCATAGCATACAAGAGTCCCGGCCAGCATGCTGAGCAATTGGAGCCAGCGCTTTGAACAGCGGTCGATCCCTATACCAGCAATGACCGCCATGGGAAGAAAGCCGACAATATAACCTCCTGTCGGACCCATGAGCTTACCAAGCCCACCGCTAAATCCAGAAAATACCGGAAGGCCGACAAGGCCAATCAGCACATAAACAAGATAGCTAACCGTCGCGCTTTTCCAACCTAACAGATAAAGGGCAAAATAAATAGCTAAATTGGTAAAAGAAATAGGAATAGGGCCAATCGAAATGGAAAATGGGGCAAGAATACATGTGACAGCAGTCATGACCGCTGTCATGGTTAAACGATAGGCGCTGTATCGATTCTTTTTTTGCATGGGAACAATTCCTTTCCGTCATGAGAGAGTGAATCCAAGACGCTTGACCATCAAGCAATCTTCTGCGGCAGACGTCCCCGCCGTGGTCAGCATATTGCCGGTAATGGCGGCATTGGCGCCCGAACAAAAAAACGCGGCGCCGCTGTCGGCAAACCGGCGGCGGCCGGCAGCCATCCGGATTTGCGCTGTGGGGTTCAGATAGCGGAAAAAGGCTACTGTGCGCAGGGCGTCCTCTTGTGAAATAGGCGGTGTTTTTGCAAGCGGCGTTCCCTCAATAGGTGTAAAAAGATTAATCGGGATGGATGTTATATGGAGTTCTGCAAGGCTTATCGCCATATTAAGCCGATCCTCAGGCGTTTCCCCCATCCCAATGATCCCGCCCGAACAGACAGAGAGCCCTGCACGGCGTGCGCGTAGAATATTTTCTATTTTATCTTGATAGGTGTGCGTGGAACAAATCTGAGGAAAGTAGCGAGCGGATGTTTCAAGGTTAGCATGGTAACGTGTAACGCCCGCAGCTTTCAATTTTCGAAATTCCTCTTCTGTTTGAAGCCCATGCGAAGCACAGAGCGAGAGGCTTGTGCTGCCGTGCAATTCCCGATAGATACAAAGCGCTTGCAAAAAATCTTTGCCATGTAGGCCTCTGCCTGCTGTTACGATGGAATAGCGCCCAACGCCTGACGTCTCATATTTCTTTGCATCATGCGCAATTTCTTCTAAAGAAAGTATGTCATATTCTTCTGCGGAGGTATGGCAGCAGCAGGATTGGGCACAAAAACGGCAGTCTTCACCGCATTTCCCGCTTATAGCGTTTATGATACCGCAGAATTCAAATACATTTCCGCATAACGCCTTTCGGATGCGGTTCGCCCCGCGCCGCAGGGCGCTAAGGTCCATCTGCAAAAACTCTGACAAATTGTCATTCCGGCTCAACCGCTTTCCCGCAATAATTTCATCTGCCAATGCAAGCGGATTCACAGCAGATATGCTTGTGTGATTGATATAATGTCTTCCCACAGCCATCCCTCATATCCTTTAAGTACGGATTAAGCATATCGCAAAAGCGGCAAATTGTCAACCTTAAAAATTTTTTAGTTGACAAAAAGACGGTTCCTTTTTCCTTGAAACCAGCTTGCATTCCCAAAAGGAAAAGGATATAATAAAAACGGCAGCGGCTGCTGTTTTTGAAAAGACAAAGACGATAAAACGGAAAAAAGAACCGCTATTGAAAGCGGGGATGAAGTATAGAATTTTGAATATCGGATGGAGCGAGAAATATGGAAAAACCAGTTCTTGTTGTTATGGCAGCCGGAATGGGCAGCCGATACGGCGGATTAAAGCAAATAGATCCGGTAGGCCCCCATGGGCAAAGCATTTTAGATTATTCTGTCTACGATGCCAAGCAAGCCGGTTTTGAAACAGTTGTTTTTGTTATTAAAAAAGATATGGAAGAGGCGTTCCGAGAGAAGGTTGGGAACCGGATTGCACGTGAAATGCACGTGCTCTATGCGTTTCAGGAGATGGATGACCTTCCGGATGGATATCAGGTGCCAGAGGGACGCGTTAAGCCTTGGGGCACCTGCCACGCTGTATTGGCGGCACGTAAGCTGGTCAAGGGGCCTTTTGCCGTTATCAATGCGGACGACTGTTACGGCCCGGAAGCATTTTGTGAAATATATCAGTTTCTTGCCAATCAAACAGAGCCGACGGACGGACTACCGGCTTATGCAATGGTCGGCTATCTGCTGTGCAATACGGTAACGGAAAATGGCAGCGTCTCGCGGGGAATCTGCAAAGAGGATGAAAACCACCTTCTGCTTGAGGTAACGGAGCGCACCTGCATTGAAAAAACGCCGGACGGCATCCGGTATACAGAGGACGGCGGCCAAACTTATTTCCCTCTTGATGCGAATACGATTGTATCTATGAACATGTGGGGATTTACCGCTGGCTTTTTTGAAGAGGCTGAATCGCGGTTTTCCGCATTTTTGGATCAAGTACTTCAGACAAACCCGCTAAAAGGAGAATACTATCTGCCAAGTGTGGTAAGCGAATTGATTGCAGAAAATAAAGTGCGTGTTTTTGTGTTAAAAAGCCACGACAAATGGTACGGCGTTACCTATAGAGAAGACAAACCGGTAGTAACGGACGCACTGGCAAAACGTACAGCGGAAGGCTTTTATCCGGAGGTGCTTTGGGAGGCGGAATAAAAGTCATTTTTTGCTTAAAAGCTTGTCTCGTTCAACAATTCTTTTTTTGAAAATGCAAGATCGGGCTCCTAAGAGCGGGGCCTTTTTCTTTTGCGGCACGGGCAGTTTGGATGAATTAAGGTTAAACATCAGGGAGATTTGGTATGGACAAAATCAGATATGCAGTATTTCTTGACATTGACGGTACGCTCGTCTGGGGGAAACCCACCACTTCGGAAAACAATGCGCGGGCGCTGCGCAGAGCGCGGGAACAAGGGCATCTCATCTGTATCAATTCCGGCCGGTCCCGAGGGAATATCCCGGAAAACCTTTTGGAGCAGATCGATTTCGACGGCATCGTAGCGGGCGGCGGCGCATATGTTTCCCTGCATGGAAAGCTTTTGAACAGGGAGGAAATACCCGCTTCTCTGGTCCGGGATATCTGCGGCCTGTTTTTAGAGATAGGCATTTGCTGCGTAATTGAAGGGGAGACTACGAACGGGATTGTCAATCCTGCTCTTCTGCCTACGTTTGAGGGATCTTCCATACCAATCCGCAGCATGGAAGATGCAGCCCGGTTCGCTGAAACAGAGCACGCAACAAAGCTGACCGTCATCGCTGTAAAAAGCGTCCTGCCGCCTACAGTTGAAAAACTGCTTTCCCCGCATTTCCACATTATTTACCATCCGAACTATACGGAAGCTATTTTAAAACAATGCAATAAGGCGCGCGGCATGGCGATTTTACTAAAAGCCGCCGGAATCCCACAAAAAGACAGTATTGCCGTAGGCGACAGTTTAAACGATATGGAAATGCTCCAATATGCCGGCCTGTCGGTTGCGATGGGGAATGCAGTAGAGGAAGTCAAAGCTGCTGCCGACCATGTTGTAAGCCCGGTATTAGAAGACGGCGTCGCCGAGGTGATCGAACGGTATGTATTCGGCGTTAAGGAGCAGCAAGGCAAGGCTTGTAACTTATACTTATAATAGAAAAGGGAGCGTTTGTGATGGAATATATTATCAAAGGGCAGAAACCCGAGGCTTTTTTTCGGCATTTTGAAGAAATCAGCGCAATCCCGCGCGGATCCGGGAATGAAGAGGCTGTCAGCGCATTCCTCATGCAATTTGCGCAAAAAAACGGCCTGACCGCATGGCGGGACGCGGTTTATAATGTCGTAATCGTAAAGCCGGCAAGCGCTGGGTATGAGGATGCGCCATCTGTTATTCTGCAAGGCCACACCGACATGGTCTGTGAAAAAAATGCGGCAACCCAGCATGATTTTCTTACAGAGGGGATCCGCCTGATACAGGAAGGGAATATCCTTCGTGCCGACGGAACAACGCTTGGGGCGGACAACGGCGTTGCTGTCGCCATGATGATGACGATTTTAGAGGATCAAACGCTTTGCCATCCTGCGCTCTATTGTATTTTTACAGTACAAGAGGAGACTGGTCTAACCGGTGCGAAAGAACTTGACGGCAGCCGGATCCCAGCGCGCCTGCTGATCAACTTGGATTCCGGCGGACTTGGACATGGAACGGTAAGCTGTGCGGGCGGCATGCGCGTGCACATGCGGCGCACATGCCATTTTGAGCCCTGTACTCTCCCCGCTTTGGCAGTACGGATCCGTGGTTTGCTGGGAGGGCATTCCGGTACGGAAATCGGACTGGGCCGCGGCAATGCAAATAAATTGATGGGACGGATCTTATACGCGCTGCTTCAGACCGTACCGGACATGTCCCTGTCAGAGATCGCGGGCGGAAGCAAAGACAACGCAATCCCACGCGAATGCGACGCCGTATGCGTTTTTTCAACGGAGAAAGATCGTAATTGCGCCGTCGATTTAGTCCGTAAAATAGAGTCGGATATTGTTCGGGAGCTTGGCGACGCAGATCCGGGTTTTTCAGTTTTAACCGAATCGGTACAAGCAACGCAAAAGATGGCGGATGCAGATGCCAGAGCGCTGATAGAACTGTTGATGCTGGCGCCGAACGGCGTGCGCGACCGCAATGAAAACGCCGGCGGATTCATCGTACGCTCACTCAACCTTGGCGTCATCCGTATGGAAGAAAAAACAGCGGTACTGGTTTTTGCGCCGCGCAGCTCCGTGGCCACTTTGCAACAACAAATAGAGGAAGAGCTTAAGCTGCTTGCGAAAACCTTTTCGTTCAGCGTAGAAATACACGACGCATATCCGGGTTGGGCATACAACCCAGAATCGCCGTTGCGCCGGCTGTTCTGCGACGTCTGGAAAGAGCAGACAGGCGGAACGTTCGTAACCGAAGCGATACACGCCGGCCTTGAATGTGGATTGTTCTGCGATAAACTGCCGGGCCTCGACGCCATTGCGGTCGGCGCGGATTGTACGGGCTGCCACACGCCGGACGAATCGCTTGACATGACGTCTATCGAGCCGCTTTATCGTTTGGTTTCTGAAGTACTGGCCCGTATCCGTCAATAACGGCGATGAAAAGCAGATATTGCCCGCTTTGCGGGAAAAAGACCGTACGAAAAGATATAGGGGATGAAGGCTTCATCCCCTATTGTGTTTCCTGCCAAAAGGCGCTGTTTGATTCACCGCGCCCCTGCGTTATCGTACTGGCGGTAAACGAAGAAGGACAAGCGGCGCTGATTTCACAATCTGATACGCCCGATTCCGCATTTGTCTGTGTTGCCGGATATATGAAACCGGGTGAAAGCGCAGAATCCGCTGCTGCACGCGAGCTTTTAGAGGAAACCGGCTTGCCGGCCGTTGCCCTTCGCTATATCGGCAGCTATCCCCTGGCCGACAGGGATCTCCTTATGCTTGGGTTTGCTGTAAGAGTAAAAAAATCGCCTTTCCGGCTTTCACGCGAAGTAGAGCGTGCAGTCTGGCTTTCCCCAAAAGATGCGCTTGCACAGGTCAAGCCGAACGGCGCCGCTTACGCCTTGGTGCGTTCCTGCATACAGATGGGGAATATGGGTGAGCTGTCTTTTATCCAAATATAAAGGATACGTATAATCCGGCCGTTTTTTGGAAAAGCTTTCAGCAAGAATGATTTTTGCGGAATGGAAGGAGCCGGTTTATATGCAGGAAAAAAAGCTGGATGAAAACAAGGATTTGCTTGAATACATTGCGAAAAACTGCGAAATGGGGAAGAGCGCAATCAAGCAGTTGTTTCCTGTCATTCAAAACGAAACGTTTAAACGCTTGATTGAATCACAGTACCGGGAATACGATGAAATTTATGACCTGGCTGCAAAAGCCTTGAAGGCACGCGGTGAGGATGTCGCCGGCGTAAATCCCGCAGCCAAATTTTCCTCTTATATGATGATTCGCATGAATGCAGGGAAGGCCGCTTCGGATGAAGAGATGGCAAAACTAATGTTTAAGGGAAGCAGTACGGGGATTGCAGAGATTACCAAGCATCTGAACCACCTGCCCGCTGCGCAGCAGGAAACACGGGATCTTGCCGGGCGCCTGCTTGCCTTTGAACAACGTAATATTGAAGAGCTCAAGCCATATCTTTAATAGAAGGCTGAAAGCGGCTTATACTCACACGGAGACATCGCTCGCCGAGCGATGTCTCCGTTTTTGTTGTTCGCCGCAGTGAAGGCAGTTCTAACAAACGATAAAAATTTCCAAAAATTAATTGTATCATTAACATATACACGACAGGGTTTTTGCGCTATAATAAATAGGCGAAATAAATTGGTACGACGAAGAACCTAAATCAAAGGAAGTGAAGGAATGTTTTCTAAGTGGAAATCGTTTTTCAGCGTACATAAAAATACAAGCCGCGCGCTGAAATTTACCGCAGGCTGCTTAGCGGGAATTATGCTGACCTCCGCTACAGCTGTAGCATTAATGCGGCCGATTCCGGATATGCCGGATACTGTTTCGGGATGGGACAGCTCTTCTATCTTGGTTTCGCAAGACGGCTTGGAAAGTTCAGCTCCTATTTCTTCCGCTGAAGAAAGCGTATCAGAGGCAGAATCTTCTAAGCAGCAGGAAACCACAAATTATAAAGAAATTGAAATTAAGTCTGAAACAGAAGTCGTTACACCGGGAAGCGAGACTGCAAAAGAAGAGGATGCTTTATATCCCGGACATGGCGGAAAACCCGGCGGAAGCGGGAACGAATCAGTTGCCGACCCAGAACCGCCGTCGCCGCCGGAATCCAGTTCTAATGCAGGTTCAGGATCAAGCTCTTCCTCTTCTTCCTCTGCCGAATCCCCCTCTTCCTCAGAATCATCCTCCTCTCAAGGTTCTTCCGACTCAACAACCGTTACACAAGAGGCTGTATATGGGTTGGATGTATCCTATTACCAAGGAAATATTGATTGGAACGCCGTGAAACAATCCGGCATTGAATTTGTTTTTATCCGTGTTGGATATCGGGGATACGGTACAGGAAAGCTTTGTCTGGACAGCAAGTTTCACGAATACATAAAAGGGGCGAAGGCAAGCGGACTGAAAGTTGGCGTATACTTTTTTTCCCAAGCTATTAATGAATCCGAGGCCCGTGAAGAAGCTGCGTTTGTTTTAAAAGAGTTGGAAGGGTACTCTTTGGATTTCCCTGTTGCATATGACATGGAAAACTGGTATTCCGATTATCGGACATATGATTTGAGTAAAACGGAAATTACCAATAATGCCATCGCGTTTTGCGAAGTCGTAAAAGCGGCTGGGTATACCCCGATGGTCTATTACGGAAGAGGGAATTACCTAAAATTTGATACCGCGCTGTTAAGCAGCCGTTATAAAATCTGGTTTGCACATTATACCAATAAAACCGATTATACCGGCCATTTTGATATTTGGCAGTATACTTGTACAGCGCGGTGCCCCGGTATCTCAGGGGACGTAGACAAAAATGTGATGTATGTGACCAAAACACAATAAAATCCCGCCTTCTCTGCCCCCTTGTTTCTCCTGTGCCAGACGGATGAAACAGGATTTCAAACTGCAATAAAGGGAACTATATAAAAAACAAAACAGAAAGATGACATCTTTCTGTTTTGTTTTTTATATTCTCCCCAATGCAGGGGAAAACACCATCTTTTAAAAGCGCTGCACTTGACAAAAAAGCGGTGCTGCGATATGATAATAGACAGTCAAACAGGGGAGTCTGTCCGGATACCTGGGCAGTGCTGAGAGGGGGCACAGCCCCGACCCTTTTACCTGAAACGGATCATACCGGCGTAGGAAGTTTGCGGTTTTTACGAATGCTGGACATGCCGGAAAGGTATGTCTTTTTTTATTTTGAAAGGAGAGGTAGGCATGCAATATAAGACACAGATGGAGGCAGCGAAAAAGGGCATCATTACAGAGCAGATGAAAATTGTCGCCCAAAAGGAATATATGGAGCCGGAGAAGCTGCGCGGGCTGGTCGCCTCAGGACAGGTTGCAATCCCATCGAACATCCATCACAAGTCCCTGTCTCCTGAAGGAATCGGAACCGGATTACGAACCAAAATCAATGTGAATCTTGGTATATCAGGAGATGCCAAGAATTATGACATTGAGTTTGAAAAAGTTCGAACGGCGCTCGAATTTGGGGCGGAAGCCATTATGGATCTATCGAACTATGGCAAAACAAACCGGTTTCGTACAGAATTGATCGAAATGTCCCCGGCCATGATCGGGACGGTGCCGATGTATGATGCGATCGGCTATCTGGAAAAGGATCTTCTTGAAATTACTGCGCATGATTTTCTGCGTGTAGTGGAAGCCCACGCAAAAGAAGGCGTCGATTTTATGACGATTCATGCCGGCCTCAACCGCCGTGTCGTTGAAAACTTAAAACGGGATAAACGTAAAATGAATATTGTTTCCCGCGGCGGTTCACTGTTGTTTGCATGGATGGAAATGACGGGAAGAGAAAACCCTTTCTACGAATATTACGACGATGTGCTTGATATTCTGCGGGAGTACGACGTTACGATTAGTCTGGGCGACGCATGCCGTCCCGGCTGTATTGACGACAGCACCGACGAATCGCAGATTGGAGAACTGATTGAACTTGGGAATCTCACCAAAAGGGCATGGGAAAAAGACGTACAAGTAATGGTTGAAGGCCCCGGACATATGGCAATGAATGAAATTGCGGCAAATATGCAGCTTCAAAAACGGCTGTGCCACAATGCGCCGTTTTATGTATTAGGGCCACTGGTTACGGATATATTCCCAGGCTATGACCACATCACTTCCGCAATCGGCGGCGCTATTGCAGCGGCAAACGGAGCAGATTTCCTCTGCTATGTCACGCCTGCAGAGCATTTGCGCCTTCCCGACGCCGATGATGTAAAAGAGGGGATTATCGCCAGCCGTATCGCGGCACATGCCGCTGATATTGCAAAAGGCGTGCCGCATGCACGCGATCTTGATAACAAGATGGCGCAGGCACGCCATAAACTTGATTGGGATGAAATGTTCAAAATTGCCGTAGACGGAGAAAAAGCCCGCGCCTATTTTGAACAGACACCGCCTGCCGACCGCCACTCCTGCTCAATGTGTGGAAAAATGTGTGCGGTAAGGACAACAAACATGATATTGGAGGGTAAAAAAGTTACGTTCTGTACTGAGAAGTAAGAGGTTCAGAGCAGATAAGGCGAGGAGCGTCGTTTTATCCGTAACAAACTGGCGAGGGAATCCGTGTTTCGGAGTGAGAGGATACTTTTGAGTATCGACCGGCTGTACAAACCTTTGTGCAGAGTTTACATTATTCGCACTGTGCATCAAGCAGGAATGCGCGTCATGTATCCGCCGGTTTTCCTTTACGCACAGTGTGTAATACATACAACTGAGTGTAAGGAGAATGCTATCATGAAAAAAACAGACATTCGTAAGCTTGCCGCTGCGGCTATGCTGGTCGCCGTTGCTGTCATCTGTTCGCCGCTGTCCATTCCTGTCGGCGCATCCAAATGTTTCCCTGTGCAGCATCTTGTAAACGTCATAGGGGGCGTGTTCTTAGGGCCGTGGTATGCAGTCGGTGCGGCGTTCTGCACAAGCCTTATCCGCAATCTATTAGGAACCGGTTCGCTTCTTGCCTTTCCGGGCAGTATGTGCGGCGCGCTCTTATGCGGCTTGCTGTACCGCTATCTAAAAAAGCTGCCGTTCGCCTATATCGGGGAATTATTCGGAACGTCTGTTATTGGCGGTTTGTTGTGCTACCCGGTGGCGCTGTTTCTGATGGGTAACAGCGAGGCGGCGCTTTTCGGCTATGTCCTCCCGTTTTTCGTAAGCAGCCTTGGTGGAACTGTTATCGCCATTGTCTTGGTCACCATCATGAAAAAGGTTAAGGTATTTGACCGCTTTTTCCAGACGGCATAAAACGGACAAAAGGCACAGCAAAGGATGGATTGTGATGAAAAAAAGCGAATTGGCCAAAGAAATGGCGGATATCCTTTTGCGTATAAAACGCACACGGCCGCTCATTCATTGTATCACAAATTATGTGGCGGCGAACGATTCTGCTAATATGCTTCTTGCCATCGGCGCTTCTCCGATAATGGCGGACTGTTCGGAAGAAGCTTCAGATATTGCCGCAGGTGCAGACGGTTTGCTTTTAAATCTCGGTATCCCCAATCCTGATAAGCTACACGCTATGCGCCTTGCAGGGGAGGCGGCCAATCGTTTCGGCAAACCCATTGTTTTTGACCCTGTCGGCATAGGAGCCTCCTCGTTTCGCAAAGAGGCGTCGGCCGGCCTTTTGAAAGCAGTACAGGTACAGATTATCCGCGCTAACGCATCGGAAATGCGGGAACTGTGCGGACTGCATAGCCATGCAGCCGGTGTGGATGCAGCTGGGGAAAATGGGAACAAAGCGCTTGCGGAAACGGCGGCACGAAAATTCGGATGCGTTGCAGCAGTTACAGGAAAATCGGATTTTGTTTCAGATGGCAAACGGACTGTATGCCTAAAAAACGGACATGCGGATCTGTCCCGCTTAACCGGGACAGGCTGTATGTCTTCCGCTGTAACTGCCGCCTTTCTGAGCAGAGCCAATGACCCGCTCGCTGCGGCGTGCGCCGGTATTGCATTTTTGGGAATCTGCGGAGAAATCGCCGCAGCGTACGCCGCAGGGATGGGCGGTTTTCACTCCTCTTTGCTGGATGCAGCTGGAAATTTGACCGCTGATATTTTTTTGGAGCGGCTGTGTTTAGAGCTTTTGGAATAACAAACTGACTTACCTATTGGATAGGGCGATGTGTACAAACACATCGCCCTATTTTTTCTTAAAAAAGGTGAAAGGAATTTTATTCTATGTATTGACATAACCGGTTGTACCCGTTAAGATGTAGATACATCCATAACGCATTTTACCTTACCGTTATAACGGGAATTGCAAGGGAAGAAGAGGTGCTTTACTATGCATACGCGCATCAAAACCATGTATTTAATCCATCATTCGCACACGGATATTGGGTATACTGATCTGCAGGAACAAGTTGTATATAACCATGTCAACAATATCCGGCAGGCCATGGCCATTATTCAGTATGGGATAGAGCATAATACACCGGAAAAGGATTTCGTTTGGAACTGCGAAACATATTATTGTGTAGAATGCTTTTTAAATGCGGCTTCAGCAGATGAAAAGGAAACGTTTTTTGAATTGGTCCGCCGCGGAAATATCGGTCTTTCCGGTACATATTTAAATTTCAATGACCTGGCGGACCGCGGGGCCTTGTTCCGCAGAACTGCTTCCATGCAAAAAACCTGTACAGAATACGGCGCGCCGGTTACTTGCGCAATGAACGCAGATATCAATGGGATTTCCATGGGCGGCCGCGACGCCTTGATTGAAAATGGTATTTCTTTTCTTTATACCAATATCCACACACATCATGGCATGTATCCGCTTTATAAAAACCAACGGCCGTATTGGTGGGAGGCGGAAAACGGAAAGCGCCTTCTGGTCTGGAACGGGGAACACTACAATCTGGGCAATGCGCTTGGGCTGAACAGCAATACCAATGTAAGCTTCAATCCAAACGAGCCGTTTTTCCAAACAGATGCAGAAAACCCGGACTATTTGAACAACCTGCACGCCAACCTCGAACATCGCCTATCTGCTTATGAAGCGGACGGATATCCGTACGATTTTGCTATTGCCAGCATTTCCGGTGTATCCAGTGACAACGCCCCGCCAAACCCGGCCTTGATTTATAACGTAAACGCCTTTAACGCGCGTTTTGGCAATGAAGTCACCTTGAAAATGGTCACGCTTGAGCAGCTATGGAAAGCTATCCGCGACCAAATTGCAGATGCTCCGGTTTATCGCGGCGACTTAAACGACTGGTGGGCCAACGGCGTCGGCTCTACGCCATATGCTGTAAAGCATTATAAAGAAGCACAGCGCTATTCGCATATCTGTGACCGGCTGGAGGAAAAAACCGGCGTTCATAATACCGCTCTTGCAGACACGGCAGACGAAAACATGCTGCTCTACGCAGAGCATACTTGGGGGCATTCCTCTACTATTACCAACCCCTACGACACGATGGTATTGAATCTTGACATGCGGAAAATGAGTTATGCCTCAAAAGCGCATGAAGCTGGTGCTATGCGCAAAAACGAACAGTTTCATCTGTTGGGTGACAAGCTGAGTTATTATAATACACACGGCCGAGTCAAAGTTGTGAATCTTTCCCACACTGCCGGGAGATATCCTGTTGAGTTTTATGTGGAAACCATGCAGATGAAAAACGTTTTGGTGACGGATGAAAAAACCGGAGAAAGGCTGTCCGCACAAATTTCCGCCCATCCGCGCGGACAGCTGATCAGCTGTATCGCTTACTTTGAAGCCGGCGAAGAAAAAATGTTTTCCTATGAGGCGGTTCCGGCAGAAAAAACGTATACTGTAGACGGCTTTGTCTATGCTGCAGAACCCTATGTTGGACAGGAGCGGATCCGCGATATCATAAACACCAAGACAGATATGGAAACGGCCTTGCTTCCCTATTCTATTGAAAATGAGTGGTTCAAAATTTCGTATCGCATTGGCGAAGGAATTACCTCATTTTACGACAAAAAGAGCGGCAGGGAACTGCTTTGTCCTGATGAAAGCACGTTTTTCACCCCGCTTTATGAAAATACAGAGATACGGCATGGCGTATATGAAGACCGCCGCTTAATCGGACGCAATATCCGCGGACGGCATGCAAAACTCTATCGCGGCATTCTTTCTGATGTTGAAACAATAGATCAGGGGCCGGTTTTTGTCAGTGTTAAATTGAATTTCAAATTAGAAGGTACATATCACAGTTCTGTTATCATTAAAATGTATCGTGATATTCCAAAATTCACCTTTAAATATCAAGTTGCCAAAACACTTTCTGAAGACATTGAGAGCATATTCCTTCCGCTTTCATTGAATTTGCCTGAAGCAGAACGCTGGATCGTAAAAGGCGGTGTAGCTATGCGTCCGGGCATCGACCAGCTGCCGGGCACCTGCAAGGAATACTATATTGCGGATACTGGCGCGGCATATTGCGGAACTGGTGCAAGCTATCTGATCAACACACTGGACACGCCTCTTTTATATCAAGGAGAAATGCGGCACCATCCCATTACGCTTTGTACGAATGATTCTGCGGACAACCGCCGTCCACTTTACAGCTGGATTATGAACAACACATGGGAAACCAATTTCAAAATGGATCTTTCTGGTTTTTGTGAGTTTTGCTATACGTTTGAGCGCATCGAAAACGCTCAAAAAGAAGAAACGATAACAAGACTTGCTGATAACGATATGGGTGAAGCAGCTTTCCTCTGTGAATAAAGCCACTCTTGTGAAAAGGAGAAAATCGGAACCTTATGAAATCTTCCTTTGAAGTCCGTCCTTGGCATTTCAGTATTCCGGCCATCGGACATCGGATATGAGCAGGACGTAACTTTACCCCACACGTGGAATATTACAGATCAGGTTATGCATTATCGCGGAGAAGCGGTTTATGAAACGAGCCTCCCAATAGGGGAAGAATGTCGGAACAAAAGAGTGTTTCTGTGTTTTGGCGCTGCCTTCCATTCCGCCGCTGTTTATGTAAATGAATCATTGGCCGGCAGCCATACCCGCTCCGGATATACACCCTTTCGTATAGAAATAACACCGTTTATCCGGTTCGGGCAAGACAACCAAATCAAGGTTATTGTGTCGAACGCTCCAAACAGCCAGATGCTGCCGTTCGAAAAAGAATTCGACTGGGCCGATGACGGCGGCCTTATCCGGCAAGTTACGGTTGAAATCAGCGATCAAGACGGCTTTTCTGCCTTATGTGTATCGTATCGCCTTAACAAAATGGATCATGCCACCTGCAACGGGCAGTTGTTTGTGCATGCCGCGTTTTGGGACGGGGAATGCCGGGAGGCTGTTATTACGGTGACAGATGCGCAGACTGGCAAAACCCTTTTCAAGGAAGCAAGATGCCTTGGGCAGGAAACGGCGGTTTTGCCTTTTACCGGCCTCAATCTTTGGGATGTAGGAAGCCCTCATTTGTATCGTGTGTCCGTCACCACTTCGAATGATACAGCCACTCAACGGATTGGCCTACGGCGTGTCGAGATCAAAGACGATATCATTACGCTCAACGGAAAGCAGGTTTTCCTAAAAGGATGCGAATGGATGCCAGGTTCCAATCCGGATTATGGGATGGCTGAACCCATCGCATGCAGTATAAAGTTTTTGGCTCAGCTTAAAAATAGCGGCTGCGTTTTTACGCGCTTCCACTGGCAGCAGGATGATGCCATTTATGACTGGTGTGACGAAAACGGCCTGTTGGTTCAAGAGGAAATCCCATACTGGGGGTCCCCAAAAGAAGCGACTGCTTTACAGCTTGATATCGCAAAACAACATGCAAGCGAAATGGTTCTATCCCATAGACATCATCCCAGTATCATCTGCTGGGGAGTCGGAAACGAACTGAACGGTACGGATGAACGGACTATTGCATACGTTGACCAGATGTATGCATTCCTCAAATCATTAGATGACAGCCGTTTTGTAAACTATGTTTCCGATACGCTTGGCAAACCGGAAAACGAGCAGAAAGATGATGCGACCCTGCACGGGGACATTCCAATGTGGAACGATTATCTGGGACTGTGGCAGCCTTGCAGCGATATTGCATCACGTATTAAAAAGACCGCCGCAAAGTGCCAAAAACGACCGCTTATCATTTCAGAATTTGGGCTTTGCGAACCGGCCTTTGACGGCGGAGACGAAAGGCGCGCGCAAATATTGACGCAGAGGGTTGCAATTTACCACAGCATAAAGAATATCGCAGGATATGTCTGGTTTTCATTAAACGACTACAGAACACAATACGGGGAGTGCGGAGAAGGAAAATTCAGAAAACGGATTCATGGTTCTACGGATCTATATGGAAAGGAAAAGCCTTCTTATCAGGTGCTGTGCCGTATGTAGAGAAAATGCAGCAGCCCGGCTGGTTGTAACCAGTCAGGCTGCTGCATTTTATTTTGATATTGTACGTTGTATTACAGCGCTTTCTTTTCCGTCCTGCTTTGTCCCACAAAGAATAACGCGACGGTTCCCGGACCTGAATGCGAACCGATAACAGGGCCAATGTTTTCTATCAGCTCCGTTTTGATTCCATACAACGATTTTACCTGTGCCGAAACATATTTCGCATCTTCTAAGCAATCACCGTGTGAAATAAAAACGTATGGATTTTCACATCCTTCTATTTTGCTTCCCATTTTAGAAACCAGTGCATCAAGCGACTGCCGGCGTCCGCGGACTTTTCCAATTGGAATCAGATGGCCCTGATCATCTACGTGCAATATCGGCTTAATACCAAGCATCGTCCCGAATAGCGCAGTTGTTCGCGATACACGCCCTCCCCGGTAAAGATGGTGCAAATCGTCCACGGTAAAATAGTGGCAGACATGCAGCCGCATTTTTTCCACATATGCGGCAAGTTCCTCTATAGCTGCGCCCTCTTTTGCCTTTCGTAACGCCAAATCCAAAAGCAGTCCCTCTCCCAGTGAAGCCGACAGCGAATCAATACAAACAATATTTTGATGCGGATACTTGCCCGCGAGCTCATTCCGCGCAATACACGCGCTCTGATACGTGCTGGACAACCCGGAGGAGAAAGCCAAATAGAAAAGATCACTGCCGGTTTCCAACACATTCGTAAAAATTCTGATCATTGTCTCAGGAGAAACTGCAGAGGTCTTTGCTATCCCGCCTTTCCGCAGCTTCTCATAAAAAAGTGCAGGCTTTAAGGAATTTTCAAATGTCCCGTCGTATTCCACTCCGTCGAGCATGTATGTCAACGCAACGACAGTAATGTTGTTTGCTTCATAATATTGCTGCGGCAAGTCGCAGGTTGTATCGGTAATAATCGTATATCCTTTTCCAGCCATATCGTCCCTGACTCCTTTCCTTTTCACTATTTTTTATTATAAAAGAACTTGTCTGAAAATTCAATCGATTTATTGTCAATATATATGAATTTTTATTATAATTAATACCGTTAATTATATAAGTTGCTGATTTCAAATTTGTTCATAAAGTAAAGATTGATTTTTCATAATATATCATTACAATAATAGATAGTTAGCACTCGAAAGATAGGAGTGCCAAGCCAATGAATACGTTAGGAGGACGAATTTATGAACATCAAACCTCTGGCAGACAGAGTTGTCATCAAAATGGTTGAAACTGAAGAAACAACGAAAAGCGGTATTATTTTAGCGGGCAGCGCGAAAGAGAAGCCGCAGGTTGCTGAAGTTGTTGCAGTAGGTCCGGGCGGTGTTGTAGACGGTAAAGAAGTAAAGATGGAACTTTCCGTAGGCGACCGTGTTCTGATCAGCAAGTACGCAGGTACTGAAGTCAAACTTGATGGTGTAGAATACACGATCCTCCGTCAGGCAGATGTTTTGGCGAGAATTGACTGATTGATATTTTCAGTTTGATAATTTTAGCAAGGCGGTTTCTTTCGTTTCGTTTGCAGCCGTCCCATACTTGAAAGGAAGGTATTATATTATGGCAAAACAGATTGTTTACGGCGAAGAGGCAAGAAAAGCGCTTCAGTCCGGCATCGACAAACTGGCAGATACTGTAAAAATCACGCTTGGTCCAAAAGGTAGAAACGTTGTTCTGGATAAGAAATTCGGCGCGCCGCTGATTACAAACGACGGTGTTACCATAGCAAAAGAAATTGAGTTGGAAGACGCGTTTGAAAATATGGGCGCACAGCTTGTTCGTGAAGTTGCTACAAAAACAAATGATGCAGCTGGCGACGGTACGACAACGGCGACGCTTTTGGCACAGGCTCTGGTTCGCGAAGGCATGAAAAACGTTGCGGCCGGCGCAAATCCTATGGTGCTTAAAAAAGGAATCCAGAAAGCTGTCGATACAGCGGTCTCCGCGATTGTCGCCAATTCGAAAACCGTTTCCGGTACAAGCGATATCGCCCGTGTTGCAACGGTTTCTTCTGGTGACGAAACTGTCGGCAATTTGATTGCGGAAGCAATGGAGAAAGTCTCTTCAGACGGCGTTATCACCATCGAAGAATCAAAAACCGCTGAAACATACAGCGAAGTGGTAGAAGGCATGCAGTTTGACCGCGGCTATGTTTCGCCGTATATGTGCACGGATACCGACAAAATGGAAGCTGTTATTGATGACGCTTTGATTTTGATCACCGATAAAAAGATTTCGAACATCCAAGATCTGATGCCGCTTTTGGAGCAGATTGTAAAGACGGGCAAAAAGCTTGTTATCATCGCCGAGGATGTCGAAGGCGAGGCTTTGGCGACATTGCTCGTCAATAAGCTGCGCGGTGTATTCACCTGTGTTGCTGTAAAGGCGCCTGGTTTTGGTGACCGCAGAAAGGAAATGTTGCAGGATATCGCTATCCTCACTGGCGGCGAAGTAATCAGCAGCGACTTGGGACTGGAACTGGCAGATACTACTATGGATCAGCTGGGTCAGGCAAAACAGGTTAAAGTACAGAAAGAGAATACGATCATTGTTGACGGCGCTGGTGACTCCGACGCAATCAAGGCCCGCGTAGCGCAAATTCGCGCACAGATTGAAACCACAACCTCTGACTTTGACCGTGAAAAATTGCAGGAGCGGCTTGCAAAGCTGGCTGGCGGCGTAGCGGTAATCCGTGTTGGCGCGGCAACAGAAGTTGAAATGAAGGAAAAGAAACTGCGCATTGAAGACGCTTTGGCTGCGACTAAGGCTGCAGTGGAAGAAGGCATTGTCGCCGGCGGCGGAACAGCTTGCCTAAATGCAATTCCGGCGGTTGCCGCTTTGGTAGACTCCACTTCCGGCGATGAGAAGACTGGCGTTTCTATCGTTTGCAAAGCTCTGGAAGAGCCGGTTCGTCAGATTGCAAAGAACGCAGGCCTTGAGGGCAGCGTAATCATTGACAAGATTGTCAATATGGACAAAGTAGGGTATGGATTCGATGCTTATAACGAGAAATATGGCGATATGATCGAGGCTGGTATCGTAGATCCGACAAAGGTTACCAGAAGCGCACTGGAAAATGCTGCATCCGTTGCTGCAATGGTTCTGACAACGGAATCCCTTGTCGCAGATATCAAGACAGAAGAACCTGCGGCTGCGGCTAATCCGGGTATGGGCGGCATGTATTAATCCGTTTCTATATCAAGCTTATACGCAATATTCTCTTTTGCGGGATTATAGAAGAATAAAAAAAACAGTGGTGCTGAAAGCGCAAACTTTCAAGCACCACTGTTTTTTTGTCTATCTATAGCCGTTACACCTTTTATTTAACCTCTGGATCATACTCAGCATAGGATTTGCCGCTTTCTGCTTCTGGCTCATATAACAAGGAAGCAGCGTCGGAAAATGTATCAAAGCTACAGCTGTATAAAGGGAATAGGATAGGGGATCGGGATCCCTTCAAGATCCATCTGTCCTTTCCTTTTGGAAAACGCCATCCGCTATCTTCAGAAAGTCCTTTTACACTGTTTATCCCTGCAATCCCCGTGACTGCCGATCCATATCTTCCACAACAATATCGTAAATTTCGCCAAGCGAAGCGCAATATTCCAGGACATCCCACGGCCTATTGGTATGGAAATGTATTTTTATCAACGTCTCATCTCCTACAGCGAGAAGGCTGTCTCCGTCAAAGTGCGTACGAAAATAGCTGTTAATCTCATCCTCGTCTAAATTTTCGCCCTCTATTAAAAGCTGTGTGTCATATCGATACGTCAGCATACCCTCCTGCTCCTTCCTGTCTCATATCGTTTCCCATCCAAAAAAGTGCCCGGCAAAACGCTTTGATTGTCCATAGCAGGCTGCAAGCCGCTTTTCCGCTTCCGGGTCGGATGCGATCAAAGCACGCATCAGCCGGCCCTCCTCAAAGCAAAGCTCCGCATGCAGCGGGAAATAATGCTCATATAAAAACAAAGCATACCTGACCATACGGAATGAGCCATAAATTCGAGGTTCCTGCCCCGGATATTCATCCATTGCCACACTGTACTCGTGGCGGACTGCTTCGATAATATCATCACGGTTATTGTCTTTTGCAAAAACAATTGTTTTCATACCATTGAAATAGATCCGGTCTGCCGTCCCATGGGAATCACTGTTCCCGACGACTGGAATACGGCATCCCTCTGACAAGAGCTGCTGATAAAAAGCAATCTGCAGCATATTCTCATGATTGGTTTGCCCGCCTATTAATTCAAATGCATCTGCATAATGGTTTTCAAGATACAGCCTTGTCATTGCATCCGTTACATTGTGCACATCCGCAATCCAAAATGGATGGCAGAGGATCGCCATCCCATTGGCTTTATGTATCCGTTCGATTACCCGCAAACAGGAAGCATGTACAAAGGGATCCACGCCTTCTGGCAAATCCGAAAATGTTCTGGAAAGTGCCTCTGTTTCCCGATTCCAAATTTCTTTTCCCGGATCCTCCCACGGATTTTTGGATATTTCGGTAAGGCATTCTTCATTAACTGAAAAATCGCCTCCAAAATGGACAATATGCACGTGGTTGTGCGGTGAATGGACTTCTTCGCCTGTATAGATTTTAAAGTCAAGCGGTATCTCCCGATAAAATGATATGGCCCGCCGGGAGGCATCCATCCTTCCGTGGTCAGTAATCGGGATGAAATCAAAGCCTGCCTGACGGTACATGGCTGCAACAAATTCCGGACTTTCTACACCATCCGAATAGCACGTATGAACGTGGAAATCCCCTAAAAGCGGTGTCCGCGCATACAAGTCCTCACAAACGGAATAAACGGAAGTCTGGAAAACCATTTTGCCGTCCGTGCCAGCAAAGACGCGGATTGCATGTTCCTGCTCCCCTGAGAAAACACAGCAGAATGTAAGCCTTCCATTTTTTGAAAAAACAACGGTCTCAAAGATATCGGGCTTCGTTTTGGTGTAAATATCCGCAGTCAGCGGAATGACACGGATAGTATAAGGAACATCCGTACAAAATGCCGCATGGCTGTCTATTGGGCGAATGACAACCGTGCTTTCAGCCTCAGCCAATACTACGCGTGGATAAACGTCATAAAAATAAGATTCCCGTTTAATCGGAAGCATAAGCAAACCCCTTTTTTGGAATGATATAAAAAGCCGGGTAAACTCCCGGCTTCTTTTATTGTTTTACAATAGACCGCCAATCCAAATCCCCGCGTTCTAAACCATGGATCAACATCTCACCTGTTGCAATATTGGTTGCAATTGGGATGTTGTGTACATCGCAGAGACGCAGCAAAGCCATCTCATTTGGTTCATGCTCTTTGACTGTCAACGGATCCCGAAAGAACAAAACCATATCGATTTCATTGCAGGCAATACGCGCGGCAATTTGCTGATCCCCGCCTTGTTTTCCGCTTAAATACCGCTCCACATGAAGGCCCGTTGCCTCTGCAACCAGCTTTCCAGTAGTTCCGGTCGCACATAATGTGTGCTTACTTAAAATACCGCAATACGCAATACAAAACTGAATCATCAGTTCTTTTTTTGCATCATGTGCAATCAATGCAATCGTCATACCCGGACTCCCTTTCCTAAAATCTCATTCTCTCTGCTATATCGTCAACACCGGCATCTTGCCGGCAAATTGATGCAACGCAAGACATTAAGGTACGGTTTTTAAAATGAGAGGAACATATCTGCCATTCAGACGTTCAATCAAAGCAGAAAAGATTTTTCTGGTCAAAGGGGAACAGCGCTTGTCTTCTGCTATGTATCCGGAAATCCCTATATCCAACGGCAAAACGCCTAAAAGCGGTACTCCTACCATATCCACGGCCTCATCTAAATCGGAAAGTCCGCCTAATTGGACGGTACTGCGAGAGACTTTGTTGATAAGTAAATGCACATGCTCCAACGGAAGAAAAGCGGCCAACCGCTGTGCATCCCGCACAGAAATAAGATCCGGCGTTACGACAACCAGTGTTTCATCCGATAAAAGGTTGGAAGCCTCTGCGGCCGCAGAGATTCCGGCCGGCATATCTAAAAAAATCAAATCAAATTGCTTCTGGTACTCCCGCAGGGCAGGAAGAACATCTGCTATATGAAAATCTGAAAAATTTACAGCGGGCGCACAGACAAGCGACACATATGGATTGTCCATATGTGCAAAAACAGCGTCCGCCGGTGTACAACGTCCGCTGCAAACGTCACCTAGATTATAAACAATCCGGTCCTGCATATGGAAAAACAAATCAAGGGAACACAATCCTGCATCCAAATCGGCAAGCAGGACCCGTTTCTTCTGTCTTGCGGCAGTTATTCCCAATGAAGCAGCTATTGTGGATTTACCTGTTCCGCCTTTCCCGGAAACCACCGAAACGATTGTCCCCATTTTTCACTCCCATAAATTTTGTATAACGCCCCACTAAACTAACTGTATTATATCAATTCTATACAGAGAATGCAAGCGGATATCAAGAATTTTTTAGCGTTTTTCTCAATCAGGCCGCTGCATTCTCTACGGTCTCTTCTGTTGCATATTTCTCAGGGTACTGCGCCTTATCGTATGCCAACAAAATTCTACGAAGGAACCGCTGGCAGGTTTGGCCGTCTTCCACCATCATGGCAATTGCAATCTCGGGCTCGCCGTCTTTTAACACATACCCAATAAAGCAGTGATGCGTACGGTCTTCTGTAACCTGCGGCGTACCTGTTTTAATATAGACATCATAACCGAGATCTGTTACGCGGTATTCTCCTGTCAGGTCGCCTGCGACCATCGCCATGCCTTCTGCTATAGCCTCATATGCTTCATCCGATAAATCAAAGGAGGAAGCGACCGTGGTTTCATATTCTGAAACTACATTCCCAGTCTCGTCCAACATGGCATCCAATAAATGGGTAGAATACCGGGTGCCATGATTTGCAATCGTCATCGCTTCTACTGCCATTTGTAAAGGCGTTACGTTGGTATTCATCTGCCCGATTGCAGCCTGGATCACGTTACCGCCTTCCCAGTTTTCATCGGTCCCCTTTGAGATACGCCCGATTTCCGAATAAATCTCAAGCCCTGTGTCAACACCCAAACCAAAATAACGGGCATATTCGCCTATCATGTCAATGCCAAGCCTGCGGCCAAGATCATAGAAAAAAGAGTTGCAGGAGTAATGCAAGGCCTGTGTTGCATCCAGATTGGCGCCGCCTTTATGGCCGGTCCCGACACAGTTAGGCGTGTAGCCGGAGTCGGCATAATAATAATAATGATAGCCATCGCAGTAAAACGTGTATGAAGGCGTTATGAGGCCTTCCGTTAAGCCGGCGGCTGCTACAATAGGCTTAAATGTTGAGCCTGGCCGATACGTTCCGTTGAGCGCGCGGTTCACAAGGGGCGAACCCTCGCGGTTTTGTACCTCTTCATAATTTTCGATTGCATCATTGATATCATAATAGGGGTAGGATATACTGGTCAACAGCCCGCCGTTTTTCGCATCCAAAATAACCAAAGCGGCATTTTGCGACACTTTCCCACGCGTATTGGTGGCGTTGTACCATGCAATATAATCCGCCAGTTCCGTCTGAAGCTCCTTTTGCAAATTATAATCCAAAGTGAGCTGGATCGTTTTTCCTGCAATCGGTGCACTGGTTTCCTGAATATCAATGATGTCGCCGTCACTGTTCTGCGTGACCGTCATGGTTCCGCTTGTACCTCTAAGCTCATCTTCAAAGGCGGCCTCCACACCGCCGCGTCCGACAAGGTCATCCCGTTCATACTGTTTTCCAGGTTCATCGGCAAACTTTTTGCTGTATGTCGTTTCGTATTCATCATCGTACATAGGCGTAAGCGTCCCTATAAGCTGCGGCGCAACATCTCCGCTGGTATAGACCCGCTCGCTTGTTTCTTCAATCTGTACGCCAGGAAATTCATCCGACAACTCTTTTAACAACGCAACCGTTTCGGCCGCAATGCCTTCTGCAAAGGTATACTGCGTATTGTAAGCGGAAAAATCCTTCGCCAGCATGGAATAACGCACGCCGGCTATCTTTCTGGCATATTCTTCTGAATATTCTTCATAGTCACATTCATCGAATGGCTCGCCGCAATGCGTACAATTGCCATCGTTATCCCGATATTTTTTGATCCCGCATTCCCGGTATATCCAATCTATACAGTTTTCCGCCGTAGCATAATCGTTGACGCCTACCCGTTTCTTTAAACGGCTGACCTCCGTCTCGCTGTCTTCCGTAAAAGTATACGGCGTCGTAAGGCTGACTGGCAGGCTGTCAATCCATTCTTCTCCAAGCGCCTCAAAAGTGCGGATCAAATTGTAAATCAGTGCATTGGTCTTTTCATTATTTAACGAAAGGCGGCTGTCCCGTTCCATTGAAAGGAAGTTGAAGGTCACATTAAACGCCGCTTGGTTCTGTGCAAGAGGGATTCCGTTACGGTCTACAATTTCACCGCGGGCCGCCGGAATTTCAATCGTCGTTGTCGTCCCGCTCTGTGCCGCCGCAAGATAGCTCTCCCCATCGACAATCTGGAACTGGAACGTGCGCAGCGTAGCTGAAACACACATGATAATACAAAGCGCAATCAATATGGCAATACGCCGCCGCGGCATTTTTACTTCACGTGGAACGGGCATAATATACTCCTTTCTGCAAAAAAGGGGAAGGTTATCGTTTTACGCGCGCGGCGCATGATGAAACAGAAAAGCAATTTTCCGCACAATCCAAAAGACAAGCGGTGTGATCAAAACGGTAAGAACAAGACACGGGAGAATCCGAAGATATATCACGGACCCTGCTCCATCATAGCGCCAGATTACAAAATAAAACACATAATCTAAGAGACCCTGCACAGCCATGGCGGCTGCGCAAAACCAGATAGAATTGACAAAACGGGTGTGCAGATAATAAATACACAAAAGGGAAACCGAAACCCCGCACACCAATAAGATGACACCATTAAAGCCAAACAGCCGGTCTGAGGAAATGTCCCAAAGAAGACCAGCCACGGCGCAAAAAACGGCGCTTGGCAAGACGTCTTCGTACATGGAGACACAGACCGCAACCGCAACAACCCAGACAGGTTTGGCAGAAAAAAAGGTCAAAAACCCCGGCATTGTCTGCAAAATGTAAGCGAGCAGAAGAACCCCTGCATAACACAGCCACTTTAAAACCGGGCGCAGCTTGCTTTCCTGTTTCATTTATTCTGCACTGCTCCCGTCATTCAGATAATCCTCCAAACGGCTGCCTTGCCCCAAAAAGCTTGTCACGACCTGAACAGTTGTAACAGATGTTACATCTTCCATCGGTTCAATCTCCGCATATTTTGTAATGCCGGTCGTTTCCGTCTCGATTTTTGTTACAGTTCCAATGGGGATCCCCTGTGGGTAAATCCCAGATGATCCGGCGGTAACGATCATATTTCCTTCTTCTATCGTCGTTTCCTCCGAAAGGATTTCCATCCTCGTTTTCCCGCTTTCCGCATCCGTATAATTGCCGCTTACTACGCCTAATTGGTCGGTTTTGATGTCAATAGCGCCAACATCTATTTCCGGGCTTAAGATCGTCTTCACCCGCGCGCTAATCGGCCCAACTTGCGTTACAATCCCAACAAGGCCGTTTGACGTAATAACCGGATCGTTGACAGCGATCCCGTGAAGCGATCCCCGATCGATGATAAATGAACTGGCCCGATCTGCTGAATCCCGGCTGACCACTTGGGCTGGCATCACTTCAAAATCGGGATACAGCTCTTTGATCCCGGCAATCTCTTTTAACTGTGCGTTTTCATCTTTCAATTTTTCATAATCTACCATCTGCTGATTGAGTTCCGCAATCTGCTGCTTCAATTCCTCATTCTCCTTGGCGGTATTTCCTGCGGCGGCTAAATCCGAAAACCAGCCGCCGATTGTATCAGATAAAAATGCGCCTACTTTTTGAAAAGGGACCGTTGCCATCTCCAGCAGATTCCGGGGTATATTCGCAATGCCATCGCCAGAGGCAGAATAAAGCATCATTCCAAACAACAAGGCGATTATTGCAAGAATAACCTTAAATTTTTTGCTACTGAAAAATTCACGCATAGTATTCCTCCGCGGCTGTCTTTTGAAGATGTTTTCTTAGAAAAGAAAAAGTTCCGGCTTGCGGCGCAGGAAAACGCCGGGCAAGGGGGAACTTTCTCAAAACCATCCGCCCTGCAGACAGCTTAATATTTGATTTCGTCAGAAGAGATGACGCCGGAAAGCTTATCCATGTGCTCTAATATTTCGCCGGTGCCCAACGCGACACAATCAAGCGGATCGTTCGCCACATGGACTGCCATGCCCGTTTCCTGCGCAATAAGCTTATCAAGGCCGCGCAGAAGCGCACCGCCGCCTGTTAACACAATACCCTGATCAATAATATCGGCCGCAAGCTCCGGCGGTGTCTTTTCGAGCGTAATACGGACAGCCTCCAGCACTTCCTGTAAGGTATCAATAAGTGCTTCTCGAATCTCCGTAGAAGTGACAACAATATTTTCCGGAAGACCCGTCAAAAGGTTCCTGCCTTTGATTTCGGTTGTCAACTCTTCCTCGAGTGGAAAAGCATTGCCTACATCAATTTTGATATCTTCAGCAGTGCGCTCGCCGATTAACAGATTATATTTTTTCTTTATATAGTTGATGATGTCTATATCAAATTTATCTCCGCCGACACGTACAGACTTTGCCGCCACAATGCCGCCGAGGGAAATCACTGCAACCTCTGTCGTGCCGCCGCCGATATCCACAACAATACTGCCTGTCGGTTCGGCAACGGGAAGGCCTGCTCCAATCGCTGCTGCCATTGGCTCTTCTACAATAATGACGCGCTTTGCACCTGCCTGTTCCGCCGATTCTTTAACGGCACGGCGCTCTACCGCCGTTACACCGGAAGGGATGCAGATGACGATGCGTGCCTTAGCGAAAGCAGAGTTTCCAAGCGCCTTCCGTATAAATTCCTTAAGCATGCTGGTTGCGATATCAAAATCCGCAATAACGCCGTCTTTCAGCGGACGGACCGTCACAATAGAGCCCGGTGTACGGCCCACAACATCCTTTGCCGCCTGGCCAACACTGCGGACAGAATCATTTTTTATATCAACCGCGACAACCGACGGCTCACGGATAATAATGCCTTTTCCTTTCATATACACAAGCGTATTTGCAGTACCCAAATCGATACCGATATCTTTTGTAAAAAACATAGCGCCCTCCAAAATAAATGTAGTCTTCGCAGCTGTAAGGTATCTGCCGATTGCGCACGGATGATTTCTTCCCACACAGAAACACCATGTAAAACAGCCTGCGGTTATTTTTATTATACCCCGCCGCCGTTGGTTTCTCAACCGTTAATTTGTGAATTTTTCAGCGTTTTTCGCCGATTTTTTGGATATTCGTATCTTCTTGCCGGAATTCGCCGCAAAGCGTCCTGGCAAGCCGCGCAACCGGAAGGCCCACCACATTGTAATAGTCTCCCGATATCCTTTCGACAAACAGTGCTGCTTTCCCTTGAATCCCATAGGCACCGGCTTTATCATATGGTTCCTCGGAATCAAGATATGCCTCGATTTCTTCATTTGAAAGAGAAAAAAACGTTACGTCAGTCTGTTCTGCAAAAATAATCTTTTTTTCCCTGTACAATATGCAAACCCCGGTATAGACCGCATGCGTCTTGCCGGAAAGCAAAGTAAGCATCCTTTTCGCATCTTCCCTGTTTTCCGGTTTTCCCAGCACTTCATTTCCCATGGCAACAACTGTATCACAGCCTACAACAGCTTCCTCCTCTGCACGCGGTATGGATTCCGCCTTTTTCTGCGCCAGCAGCATTGTCAGCTTCTTTGGCGTGTCGGCAGTTACGCTATTTTCGTCAAAAGCAGGGGAACGGATCTCAAAATCTGCTGCAATAAGGGAAAAAAGCTCTCTGCGTCTGGGAGATTGCGAAGCAAGAATCCATTTCATGGTCAAATCCCCTTCGAAAAAATTTTGTATAGCCATATACAAGCCAGAATACATACGATTTTAATAATATTAATATCTATGGCAAAACCAAAGGACAGCTGAAAAACAGCAATATCCAACAATATGGGTTCCGGTACGCCAACACCAATCTGCACACCCGCTGTAAGCCAGCTTAAAAAAGAGACAGAAGCACATAAAGACGTTAAGAGCGTGCCGAGTACAATGCCGGCCAGCAGAAACAGGACAAATATCAGCGTCTTTTTCCACTTCAAAGGGCACCCTCCTTATCGTGCAGTAGAGCCAAAGCCGCCTGCGCCCCTTACTGTTTCATCCAACGAATCGCATTCGATAAGCTCCGGCAGGAAAACCGGAGCAAATAGGAGCTGCGCTATTCGGTCGCCTCGGCGGATTACAAATGGCTCTTTCCCATGGTTCGTCAATGGCACCTGAATTTCCCCACGGTAATCACTGTCGATTACCCCCACGCAGTTAGCTGGGCAAACGCCGAATTTAGAGGCAATCCCGCTTCTCGCATAAATAAAAGCTGCCGTATAGATATCGCTGATCGCGATAGCAATCCCGGTTGGTACACGGAAAATCTCACCGGGATGGATGGTGCATTCCTCTATATCTGCGTACAAATCAAACCCTGCGCTTCCCGCAGTCTGGCGCGCTGGGAGGCGGGCCGTATCAGTCAGCCGTTTTACAGCAAGTGTTTTCATTTTTAACATCCCTTTCTTATAGCAAAGCCTCTTACATTCATATTGAACGATAATATAATCCGCGTGTAAAAGTACCGGACAGTTTCTCTCCTTCTTTTTGGCGGAAGAGGATATCGGCGCATACAGCGGCGGATTCTGTTGTAAAATAGCATGTCACAAAAGCAATCCGACCAAAATCTCTTGTTTTATCCGCCGTCCAAAGCATCTCGCTGTTTAACATAGCCGCACCAAAAGGCCGCATGCAGAAAACCGGAAAAACTTTCCCCAGACGATCGGTAAGCACTTGTTGCCGATCACAGCCGGCACATCCCTTTTCCGTTTTGGCTGGGCAATTGCGCCAAAGCATCAGCGGCAGGCGTCCACAGGAGATCACCCCGCGCGGTACCGCTGTTTTCATATTGGCAATATCCCGCGCACGCATTTCAAAAGAGAGCGTTAGGGAAGAGACCCCTTGTCCGCTCAGCCATTGCGCGCTTAAGCTGTTGGTGCAGTTTAAAAATACGCCGCCGTGCAAAACCATGCCGCATTGTTTTGCAAGGGCGATATGCGCAATGTTTTCACAAACCACATTTCGGAACCCATCCCGGCACAATACCCTTAAGCTGTCTAAAATATCCTGTTCTCTTCCAAACAGCAAACGGGGAAGTTCTATCATCACACGGTCCCGAAATGCAGCCAGCTCTTCCTTGTGGCGCACCACCTCCTCAATCGGAAGAGAAAAACACGCCGCCACAGAAAGCGCCGCATCGGAAATCTGGGAATAACGGGCAAAACGAGCACGTATAACGGGCGGAGCCGCACTTGCCCCTAAATCAGGAGACAGCTTCAGGGATTGCTGGGATACGGGAACAGCCGAAATACAGCTTCGTAAGGCGTTGATCTTTTCACATACGTCCCGGCGGCAGGCGTTCAAAGCGGCGACCGGAACCATCAACCCATCCTCAACTTCCGCTGTAATGCTGTCTGCCCGAAAAATCGTACCGCCAAGCTTTGACAGAACACGTATCACGGATTCCTGCGTAGCCGGACGGTTTTGGGCCAATTCCGGTATAGCGCCCTCTGTACGAGCCACATGGCCGTCTCTATCGTACGCTGTAACAACAACAGGATGGCCTTTGCGGATCGCCGCGTGCAGGGACAATAAAACACGGCCGTTTTCTGTTTGATACGTTGCGCGGAGTTTGCGATGAAGCCTGTCTGTAGCTGAAACCACATCCTCCTTCTGCCGCACACCGAACATTGCACGATCCCGTTTCCCGCTGAGATATCCATCCGTAAAGCCGCTTCTTGAAAATACGGCGCGAAGAGTATCGAAATCACCGTCTTGGTGATCCAAAGCGCTGCGATAGGCGCGCGCAGCTGCCGCAACATATTCAGGGCGTTTCATACGCCCTTCTACTTTAAGCGAGGAAACACCCATTTCGCACAATGCAGCAAGCTGCTTTTGCGCGCAAAGGTCTTTTAATGATAATGCATATTCTTCCCGCTTTTTGTGCAAAGAGAAGGGAAGCCGGCACGTTCCTGCACACGCGCCCCTGTTTCCGCTGCGCGTCCCCAACATCCCGCTTAAATAACACTGACCCGAAACAGACATACATAGCGCACCGTGGATAAACACCTCGGTTTCAATATCCACACTTTCGCAAACTTCACGTATTTCACTTATCTCCATTTCACGGGCCAATACAATCCGCGATAAGCCGGCCGTCTTCAGCAGGCGTGCGCCGGCCGGGGTGTGCACAGACATTTGGGTAGAACCGTGTATCGGCATTGCGGGCGCTGTCTTTCTGATCATTTCTACTGCGCCCCAATCCTGAACAATAAAAGCATCAACCCCAATACGGCACGCACGCCTGATTGCTTGTTCCACTTCTTGCAGCTGCGTGTCAAAAAGAAGGGTGTTAAGTGTCTGATAAACCTTAACACCCCGTGCTTTACAGTATGAAACCGCTTGTTCCAGCGATTCTTCATCAAAATTTTCAGCATTCTGCCGTGCAGAAAACTGTTTTCCTCCTAAATACACTGCGTCTGCGCCGTTCTGCACAGCTGCAATGACAGCCTCCATCCCGCCTGCCGGCAGTAAAAGCTCTGGCTTAAAGGCTGGTTTGCTCTTCATTCTTATCGTTTCCTTCAAACGTTAAAAGCTTCATTTCAAGCATTGCATTTTTCTCACGCAAAGCGCTGAGTTCTTTTTTGAGCTCCGTAATTTCCGTGCGGGAACGTGTTGCCTCTTCCAGATAATCGATAACCTGTTTTCGCAGATTATCTTTATCGCTTGACGCCTTTATACAGTCGTCCATCAAGCCCAAAGCTACCAGCATACTTGCGCTTGTCATGGAAACTGACTCATTTTCCTGCATGAATTCTTCTATTTTCTTATTCAAAGATTCGGCAAGCTGTTTTACATAGCTTCCGCTTTCTTCCGTCTGAATGGTATACTCTTTCCCTGCCAGGATAATTTTAATCCGGTTCATACAACACTTCCTCCATTCGTCTGCGCAGGACTTGAGCGCGTTTGATGATATCTTTAAGTATAGTACAAGCGCGTTCTTTTGTAAAGAGACAGCCCTCTTAACAGCCAAACAAAAAAGAAAAATTCTTCCTTTCCTATTCAGCCTCTTCTACCCATTTTCCACAAACAGTAAATTGCGTATATTGCCATTAAAATGCTGCGTATTACAGTGGGTATTTTTCCACGTTTTCAACGAAGCGAATGTTGAAAACGTGGAAAACCGCAAAAATCAAGGTTGGTTTTCAACATCACCGGTGGAAAACCGTTAGAACGCCAGTTCTTTTTTACGCATCTAACATGTATATTTTACAATTCGTAATGTCCCATTTGTTCAAGACCCATTGTCGGCAAGTTTCTCAAAGGCCCTTGAATTTTATTCCGCTTCTCTTATTTAATCACAGCCTTAAGCAAACAAGCGCCATTTTAGCGGAAAATCTATTATCATCGAAAGGATATGGTTAGCACCTCGCTGCATCCGACATTTAAAGCTAAGCCTTTTTATGCAGCTCCGCAGCCGGTAAAGCCAATCCAATACAAAAAAGAAGAGCTGCGTTCTATAGTCAAGTATCATAACAAAAGTTTAAAATAGATATAAAGATAATAGATAGGTATATTGCAAAAAAATCTATAATTTATATTTGGAAAAACCGCAATGAAATCATTATTCGAACAAACAGATGATATGGGAAGTTCTCTATCGCTGCAAAATGCAGCATGAAAACCTTTAAATCCACTTGACAAATCACAAACTGCACACTATAATATGTAGCATGCTACATGTTTAGGAGGAGAAATTTGTGCTGCCTCAGAAAGACGTCGGTTATTTAATCAAAAATATTAACGATAGGTTAAAGGTAAAAGCGGATGCTGAACTAAAGCAATTAAACTTGACCTTATCGCAAAGCCGTGTGCTGGCTTTTTTAGATAGCTGTGGCGGTCAGGCTACACAAAAAGAAATTGAAAATTTTTTAGAGGTTTCTCATCCTACTGTAGTGGGCATTATTACACGCATGGAGCAAAACGGACATCTTCATTGTTGGGTAGATGAAACAGACAAGAGAAATAAAATTGTGGCTCTGACAGAGCAGGCCAAAACTTTGGGAGAGGAGATGGAGCAACAAATTTTATCTAATGAAAGAAGACTTCTTGCTTCACTTTCAGAAGAGGAAACAGAAAAACTAAAACAAATGCTATTGACCATCTATAACAATTTAGAATAGAACAGCCGAAATGCTTCGGCTGTTCTTTAAATTCAATATGTAGCATGCTACACAAAGAGGAGGAAACTATGATTAGAACACTGGCTCGGAGCCTGCGTGAATATAAAAAAGTTCTGTACTTGCAATTTTTTTGTCCATACTTGAAGCGGCTTTTGAAATTATTATACCGCTCTGCATGGCGGAAATGATTGACAAAGGTATTGATCTCGGCGATATGAACAGCGTATGGAAATACGGAATTGCTCTTTTGATATTTGCTGTTTTTCAGCTTATTACCGGTGTATTATCGGCGCACATTGCCGCCAAAGCCTCTGTTGGATTTTCTGCCAATCTGCGACAGGATATGTATGATAATGTGCAAACCTTTGCCTTTTCTAACATTGATAAGTTTTCAACATCTTCTATCGTAACCCGTTTGACAACGGACGTTCAAATATTCAAAATGCCTATCAAATGCTCATCCGCATGGCAATCAGGGGACCTGTTATGCTTATCTTTTCAATGATTGTATCCTTTCGCATCAATGGCACCATTGCGTGGATTTTCCTTGCCGTTATACCGGTTATGGCAGTACTGCTGCTTTTAATTGTAAAAAAAGTAAGTCCTGTTTTCAACCGTGTTTTTCACACATATGACTGCCTTAACAATGTCGTGCAGGAAAATGCGCGGGGCATCCGCGTAGTAAAATCCTTTAACCGTGAAGATTATGAAATTAACAAATTTAAAGGTATATCCAAAAGTATATATGATGATTTTGCCAAGGGAGAAAGACTGCTTGCTCTAAATTCCCCAATTATGTAGTTTTTTATGTATGCTTGCATGATACTGATTTCATGGATCGGTGCTAAAGCGATTGTGGCAAGCGGAAACAATGCTGCTTTGGGAATGACAACAGGCGATTTGACAGCTCTGTTTTCCTATGCAACGCAGATCCTGACGAGCCTTATGATGCTTTCCATGATTTTTGCTATGCTGACCATCTCCCTTGCGTCCGGCCGCCGTATCGCAGAAATATTAGAAGAAAAAACAGATATTTTAAATCCCGACAATCCACAAACGGTCGTGCAAGACGGTTCTATTCGCTTTGAAAATGTAGATTTCATCTATGCTTCAAAAGCAGATAAAAGAGTGCTGGATAACATCAATCTTTCGATTGCTTCAGGTGAAACGGTCGGCATTATCGGTGGAACGGGATCTTCTAAATCAAGCCTCGTACAATTAATCCCCCGCCTTTACGATGTTACAAACGGCAGAATTACCATAGGCGGCATCGACGTCAGAGATTATGACCTTAACACCTTACGAAACGCTGTTGCTATGGTTCTTCAGAAAAATGAGCTTTTTTCAGGTACCATTAAAGAAAATTTGTGTTGGGGCAATGAAGCTGCAACCGATGAAGAAATAGAGCACGCCTGCCGTCTGGCCTGTGCCAACGAATTTATAAGGGCTTTTCCCGATAAATATGCCACGCATATTGAGCAAGGCGGAACAAATATATCGGGTGATCAGAAACAGCGTCTTTGCATTGCACGCGCACTCTTGAAAAAGCCTAAGATTTTGATTTTGGATGATTCTACCAGCGCGGTAGATACCAAAACAGACGCATTTATCCAAAAATCCTTTGCGGAGTATATTCCTGATACCACAAAAATTATTATTGCCCAACGTGTAAGCTCTGTGCAGCATGCAGACCAAATCATCGTTTTGGACGATGGCAAGATAGTTGCTATCGGAAAGCACGAGGAGCTTTTGAAAAATTGCGCTATTTATCGTGAGGTCTATGCATCACAGAAGAAAGGAGACGGTGAAAATGAATAAGAAAGAAAAAAGGCCTGTGATTGGCACGCCGCAAAATGCTGGATTCGACTTAAAAACACTTGGCAGATTGCTTTCTTATATGAGAGATTATAAAGGTCAACTGGTTTTTGTAGTGATTTGTATCTTGTTAAGTGCTGTTGCCTCTGCTGCTTCTTCGCTCTTCCTGCAATCACTGATTGATGACTATATTGTGCCTCTGCTTGGTTCATCGGTACCTGTGTTTCACAATCTGCTAAAGGCCCTTATAGTGATTGGGAGTATTTATTTGATTGGCATTATTTCCACTTTGTTTTATAATCGGGTCATGGTCACAATAGCCCAGGGAACCCTTAAAAAAATCCGGGATGAAATGTTTGAAAAAATGCAAAGGCTTCCGATCCGTACATTTGATACACGTACTCATGGCGATATTATGAGCCTTTACACCAACGATACCGATACACTTCGTCAGATGATTGCCCAATCTATGGCACAGCTTATCTCGTCGGTGTTTACCATTGCTGCGGTGTTTATTTGCATGCTTTATATCAGCGTGTGGCTGTGAAGTGACCCCAAAAAGTTAGACAATATTTCTATCAAAAATTGTTCAAGCAGCTGAAAGGGCTTGTTGTCTGTGAATTGCAGGCGGCAAGCCCTTTA
>CAJFJV010000015.1 GCA_904384225.1 uncultured Oscillospiraceae bacterium | reverse complement strand
CTTACAACAATTTCCCCATGCGTCCTCTCTCTTGGCGCTCTCCTAAGCAGGTCTTATTCGCTTCCCTTAATCTGTAACACATCATTGACAAACCTACATTTTATCAAATTTGCAGAGATGAAGGAGATTTATTCAGCGGGTGAGCTTTTCAATACAGCGGTGTATTTCCTCTTGAGAGCTTATTCCATATATCTGTTTTTTTACTGGACTGTTTTCATCCATAAGTTTACTATGACATTGGAGCATCTCTGGGGTTTGGGCGGGCGGCATGGGAATTCCGTTCATTGTTAAGACCTTTCCTCTATTTTGGACTCAATGTTTTTCCGTTTGATCAATAAAAGAGCGCAGGCTTTCCAGTTCCCCGATTAACGCACTGCCAATTACTTTGGAAACGGCTTGATTGAGTTCTTCTACATGATTTCCGGTGACGTCTATTGGATCAAAACGGTGTGCCTTCAGCCGCCCGATACGGTTGTCTATTTCATCTGCAATTTGTTTGACCTGTGGATGGTACATAAAAAGCGTCTTCCTTTCTTTTTTCTTAGTATGGTAATATTGATACGAGGTTATACGTTCTGCTTTGGAGTCATCCAGTTATTCTAAAAAATTTTAATTTCATTTTGTTTTGTGCCGTTTACTTTTGATGCAAGGTATGCTATACTTGCCGCAAAAGCAGGCTGCATGTGCAAGGAATGCAGCCTGCTAGAAACGAGCGCTGAAAGGTGGTTTATGGATGATGTTCCCACAGCGTTTTATTAGTGCATCCCATACATATACAACGATGGAAAAACCGGTTTCGGCCCCGCTGCTGCGCCGTTGCTTTTTCATAAAAAAAGCTGTGCGCCGCGCTTCAGCACTAATCTGCGGTCTTGGCTTTTATGAGCTTTATGTAAATGGGGAAGAGGTGACAAAAGGACGCCTTGCACCTTATATTTCCAATCCAGATCATATCCTTTATTATGATCGCTATGATTTGACCGCATATGTACATGAGGGAAAGAATGCGCTTGGTGTGCTGTTGGGCAATGGTTTTTTAAACAATCCAGGAGGAGCGGTATGGGATTTCCATCTGGCTCCATGGCGCGCAGCTCCTATGCTTTCGATGCGTTTTACTGTTGAATATGAAGACGGTGAAGAAGTCTTTTTTGAAGCCGATGAATTATTTAAGGCCGCGCCATCACCGATTTTATTTGATGATTTGCGCGCAGGGGAGGATTACGACGCGCGCCTGTATGAGGAAGGATGGGCGCAGCCCGAATTCTGTGACGCTTCTTGGGAGCATGCCTTTTTTGTGACGCCGCCGCGGGGCGAGAAACGTGTGACGCAGGCAGAGCCAATCCGGATAACACGCCGTATCCAGCCAGTATCAATTAAGCCGGAGGATAGCGGCTGGCTCTACGATTTCGGGGAAAACAGTGCAGGCTTTTTTGAGCTATGCATTAGCGGAAAATCCGGGCAGCATATTTCTTTTGCTTTTGGTGAAACAATTGAAAATGGAAAATTGTTGACGGAAAACCATACGTTTTCTGGCGGCCCGCGTGTACAGCGCGTATCCTATACTCTTTCCGGAAAAGGGGAAGAACATTACATCCCACATTTTTCGTATTTTGGATACCGATATATTAAGGTGGACGGCATTACACCGGAACAGGCAAAGCCTTCGCTTCTTACAATGCTCTGTGCCCATTCAGCGCTTCCGCAGCGTGGTTCGTTCCA
Organism: uncultured Oscillospiraceae bacterium; assembly: GCA_904384225.1. Taxonomy (GTDB): domain Bacteria; phylum Bacillota; class Clostridia; order Oscillospirales; family Ruminococcaceae; genus Paludihabitans. Next base: position 40,321 of record CAJFJV010000015.1, on the reverse strand, counting down.
TTGTTCGGATGAACGTTTAAATCAACTTCAGAGTTGTGCCCGCCGGTCAACGTTGAGCAATTTCTATTATTTCCCGACAGATTGCCCGCACCGTGAGAAAAACGGCTGGACCGGGGATGCCTCGCTTTCAGCAGAGCAGACGCTTTTAAACTTCGCTCCGGAAAAAAGCTATAGAGAGTGGCTGCACAATATACGAAAGGCCCAGACAGAACAAGGACGGCTTCCTGGCATTATTCCTACTGGAACGTGGGGATATACATGGGGAAACGGGCCGGCGTGGGATAGTGCACTGTTTACATTGCCTTATTACACATATCTTTATCGGGGCGATCTTTCGATAGTGCGCGAGAATAGTTTTGCATTTTTACGGTATCTTGCCTATATCCGTTCCAAACGGATGGAAAACGGCCTTGTTTCCTGTGGACTTGGCGATTGGTTACAGCCATACCGTGAAGCACACGAATACTCGACTCCATTGGAATTTACCGACAGCGTATATGTTATGGATATTGCCGAAAAAGCCGCCTTTTTGTTCCGGGAACTTCATATGGAGGCGGAAGCGGAGTATGCAGCGCTTCTTGCGCGTGAAATGCGCGATGCTATCCGCCGTGAGCTTATTAGCTTTCCGGAATGCCGTGTCTGCGGCGGAGGGCAAACCCCGCAGGCAATGGCTTTATTTTACGGCGTGTTTAACCGTGATGAAGAGAAAACTGCTTTTGCACGGCTGCTTGAGGCAATTCAAGCAGAAGGCGGACGTCTTTATGCCGGAATGCTGGGAGGAAGAGCGCTGTTCCATGTACTGAACAAATTTGGAAAAATAGACTTAGCGCTTGAAATGATCACGCGGCCCGACTATCCTTCATTTGGAAATTGGCTTGAAAAAGGGGCTACTACACTTTGGGAGGAATTCACGCCGCAAGGTGGAAGGACGCTTTCGCTTAATCATCACTGCTGGGCATTTATCAGCGGCTTTTTCCTAAAAGACATTGCCGGTATCCGTATCAATCCGAATCGGCGGGGGGCTGACACTGTCCTTCTGGCGCCTTCTTTTCCGTCCTCCTTGTCATTTGCTGAGGGAAGGCATGAGAGTGTCTGCGGTGAGGTGTTTATCCGATGGGAAAAGACGGAAAATGGGGTTGCTCTTCAAATCCGTATACCGGACGGTATGTATGCGGAATTAAAACTGCCGGAAGGCTGGCAGCTTACCGACCATTGTGCTCCGAATCATACAGTCATTGAAACGGGAAAATACCTTGCGGTACAGAGACGGCCATAGTTTGATCTATCAAAAGAATATCAGCATAGGTATTAGAAAGCCTGCTATTATAGGATTGAGTCCTATAATAGCAGGCTTTTCACTGCGTATTTTGCGTGGAGCTATTCGAGAGCTCATATAAGAGAAAGTCGAACTTTTAGTATGCAGGAGCTCCATTGCAAATAGGGATAATGTATCCTTTTGCTGGTTTAGTGGTAGAAAGGGGGCTATAATCACTTTCTATACAATTATTATGAACCAGAACGCGCTTCTTACCAGAATACTGTATGATAAATCCTCAATCTCAAAGTTGTATACCTTAACCGATGATATCAGTATCCCGTGCTGTACTTTTTCAACGGTAACATATTTGCGCTTGCCGATATGAGAATATCTCCAGCATGCACTACGGGAATTTTTCTTTGGCTGGCTGCAGTATGTACGGTCTGTATTCCGATTACAGCGCAAAGGATGGCATGAGACGCTGTGTCTACTGCTACTGTCGGGAATCCATCCCGGTGACCGGTGACAACAGTGATGCGATTGACCAGTCGATTGCATCCGGTATTATGCTGTCCGCCCCAGTGTAGGACGGCAACCGCATAGAAATCGAGGCCAAGGTCTTAGCTGTATCGGATATATACGGGTATAATGCTCCCCAAAATTGGACAATCGATGATTGATTAAAAAATGCAGCATGAATATAAATACAATAAATACCGCCTGTAAATCGTGTTGCATTTCGTGTTGCATTCTTCAGAAAATCAATGTATTTTTCGAGTAATTGTTTGCAGAAAATAAGTACAAAAATACAATAAAAAACGCCGATAAATCCCGGTATAAAAGCAAAAGCCGCAATAATGCGGCTTTTGCTCGTTTGGTGCGGGCGACAGGAGTTGAACCTGCACATCGGAGATACCAGATCCTAAGTCTGGCGCGTCTGCCAATTCCGCCACGCCCGCATTGCATTCATTATAGCAAATGAGTCCCCTGCTTGTCAATTGCTCTTTTCATTTCTTTTGCTGTTTATTGTAGAGCTACAATACATATTGGACAGCAGGGCAAGAAAAGCAAATAAAAAAAGAGAAGGACAGAGCCTTCATAAGGTATCGTTAAGTTACGACACCAAACAACCCAAAAAGGAGCTTTGTCCCTCATGCGTAATAGCATAACACAAGACATGCGCTTTCGACAATCCCTAATGCAGTATGCAGCCAAGTATAGCGTAAGCCGTGCGAGCCGGAAGTACAACAAAACCCGCTCGTATATCTGCTTCTGGAAGGCTCGCTGGGATGGAAGTGCAGCTTCCCTTGCCTGCCAGTCCAGACGCCCGCACCACCATCCAAAGCATCATACAGAGGCAGAACGGAAGCTTATCCGGGATATGCGAAAACGGAATCCAACACTGGGGATGGTGGAACTCTGGCACCGGTCTCGTAAGCGCGGTTACATCCGTTGCCCGGAAAGCCTGTTCCGGGTCATGCGCAAGCTGGGGATGTTCCCACATAGCTGGAGAAATCAGATGTGTTTTAGATTGCAAACAATGCCTCGATCCTTTATAATAAAGGGTAAAATGAATTCTTTTAGAATCTAAGAAAGATACCAATTATGGAGGAGCAGAGTATGATACAGGCAGTTGTTTTCGATATGGATGGCGTTTTGTTTGATACAGAGCGCCTTTATGCGACAGCGTGGCGTGAATCAGCAAAGGAGTATCCGATCGATGCAGATTTAGATGATCTGATTATTCGCAGTGTAGGGTTAAATCACACGGATACACGCCTTCTTTTTGCTGAGGTTTTAGGAGAAGATTTTCCCTTTGACGAATATACCCGCTTTATTGGGGGGCGCTTTCGGGCACTTGTGGAAAAGGAACTGCCAGTAAAGGATGGGGTATATGAGATCCTTCGCTGGTTATCCGAAGAAAAGATTCCTACGGCATTGGCTACTTCTACTTCACGGGAAAGCGCCGTTTCCCATTTAAAGCGTGCAGGGATTTTTCCGTTTTTCGATCAAATTGTTACCGGCGATATGGTGGAGCATAGCAAGCCGGCGCCGGATATTTATCTGATCGCCTGTGATGCATTGAAAATTCCTCCCGCAGCCTGTATTGCAGTGGAGGATTCGCCAAATGGCATCCGTTCTGCATATGCGGCAGGAATGCTGCCGGTAATGGTGCCCGATCAGATCGCGCCGACAGAAGAGCTGCGTGCCATGCTGTTCCGAGAGTTTCCTTCGTTGACCGCATTGCTGGCATTCTTAAAAGAACAGCAAAGACAAGGGGAACTTAAAAAGTGAGCGAAAAAGGGATGGACACAATCGAAACGGCACGTCTATCGCTACGCTGTTTTGAGCCGGAGGATGCGGAGGCTGCATTTCGCAATATCTATTCTGATTCAGAAGTGGCAGCTTTCATGCATTGGAATATGCATTCGTGTGTAGAAGAGACAGCGCAGTTTATCAGCCAATTTATCGCTTCCTATGGGAAACCCGGTTTTTACCGGTGGGCAATTACAATGAAGGAGAATAGGGAAGTGATCGGTTCAATCGGATTCGAGGTTGAGGATCCGCAGGATGCCGTTGGCAGCCTTTCGTACAATCTATGCCGCCGGTTCTGGGGAAAGGGAATTATGACTGAGGCGTTATGTACCGTAATCCGCTATGCCTTCGACAGTGCAGGCGTCAATCGTCTGGAGGCGTTCCATTCGGTGCGCAACCCTTCCTCCAGGGCTGTAATGCGAAAAGCCGGTATGCTGCTGGAGGGCCGTGCTCGGCAGAAATACCGGAGCCACATGGGGTATGAGGACTGCGATCTTTACGGAATATGCCGGGATGACTTACCGCAAGTTTGCCGATAGAAGTAGGAAAGTTGATGTATTCCGTTTGAAAATACTGAGACTTTTGAAAAAAGAACAGGGCCGATTTATCCCGGCCCTGTTAACGTTATTGGAAAATAATAATGTAATGGAAAAGGTAAGTCTCCGCTTGGAAGGCTTATTCCGAGGCAGTTTCACCCAGTCGTTTTGTAATAAAGGGGACAACCTCTTCAGGAGAAATATGCAGAACTGCGGAAAATTCATCGTTTATCAGTTTTTCCGCAGTCTTTAGAAGCTGTTCGTCCGCTGTACGCAGATGGCGGTGCCGTTCTTTTAAAGCACGCTGCCTGAGATAAAGCACACGGATAAGACCAAGCAATTCGCGGCGCTCTCCATTTGATACAATGGCTTGATAAGCTGTCTGTCGGGCGCTGTCGTCCTCAATCCAATCGATCTGGCATCTGGGAATATCCCGTACAAGCGCTTCTATCTCTTCAGCGGAAAGGAGCTTTTTCATTTTGGCGACAAGCCGTTCGTTTTTAACCGGGACATATACGACTTCGTTGGTTTGGTGGATCGGTTTCAGCACATAATAGCGGATGAGCTTGCCGTCAAAATTTTTGCTTACCATATCCGTAATCCTGCAAACACCGGTTGTTCCATATTGTACCGTATCATTGATTCCAAACATGTTTACCTCCCTGTTTCTGCGGTCTTGACTTTGTGATGCAGGGAGGAAATAACCGTACTTTTCCGGCCTGCAAAAATACTTTGGACGTGCAAGATAAATGAAAAGACAAAAAGCAAATCGCACTTCATATTTCTATTTTACCACAAAGCAATGGGAGGATGTAATAGGCAATTTAGACAAAACAACTGAATTCAGAAAAAACAATAATCGCAGGGCAGAAGGAGTTAAACGATTGTATCCCGCAGGCCGCTTAGTCAGCCGCGGCTTTCATTAGTTCTATAAACTGCTTGGCTACACGCGGGGAGTACCCGCTTTTGCGGATAGCAAATGCATCGGCTTTCACCGCAAGCACGCGTGCATCCATATTTACCCCGTATTGTCTGGCAAGCTCTGCCACAATGGATTGGTACTCAGATTTGTTCGGGCGCAAAAACGTAATGGTGAGCCCAAACCGATCGGAAAGTGAAACCATCTCCTGCATAGTATCATTAAAATGAATGTCGTCTCCATTACGGTCGGAAAAATTCTCTTTTACCAGATGACGGCGGTTGCTGGTAGCATAGATTACCACATTGCCGGATCGTGAGGAGACCGATCCCTCCAATACTGCTTTTAAAGCAGAAAAGTCATCATCATCCTTTGTAAAGGAGAGATCGTCAATAAACAAGATAAAGCGGAGCGGGTTTTCTGAGAGCTGATCGATTAAGCCAGGGATTTCACGGAGCTGGCTCTTTTTCAATTCGATCAAGCGTAATCCGCGATCCTTGAAATGGTTTGCAACAGCTTTGACTGTGGAAGATTTCCCAGTACCAGCATCCCCATATAGCAAGAGGTTTACCGCAGGCTTTCCGTTTAAGAGAGCCGCTGTATTTTCAAGGACTTCCTGCCGCTGCGCTTCATAACCGTATAGGTCGGAGAGTGCGGTACGGTCTGGATTTTTAACTGGGACAAGCGTTCCATTGTTTAAGAAAAAAGCGTCATATCTGGCGAACATGCCATATCCATGCGTACTTGCCTGCTCTGCGCGGGCTGCGTAAATCTCTTTCAGCACACAAGACGACGTATGCCATTCTGGAAGAAAACCTTTGTAACCCGTTTCCCGGCGGAAATGTTCTGGGGTTAGCTGGGAAACCTCCTCCAAAACGGAAAGTTCATGTTCAAGACATGACCGGATAGCATCGGAGATTTCCTGTCCGCGCGCGCGGCGCAGAAGATATACGTTTTCGTTTTCAAGTACTGCCGTTGTGATATAGTCGGTCAGATTATCTGTATATTTGTACAGTGCCGCCGTGAATTCTGCATAAGGAACACGAATAGGCAAACCATCTGCAACAGCATGTATCAGCTGTCTAAGCGGTGCGATTACAGTGTCACCTAAAAGGGAACGGAAAACCGTAAGGCCTGTAAGTTCTTCTGATAATTCATTAAAATCCATCATGCTGGTTCTGTCCTTCCTTCGGTGCTTGGTGCTTTCTGTAAAAGTCGGATGATTGCCATTGCCGCTTTTGCTCCTTCAGCAACAGCAGTAGAGATCTGTAAAAGGCCGCCTGTACAGTCGCCGGCCGCATAAAGCCCGGGTACGTTGGTTGCGCCGTTCTCATCGACTACAATATGTGTCCCTTCCGTTAGTGCGCCGATCTTGCGAGCAAGATCAGTGGAGGAGGCAACACCCACCGCTACGAACACGCCGGAGATGGGAAGCGTTGTGCCGTCTTCAAAACATATGCCTGAGACGGTCTGCTCCCCCACGATAGCGGCGATTTTACGCGTATCGCACATCACTTCGTCTGGAAGTGTTCCGGTAAACGGCATGCCATTTGTCAAAATGGTAACAGAACCGGATGTCTGCTTTAAAATCTCTGCCTCATGTGCGGCATATTCGCCGCTTCCAAGCACAGCCACATCCTTTTTGCGATAAAAAAATGCATCACATACGGCACAGTAACTTACGCCGCTTCCTTCAAAGGCAGAAAGGCCGTCAATCCGAGGAGCTTTTCTTGCGGCGCCTGTTGCCAAAATGACCGCATCCGCTTGATACACACCGCGGTTTGTCTTTACCGTAAAGCCGTTTGAATATTCTATGGAGAAAACTTCCTCTTCCCTGAAGACACAGCCTAACCGTTTTGCGTTTTCGACGCCGCGGCGGTGCAGTTCCTTACCGGATATTGGTTCACTGAAGCCGTAGTAATTCTCAATATGGTCGGCCTTGAGCAGTGCGCCGCCGTCCTTCGCCAGAATGGTCACCTGCATGCCTGCCCGTTTTAAATAAAGCGCTGCGGAAATACCCGCCGGACCGCTCCCGACAATCGTTACATTCATCCTTCTTCACTCCTTTTATGGTGTAAACCGTCCACTGGGACGGACAGATCAAAACATTCCCCTTTTCTGGTGATCTGATGGATTATCGTATCTGTTTTCGACAGGGCAGGATCATTTGCCGCTTTACTACAGGCGGTATAGTCGCCCCAAAAATGCATGGGAAAAACGTGTGTCGCATGCGCTGCTTTGAGAAAACCTGCAAGCCCGTTTAGCATGTTTGCACCTTGTCTGGGATCTACCGGCACAAAAGCCGCGTCAAAGCGAATACCGGAAAGCTTTTGCATCTCCTTTTGATAGGCTGTAGACATTCGTGCATTGTCAGATTCTGGCTCACCCTCCCAGCGCCAGTCATTCAAATCACCTGCATGATAGAGCAACAAACCGTCAGTCTTTACGATAAAGGCAACACCTGCATCCGTAGATCGAAGGGCTGACACACAAAAGCCGTCTGCATTTACCATGTCGTCCCCGCGCATGCGAAAGACGCGTACGCCATCCGGAATACGGCGAATGTCTTTTCCAACAAAATAAAGCGTATCCGGATATATTTTTGCCCAATCAAAAACGGCAGGGGTGAAATGATCGTGATGGCTATGTGAGATAAATACTGCAAGCTGCTTGCCACTGGATGTTTTCGGATGGAATATCCCATCTGAAAGCGTCCCATCTATAGATGCACAGTCGGGGAAATAGTCAAATAAAAGAATATGGGAATCTGTTTCTGCCAGAAAGCCGCTATGGTTTAAATATGTGATGTAGAACAAGGGAAAACCTCCTTCGGGGATAAGCTTTAATGTTCCTTTTGTGGGATAGCTGTACATATGCATCTGCATTCATTTGAGAACCTGATTGCTACAGTCGTACAGAAAAACCGTCGTAGCGGTACGTCCCGCTGCCGTGATGCAGTTTACCCATCTTTTTTAGGCATAGGAATGCGTCATATACGCAGGCAGAAAATTCTGGTCTTAAATAAAGGTCGTGATGTGCTGGAAATACTTGCTTTGCGGGAAGTGCAGCAATGGTTTCAAGAGAATGCAGGTAGGCTTCTGGATCGGTGGAAGGAAACCATGCATCCAATACGCCGTGATAAACAAGATCACCTGTATACAGCGTACTATCTGTTTCATCCCAAAAACACAGATGCCCCGGAGAATGTCCCGGTGTGTGCAGCACCTTAATAAACCGGTCTCCCAAATCGATCCTTTCGCCGCCGTGCAAAATTTTAGATGGCATGCCCTGAAAAATTGTATAGTTCTTTATGTTAAAACCGTCCGGTAGGCGGCATCGCTCGGTAACAAATTTTCGTACTGTCTCGGTGGGCTGAGGGAATCCTCCGGTCAGCCAGTTGATTTCAGCCTCATGTGCATAAAAGTCAGGATAATGTGCAAGGCCGCCAATGTGATCCCAGTGGATGTGTGTTGGGATTGCCGTTACCGGCTTGTCGGTCAGCAGAGAAACCGTCTGTGAAATATCCTGAATACCCAAACCGGTATCGATCAAAAGACTTCGCTTTGTGCCGCACAATAGATAGCAATGCGTCTCCTCCCAATGGCGGTATTCACTGATAGCATAAGTATCCGGTCTTATTTTTTCTATCGTAAACCACTTTTCCATTTCTATTCATCCTCTTTTGTATGCTAATATGCTGTCCCGGCTTGCTGCATCAATGCTTACCATACTATTATGCTGCGTGGCATCTCATCTGCATTCTGCTTTGGTTTATTAAATATCCGTATTATATCACAAAAGCAGAAAAAAAGGAATGAGGCCTTAAGGGGCTTTTATAAGGGGAGGAAATGCGCCTTTACAAAAGACTTGCTTTCTGGTATGCTAATAAACGTGCTAAGATGACCTATACTGATCTAAAAGGCACCACGACAAGGAGGACTCTATCATGGAAAACGGACAAGCTGCAGGCTTCTCCCTTAAATTGTTTCTGATCCGCCTGTTTCAGGGGGCCCTAATTGGGCTGGGGGCAGTATTGCCCGGTATTTCCGGCGGCGTGCTCTGTGTAGTTTTCGGTATTTATAAACCGATTATGGAGCTTTTGTCAAATCCTTTTAAGGCGCTGAAAAAACACGCCCGCATGCTACTGCCTGTCCTAATAGGGCTGGTGATCGGCTTTTTAGGCGTGGCCAAAATTTTAGGCTTTCTTTTAAATCGTTATCCCGATGCGTCTGTTTGTGTATTTGTGGGTTTGATTTTGGGAATGCTTCCTTCTCTTTTCCGTGAAAGCCGGAAAAAAGGCGTCTCCGGAAAGGATTATATTGCGTTAGGCGTTGCTTTTGTAATCGTTTTGGCTTTGCTTCTTACGCTTCAATTTGTCTCTGTCACCATTACGCCGAATGTGGGCTGGTATCTATTCTGTGGCTTTTGCCTTGCGTTGAGCATCATTGCCCCCGGTATGAGCTTTTCTACTTTACTAATGCCGCTTGGATTATATACGCCGTTTATAGATGGGATTGGAAACTTTGATTTTTCCGTCTTGATCCCCGGCGGGATTGGTGCGCTCGTCACGGTGATCCTGTTCGCACGGCTTGTCAATTATCTGTTAAACCGCTACTATTCGACGATTTCCCACGCGATTATCGGTATCGTCATTGCGGCGACATTGCCCATCATCCCTTATGCAAGCTTTGTTTCAAGCATTTCCTCCGGTATCATCAACACTGTCTGCCTTGTGGGCGGTGTTGCGGCGGCTCTTGTTTTGGATAAACTGAATAGCCGCGTAAGCGTGCCGGACTAAAGAAAAAACAGTAGGAAATAAAGCTCCGGCTTACTAAGAACGTATAGTTGGCTTGTAACGGAAGGCGTATCTTTGGATATGCCTTCCGTTTACTGTATCATTCCGATGTAATTGAAGTAAACGGCCAATATCTTGTGTGTAAAGCTATTTTCATCTTCCGTCCTTTCCGCCGGATTCCAATGTTCTTTGTCTCCGTGAAAAGATCTTTTTTTCCATGGTTTTCTATCTAGTTTCTGTCTGATTTATTGAAGACTTTGCCTTCTATTATCAGTATGCTGGAAAACAGATCTTTCAATTAAAAATTCTAAAATAAAGAAAGAATAAATGTATTGTAAACAGTGGAGAAATTCCACTCAAAAGAATTGCCGATAATATTACTTGTACACAAAAATCATAGAAAAATGTATTTAAATATGATATAATAAAAACAATAAAATCGATAGAGTACCGTTTAGTATTGAGAGGGAAGGAATAGGTGGATTTGCTATGCGTACAAATGTGGATAGGGAAATTATGATATCGTCAGACGATGTTTTTAAAATGCTCGATGAAATACTTGAAAAAAGAGATAGTGAATGGTGGAATCATTTCTATTCAAGCAGAACCCGTCCTGTTCCCTTTTTTAAAGATATACCAGATGAAGATTTAATTTCTTTTTGCGATTCAAATATATTTCATAAAGGCAAAGCTTTGGATATTGGCTGCGGAAACGGAAGAAATACAAGATATTTATCAAAACAAGGTTTTGATGCAACGGGGATTGATATTTCATCAGAGTCAATAGAATGGGCAAACAAAATTGCTTGCGACAATAAAAATCTCCCATGTTTCAAAACGGAATCGTTATTCGAATTTGAAGCAGAAGATCAAAGCTTTGATTTAATTCTTGACAGCGGATGCTTTCATCATATAAAGCCGCATCAAAGAGAGCTTTATTTAAAGAAAATCGAAAGATTATTAAAAAATGACGGATATTATTTAATGACATGTTTCAATTTGGATGGTGGTGCGAATATAACAGATTATGATGTGTATAGAGATTATTCTATGCATGGCGGATTGGGATTTTCGGAATATAAGATAAAAACTATCCTGGGCTTTTATTTTGATATTTGTGAATTTAGAAAAATGAAAGAAACAGACAACTTTGATGTGTTTGGAAAAGATTATATGTGGGTGATTTTAATGAAGAAGAGAAGCGCATAAAATAAATTTTCACTTATTGAACATAGAAACAAGCAAACGGAAAAAATCCATTTGCTCGTTTCCCTTTCCTTATGCCCGGTTTTCCTCCTCTCTTAACCTCCTTATTCGGCAGGAGGGAAAAAGCCAGCCTTTCTTTTTTAGAAAGACTGGCTTTTTTTCTTGCCACGCCGGAAAAAGGCGAACGACAGTGTAATGTCCGGCGCATCGTTTGCTCAGATTGGTTTAAGTTTCATTTGATATCCTTGTTTGATGATTCCGCTTCTTTCAGCAGTTCAATCTCACTCTGCCACATGGCAGCAGAAGCATCGCTCGGCATCCGCCAATCACCGCGCGGAGAAAGGGAGGCCGAGCCAACTTTCGGCCCGTCTGGAAGGCAGGAGCGCTTGAATTGCTGGGCGAAGAAGCGGCGATAAAAGGTTTCAAGCCAATAGAGGATTACCGGGCGTTGATAGATTCCGTTAAAGGCATGACAGGCCAAACGGAAGACTTTTGCTGGAGAAAAAGCCCATCGAATACCATAATAGAGAAAAAAGTCATGCAGTTCATACGGTCCGACAAGGTCTTCTGTTTTTTGGGCAATTTCCCCTTCATTTGGCGGAAGGAGCTCCGGGCTGACCGGTGTGTCCAATATATCGCGGAGCACTTCGTCCAAAGCGGATGGAGCAAAACGTGCCGCCTCGTATGCTACAAGATATCGGACCAGCGTTTTGGGGACAGAAGCGTTGACTGCGTACATCGACATATGATCCCCATTGTAAGTTGCCCACCCCAGCGCAAGCTCTGATAGGTCACCTGTGCCTACTACCAGCCCGCCGTTTTGGTTTGCAATATCCATCAGAATTTGGGTGCGTTCACGTGCCTGCGCATTTTCAAAAGTTACATCATGTTGGTTAGGATTGTGGCCGATATCTGCAAAATGCTGATCTACTGCTTTTTTGATGTCTACACAGGAAAATGTCACGCCAAGCTCTTCACACAGCGTCTGCGCATTCGAACGGGTACGCGGTGTAGTACCAAAGCATGGCATTGTCACCGCATGGATATCTGTGCGCGGCCTTCCCAGCGCATCTATTGCACGTACGCAGACTAAAAGTGCCAGAGCAGAATCTAGCCCTCCGGAAATGCCGACCACGGCTGTTTTGGCGCGTGAATGGGAGAGGCGCTTTTTAAGCCCCGCTGTTTGGATGGCAAGGATATCCTCGCAAACTGCTTCTCGATCGTTTTGAGATGCAGGAATAAAAGGCGTGCAAGGAACGAAGCGAGTCAGAGAGGTTTTGGCAGATGTCAGAGAAAAGGAAACGGTGAGATGTGATCCATCGTCTGCAGCCGGATAGGTTGTTATCTTGCGCCGTTCTGCTGCAAGGCGCTGTACGTCAATTTCCGTGATAAGCAGTTCGTCAGTCTGATAACGGCTCTCCTTTAAAACTGTACCATTTTCTGCAATCAGATTATGTGCGGCAAATGTCATATCTGTGGTGGATTCCCCTTCGCCGGCATCGGAATAGAGATAAGCGCAGACAAGCCGCGCAGACTGTCCTGCGACCAGTGCGCGCCGGTAGGCAGCCTTTCCTACAAGTTCATCGCTCGCTGAAAGGTTTGCGATAACGGTAGCGCCCGCCAATGTATGGCGTATAGAGGGCGGGCAGGGCGCCCAGAGATCCTCACAGATTTCACATGCGAAAGTGAATTCCGGTATATCGCTGCACGAAAAAAGCAGATCGGTACCAAAGGGGATTGTGTCCCCGTTGAACGCAACCAACTCTGTCCCGTCCGGCGCCGGAGTAAACTGCCTCCGCTCATAAAATTCGTTATAATTTGGAAGATGCGTTTTGGGTACAAGCCCTAAGAGCCGTCCGTCCGATACCACGGCGGCACAGTTGTATAGCTTATGATTATTGGCAAACGGTATGCCTACCACGGTTATCATATCCATATTTTCGCTTGCATCCATAATTTCAAGCAATGCGCATTCTACGGCTTTTAAAAGTGCGGATTGGAAAAACAGGTCGCCGCAGGTATAACCTGTTAGGCCTAATTCCGGAAAGACAAGCAATTTGATCCCTGCCGCAGCAGCCTCTTTCATTAAATGAATCGTTTTCTGAGTATTATGCGCGCAGTCCGCTACTACAATTTCCGGTGTAGCGCAGGCGACTTTGATAAATCCGTCAAACATGTTTTTTCCTTCCTTTGTCCAGCGAATTGGCGATATACCGCTAAGTCCTATCTGAACCGGGATTCATCCGCTTCAGATAGGGATGCCGTTTATCTTCTTACGTTTTCACGCATCCAAACCTCTTCATTTTCATGACGGCGCGGCCGCCCCATCAGATCAGAAAGCGCTTGCCACGCTGTCTTTTTTCCATCCAAGACGCAGCAAAGCTCATCCGTAATAGGCATCTCCACATGATATTCACGGCTCAGCTCTTTTGCTGTGCGGGCAGCTGAACAGCCTTCGACTGTCATGCCTACACGCTCAACCGCCTCTTTAGCCGGAATACCCTGCCCGATAAAGATACCGCAGCGCCGGTTCCGTGAATGCATACTCGTACAAGTTACAATCAGATCACCCATCCCGGTAAGACCGGTAAACGTATCAGCCTTTGCACCCATAGCAAGTCCTAAGCGCGCGATTTCTGCAAGCCCGCGTGTCATTAATGCGGCTTTTGCATTGTCGCCGAGCTCCATCCCGTCACAGACGCCGGCACACAGCGCAATGATATTTTTTAAGGCTCCGCCAAGTTCTACACCGATCAAATCATCGTTGACGTAGACGCGCAAATTCGTGTTCATCAAAATATCCTGTACATATTCAGCGCTTTCACGCAGTGCAGAGGCAGCGACTATCGTGGTGGGGACATTGCGTGCAATTTCCTCTGCGTGGGAAGGGCCGGATAGTACAACAATTGGATTATTCGGGATTTCTTCTGCAATAACCTGGCTAAGACGCAGATGGGTGGATTCTTCAAACCCTTTTGCAACGTTTGCAACAACGGTTCCCGGCTGGATGATCCCGGCTAATGTTTTGGCAGTTTCCCGTACAGCGAAAGAAGGGACGGCAAGAATGGCAAGATCCGCATTGGCGCCGTCGGCGGCGTTATTGGTCAATTCGATAGATAGGTCGATGGGCACACCAGGTAAAAGTTTGCGGTTTTCACCGTATCGGCGAATATCTGCGATTTCCTGTGGGAATTTCGACCATACGCATACGTCGTGGTTATATTTATGCAGCATTACTGCGAGCGACATTCCAAAACCGCCGCTGCCTAAAATCAGAATACGCGCCATAGGTAAAAGGCCTCCTTATGAAATTGATCCGGCAATGCAAGGGAAATACTGTTTTATCTGCCGGCTGCTTTTCAATGTCTGTACTTTATCGGGATATTGCTGCCGGATTCTACGATAATGATCCCTCACAGCTTTACTCCGTCCTTTGTAGAGAATCCATCGGATAAATTCAGCGTCTACTTTTTCATTGCATCCTTCCGCCATGTCGGGGCGCGTCCTGCCTTTATAACGAAAAAGCCGCTTAAATGCGCGATACAGGCAAACAAGACGCGGGAATTGCAAAATGAGGATCAAGTCTGCGCTGTCGAGGCGCTCCTGCTGCAACAGATTGCGATAATTCCCATCGATGACCCAGCTTTTATTTTGTAAGAGGAAATGGGAGACAATAGAAAGTGCTTCTTGCGCTTTGCGTCCCTTCCAACCGGCAGACCAATGTACTGCGTCAAGATGGAGGCAGGGAAGGGAAAAACGCGCCGCCAACAAACGGGCAAGAGTGGACTTTCCGCTTCCGCTGTATCCTAAAATTGCTATTTTCATGGCTTCTTGCTTTTAAAAGAAACCTTGCTTTCTGTGCCGTTTAAAAGACGCTTGATATTTGCATGGTGCATGAGGATGACAACCAGCCCAATCAAAGCGGCAAGCCCTGCTTCAGCCCAATGGACATATCCAAAAGAAAGCCATGTGGTAAACATTACGCCGAAAGGATAGGTAATACCCGCCGCGATAGAACCGGCTGAAATATAGCGCGTCAGACATGCAAACAACAAAAAGACGGCAAGACAAATCAGCAAAGACCAAGGATTCAAAATAAGCATGGCACCTGCAGAGACCAAAATGCCTTTTCCGCCTTTGAAGCCGTAAAATACCGGAAACAGATGGCCCATAAGTGCGGCAAGCGCTACAATATAATCCAAAAGGGAAGTATCCGTTATTCCACAGCAAAGGAACATTAAGAGCCGCATAATTAAGACAGAGAGGATTCCTTTTGAAAAATCGCCTAACAGCGTAAGTGCCGCCGCACCTTTCCCGACAGTACGAAGTACGTTCGTCATACCGGCATTGCCGCTGCCATAGTCACGGATATCGCCTTTTTTAAAAAGCTTTGTAATGATAATAGCGAAATTTACACTGCCTAACAGATAAGCGATCAGAATGCTTCCGATCAATACGAGGACTGATGCCGTATTCCAGACCATGGCTGCTGTCTCCTTATGCTTTGGTATCTTTATTGTTGCGTTCTTTGATAATAAATTTGATTGGCGTGCCGGTTAGGCTGAAAGTTTCCCGGATCTGGTTTTCCAGATAACGCTGATAGGAAAAGTGGAATAGGTCTGCCCGGTTGACAAAGCAGACAAAAGTCGGCGGCTTGTTGGAAGCCTGCGTCATATAATAGATCTTTAACCGCTTACCTTTGTCGGAGGGCGGCTGTACGCGCGCGGTGCAATAGGCGAGCAGGTCATTTAAGCGTCCGGTTGTGATGCGCACTTCACTGTTGGCTTTAACGGTGTTGATGGTTTGAAACAACGTATGCAGCCTTTGACCAGTCAGCGCTGAAATAAATACGATAGGCGCATAGGACATGAAACTGAAGTCCTTTTCGAGTTTTTCCTTCATTTGACGCATGGTCTTGTCGTCCTTTTCCACCGCGTCCCACTTGTTGACAGCGATGACACAAGCTTTACCGGATTCATGGGCATATCCGGCAATCTTCGAATCCTGCTCCGTAAACCCCTCCAGCGCATCAATGAGGATAACACAGACATCCGCGCGCTCCACTGCCATATATGCGCGCAGCACGCTGTAGTGTTCGACCTTTTCCAGTATCTTTGATTTACGGCGGATACCGGCGGTATCGATAAAAACATATTTTCCGAATTCGTTTTCTACAATAGTATCTACAGCATCCCGAGTAGTGCCTGCTATATCGGAGACGATCATTCGGTCTTCTCCAGCCAAGCGGTTAATGAGAGAAGATTTTCCAGCATTCGGTTTGCCGATAACAGCAACCTTTGTATATGCTTCATCGTAGCCATCTCCATCTGCCTGTGAGGGCAAATGTTCAAGTACGGCGTCTAATATATCACCTGTGCCGTGACCATGCGCAGCGGATAGAGGAAAAACTTCGCCAAGTCCAAGATTGTAAAATTCATAAAACTCCGCAGGCGGCTCCCCGATAGCATCGCATTTGTTCACCGCGACGATTACAGGCTTTCCGCTTTTACGCAGCATCTCCGCTACATTCCGATCCGATGCGGTCAAACCCTCGCGGACATCGGTTACAAGAATAATAACATCAGCGCTTTCAATGGCAAGCTGGGCCTGACGCCGCATCTGAATCAGAATAACGTCGTTGGATTTTGGTTCAATTCCACCGGTATCTATCAGCAGAAACGTATGGTCAAGCCACTCACAGTCTGCGAAAATCCGGTCACGTGTTACACCGGGCGTATCTTCGACAATTGAAAGGCGCTGTCCGATTAATTTATTAAAAAGGGTGGATTTTCCGACATTTGGCCGTCCTACCACCGCAACAACATGCTTTGCCAAAAAGATAACCTCCGTTCTGCCGCTTTTTTTCGGCAAGCGGCACGCCGACAGGCTGTGCCTGCACTCATTGTATGCTGTACCGGAAAACCGGTGGATTTGTCTAAAAAGGCAGGATAGCTATAAAAAGGTATATATAGCAACTTAAATGGAATCCTGCCCGATGATTGCAGCAAGCACATCTGCGCCGTCATTTGAAACAAGCCGTACTTTCACACCGAGCACTTCACAGACGGTGGAAAGAAGCATGTCGTCTAAAAAACGATCCTGTTCGTGGCGCAGCATACAGTTTGGAAGCAAAAGTTCCGAGCCAAGCTCTCTGCCTTTGAGTTGGGCAGTCAAATCAGTACCGGTGATGAGTCCGGCAACAGTAATGGTATGCCCGAAATAATCATTTTGAATTGCCACAACATCACACTTTAAATTATGCCATTTCTTTTTCGCTGCGTCAACAAGCTGTTTTAAAAAAGGTGCTGCAGCAACACCGGTTGCAATGGTGACATGGCGGAAGTTGTTGCTTTCCGGAATCGTTTCAAGCGCATCTAAGAATTCCTTCCGCTGCAAAGCGATAATCCCAACACCGTTGTCAAGCTGTCCAAAATCTTCATAATAGTCTGCTTCCGGTATACTTCTCTTTGCCAGAATAAAAAATTCGTCTGCTGGAAAAGCAAGGCGGCAGCCATGTTTTTCTAAAAAAGCCGATGAAAACGTTTCGATCCGATCGATCGTCTCTGCAGCAGTTTTCTGGGTATATGGCTCAAGATGGGGAAGCCCTTCACGATACTTTGTGACGCCAACCGGAACGCATGCAATGGTCTGTACCGCCGGATAAAATGCGGAAAGATCCGCAAGTGTGCGGTCAAGTTCTGTCCCGTCGTTCATGCCCGGGCAGAGCACAAGCTGGCAATTTATGCCGATACCGGCTTTGGCAAGTCGGTACAGCTTTTGTAATGCCTCGCCGGCAAAACGGTTTTTCATCATTTTGCACCTTAGCTGCGGATTGGTTGTATGGACAGATACATTGATGGGGGAGATATGCATTTTAATAATCCGGTCAATTTCCGAATCCGGCATATTTGTTAAGGTAATATAGTTGCCAAACAAAAAAGAGAGGCGGGCATCGTCATCTTTTACGTACAAGCTCTCACGCATACCGGGAGGCATTTGATTTACAAAGCAGAAAATACAATCGTTGCGGCAAGTGTGCTGTCTATCTATTAGATATGTTTCAAACGATAATCCCAGATCGGCATACTCATCCTTTTTAATCCGAACTGTTCGTTCTTTTCCTGAAGCGGAAGTCATTTGGAGTACAAGACGGCTATCCGCAGCATAAAAATCATAGTCAAGCACGTCATTTATATCATTGCCGTTTATTGTGTGAAGGATATCACCGGGCTTGATATGCTTTTTTGCAGCGGGGCTTTTTGCATCCACAGAAAAGACAGTAACACTCAAAAAAATGCCTCCTTGCACCTTTTAAAAGGGATATCATGATCCTCGAGGAAAAAACAAAAAAGCTGCCGCCACAAAAGCTTCGGACGGCAGCTTTTTTAAACAAGCGAAAGCAGGGCTGGTTGAAAAAAGCCCTGCCTTAAAAGGCTAAGACGGATTACGCCTCTTTTTTCAGCACCTGAACGCCTTTGTAATAACCGCAGTTTACGCAGACCTTATGCGGGGCTTTCAGCTCGCCGCACTGCGGGCATTTGGAAAATGCCGGAACGTCAAGCTTCCATACATTAGAACGTCTCTTATCACGTCTTGCTTTGGATACTTTTCTCTTTGGAACAGCCATTTTGGCACCTCCTTTAAAGTATTTGCTTATTGAAGCAAATCGCCCAGGGCCTGAAGCCGCGGATCGATCTCTTTTTTCTTACACTGGCAGACACCATTATTTAAATTCATGCCGCACATTGGACACAAACCTTTGCAGTCATCCCTGCAAAGCTGCTTGGATGGTAGAGTCAGAAGGATATCTGATACAGCAAGCGCATCCATGTCAAGCATGCCGTCTTCCGCCGCAATATACTCGTCATCGTTCGTATCCCCGTTTGACACAAGGATTTCAGAAAACGGCAGCGTGTAATCGCGCGTAAAATCCGTAAGGCATCTGTCACAGGCAAGGGAAAGTGTAAACTGTGCAGTATAATGGAGTTCCACTACACCGGCCCTGTTTTTAACCTCGCCTTCTAAGTGTACAGGAGTGATAAACGGATAAGCACCATAAAGCGGATATTCCGAGAGATCCATATCGTAAGAAAACGACAGGTTTTCACCGGTTATGTCAAAGATCTGCTTTAGATTCAGTACCATAATCACACCTCAATTGCCATGCCTATTTATTATATCGAAAGCAGGACGGCTTGTCAATAAAAAAATACGATTTTTCATGTACAAACCGAATAGTCCGGCGATTTCTCCGCTTTTTTATTATACCGCAGATACAGTTTGAAAACAATTCTGCATTTTTAACACGCTGTCTTTTGAGAAAGGTTATTTTTAAGGAAAACGAAAGCAAGGCCAACAGGATTTTTTGACGCCCTTTTTTCTGTTTAATAATAGCATGAGGCCTTTTGAATGGCCAGCACTTTTTAAATATGACGGTATCGCCTTGTCGAAATGTTTGAAAATTCTCTGTCGGGCAAAAGACGGCATATTTATTGTATCACAAAAAGGCAGTTCCCTTTTTTATCCATTCTAACTTGCTGTTTTGAAAAAAGCGTGATAAGATAAAGAAAAAGAGAGAAGGCCAATATGGCAGTTTTATTCTGAACCAAATGTTTAGGGAGGAAAAGATGAAACGGATTGCAAGTTTTGATGTGGATCATGACCTGCTTAGAAAGGGAATGTATCTTTCGCGCAAGGATGGGGATGTGATAACATATGATATTCGTATGAAAGTGCCAAATGCAGGAGATTATCTTACAAACGGTGCAATGCATACGTTTGAGCACTTGTTCGCAACATATGCGCGGAATTCGATTTATGGCAGTGAAATCATCTACGTAGGGCCGATGGGCTGTCGTACGGGCTTTTATTTGTTGGTGCGCGATACGTTAAGGCATGAAAATGCAATACGTCTTGTGCAAGAAAGCTTTGCTTTTATCCAAAACTTTTCAGGAAAGATACCGGGAAGTGAACGGAAAGAGTGCGGCAACTACTTGGAGCATGATTTGGAAGGAGCAAAAGCTGTTGCGGCAGATATGAGCGTTGTATTAAAAGATTGGACGCCTGAGCAGCTTGTTTATCCTGCTTAACGGAATATAATAAAACAAACATATAGCTGCATCTCCATTCGTGAAATAATATGGTCTTAACAGCAAAAAGGGAAGAGGGGCGTACCCTCTTCCCTTTTTGCTGCCTCTGCTTTAAAATATGCCGTTTTAGGCTATGCACAAAGTTTATTTATTCAGTCCCACCAGAAAATACAAAACGGTCCAGACGTTCCATCGCTTCTTCTACCAGTGAAAATGGCAGCGCAAGATTCATACGGATACTGTATGCCCCGCCGAAGGGACGACCATCCTGCCAGATGACGCCGCAGGCAATTCCAGCCCTTTGCAGCGCATCAATGGTTTTATTGTGAGAGCGGCACCATGCTTCACAATCCAAAAACAGCATATAGGTGCCTTCCGGCTTCGCAAAAGAAACCCCTTTGAAGTGTGTCGTGATGTAAGAGCAGGCATACTCCATATTGCGGGAAAGCACTTGGCGCAATTCGTCAACCCACTCGGCTCCTTCCGGGCTGTATGCGCCGATTAAAGCGTGCATGGATAAGACGTTGCAGCTGTTATAGTGGGAAAGAGAAGATTGCTTTTCCACACGATCGCGCAGGTATGGATTGTAAATAATATGATATGCGCCTATCAGGCCTGCCAGATTAAATGTCTTGCTCGGTGCATACAAAGTCACTGTGCGCATCTTTGCGTCTTCAGATACAGAATAAGCGGGAATATGGCGATGCCCGTCCAGCAGAAGATCAGACCAGATTTCGTCACTGATAACATAACAATCGTTCCGGCGGAAAACGTCCATCGCTTTTTCGATTTCCCATTGCTCCCAAACGCGTCCGCAGGGATTGTGTGGGGAGCAAAATACCGCGACATGAATTTTCTCTTCCCGGAGCTTTTGTTCCATATCGTCAAAATCCATGCGCCAAATCCCTTTTTCATCGCGTATTAAGGGGCTGTGTACAATATGATAGCCGTTGTTGGTAAGACATCCGGTAAACCCGATATAAGCGGGTGTGTGGATTAAAATTTTTGCACCGTCTTCCGCCAGTACGCGGACGGCGGAAATCAGACCGCCGAGCACACCATTTTCATAGCCAATGCATGCCCGCGTCAAATCCTGTATCCCATTCCTTGTCTTATGCCAATTGATAACCGCGTCATAATATTCATCGCGTATATCGAAATAACCGAAAGCAGGATGGGCAATCCGTTTTGCTATGGCGTTGACGACGGAAGGGGCTGTTGGAAAATTCATATCTGCCACCCACATTGGGATGCGGGAAAAGCCTGTACGGATCTGTGCGTCTGGAATCGGAATATGGTCAAGGGCGATGGCGTCCTTACCATGCCGATCCATAAGCGTGGTAAAATCATATTTCACAGGAACTACCTCCTTATTTTATGCAAAAGATAAAGAGTAGTATCATCGGTTTTCCATTGGAATGTAGGCGCGGCGCTCCTGTACATTTTTATATGCGGGCCTGATGATTTTACCTGCATTGATCAGCTCTTCAATTCGATGCGCGCTCCAACCGGCAATACGCGCAATTGCGAAAATTGGCGTAAACAGCTCAGTCGGCAGTCCCAGCATGTTATAGACGAAGCCGGAATAAAAATCAACGTTTGCGCTGACGCCTTTATAGATGCGGCGTTCTGCTGATATAACTTCCGGTGCAAGACGCTCAACCGCTGAATAAAGTGCAAACTCTTTATCCATTCCCTTTTCTTCGGCAAGCTTTTTAACAAAACCTTTGAATATATTGGCACGCGGGTCTGACAGGGAGTAGACGGCATGCCCCATTCCATAGATTAGCCCTGCCCGGTCAAAGGCTTCTTTGCGCAGCAGACGGCACAGATAATCGCGGATTTCCCCTTCGTCATTCCAGTCGGAAAGCGTATTCTTCATATCGTCGAACATTTGTACAACTTTAATGTTTGCGCCGCCGTGTTTCGGTCCCTTTAAAGAGCCGATTGCCGCAGCAATGACCGAATAGGTATCCGAACCGGAAGAGGAGACAACATGCGTCGTAAAGGTAGAGTTGTTGCCGCCGCCGTGTTCGGCATGCAGTACAAGCGCCAAATCCAGAATACGCGCTTCCAGTTCTGTATATTGGCTGTCCGGACGGAGAATATGCAGGATATTTTCCGAAGTAGAAAGCTCCGGAACCGGGCTGTGAATAAACAGGCTGTTTCCATCGTGATAATGGCTGTAGGCTTGATATCCGTATACGCTGAGCATTGGGAACAATGCGATCAGCTGCAGGCATTGGCGCAGAACATTCGGAATACTGATATCATCGGCGGAGTCGTCATAGGAGTAAAGTGTGAGCACGCTCCTTGCAAGCGTATTCATCATATCGCGGCTTGGCGCCTTCATGATAATATCGCGCACAAAACTGGTTGGAAGAGAGCGGTAGTGCGCAAGCAAAGCGTTAAAGTCTGCCAATTGTGCTTTATCTGGAAGTTGTCCGAAAAGCAAAAGAAAAGCGGTTTCTTCAAAACCAAAGCGGTTATCTTTTAAAAAGCCGGCTACCAGTTCTTCAACATCATATCCGCGATAAAAAAGCTTTCCCTCACAAGATACTTTTTTGCCGTCAACAAGCTTGCTGGACTGGATTTCAGAAATTTCGGTAAGGCCTGTTAAAACGCCGTTTCCATTTACATCGCGCAGGCCGCGGTTAACCTGATACTGCGTATAAAGAGCGGGGCAGATTTGTCCGTTCTCCGTGCAAAGTTTGGAAAGTTCATAAATTTCAGGAGTGATTTCCGAGAACCGCGTGTCGTTATTGTTTGTCATATCTGATTCGCTCCTTTTTTCTGTCTGTAATTTAAATTAGTATAGCATGAAATTGTGTCCATACTATGAAAATGCGAAAAAATCATGTATAGGGTTCGTATCTTTATAGAAAAGAGGTAAAAACCGGTGCATTTCATGTATATCCTGCATGGAGACAGCCAAGAGTTTCAAAGTTGTTTTCACCGGCGTTCGGGTAAAATAAGCGGGCTACACGGAAACCGTCCGGATCAACGCGGCTTTTTATATAAGGACAAAATCTTATTGTAAAGAGCAGGGTTTTGTGCTATCATCATCTTAAACATATTTTTGAGAATCGGATGAATCAGAAGGGGGCGCATATTGTGCAGGCGCACTGGCTTCAGGGGAAAAAAGCAGTTTTTTTAGGAGATAGTATAACGGAAGGGGTTGGCGTGTCTGATCCACAGAATATTTACTGCGAGCGGGTAAAGCGCGAACTTGGCCTGCGTGCGGCCATTAATTGTGGAATCGGCGGTACGCGTATTGCAGCGCAGCCGGATGACGGCGGCCTTTCGTTTTCGGATAGATGCCGCACGCTTGATGCGGACGCCGATTTGGTGGTTGTATTTGGCGGGACAAATGATTACGGGCATGGTACGGCTCCGATCGGCAGCAGAAACGATCACACGCCGGAAACGTATTGCGGTGCGCTCCATGTGCTTTTTCAGTCATTGACAGAAAAATATCCGGATGGGGTGGTTGTACTTACACCTCTGCATCGGACTGAAGAAACTGTGAAGAATACGGCAACAGGTTATACTTTGAAGGAATATGTAGAATTACTCAAAGAGATAGCGGCAGAATATAGTATCCCTGTGCTTGACCTCTATGCGCAGGGAGGGATTGTACCATCTGTCCCCGCCAATAGGGAACGCTTTTGTCCGGATGGATTGCATCCGAACGACGTAGGGCATGCACTGATTGCCAGAAAACTTTGCGCTTTTTTAAAATGTATTTAAAGGCAAAGCGGCTGCCCGTTTTTGCCCGTTTATATTTTGAAAGGAAGGGTTGATTAACATGTCTGAAAAGCGGTTGCCCCGCACTACACCCGAAGAAGCAGGGGTTGAGAGTGCGGCTATCGGCCGGATGTTGGACGGATTTTTGGAAAAAGGTGTCGGCGTGCACGGAATAATGCTTCTGCGGCATGGCAAGGTATTTGCCGAGGGGTGGTATGCGCCGTATCGACCGGATCTTACACACATGCTGTTTTCACTAAGCAAATCGTTCACTTCTACAGCAATTGGTTTTGCTGTGCAGGAAGGGCTACTGTCTATAGAAGACCGGGTTGTGGACTTTTTTCCGGAAAAGCTTTCGTGCCGTCCGTGTGAGAATATGGAAAAAATGCGCGTTAAGCATCTTCTGACAATGAATACAGGACATTCCGTAGCGCCGCAGCATATGCTTGGTGAACTTAATAAGGACTGGGTCAAAATATTCCTTGAAAGCTATGTGGACTGTGAGCCAGGGACAATTTTTACGTATAATACCTGCGCTACATATATGTTGTCCGCTATTCTGACTAAGCTGACGGGTCAGACGGTGGACGAGTATTTGGCGCCGAGGCTGTTTGAGCCGCTGGGGATCCATGGCTGGTATTTTGAAAAGTGCCCTATGGGTAATGCAACCGGTGGGTATGGATTAAATGTGCATCTTGAAGATTTAGCAAAATTCGGTCAGTTCTATTTAAACCGTGGAATGTGGGAAGGAAAACAGCTTTTAGATCCTGCATGGATTGATGCAGCAACGGCCAAACAGACCGACAATCAAAATCACGGGGAAACACCGGATTGGAAGCAGGGCTATGGCTATCAGTTTTGGCGCTGCCAGCCAGAAGGTGTTTATCGTGGAGACGGTGCATTCGGCCAGTATTGTATTGTCCTTCCGAAGCAGGATATGGTAATCGTGATGAATGAGGGAACCGGCTGGCTTCAGGATCCGCTTGATGTGCTTTGGGAGACGATCCTTCCGGCAGTGCATGAAAAACCGCTTCCGCCTGATCCCTCCGCTTATAGCACGTTGTGCAAACGTTTAAAAGAACTTTCTATTTGTCCGGTACAGGGAAAAGAAGCGGTTACTGCATCCGCAGAATACAGCGGCATTACCTATGCGCTCTCCCAAAACCCTGCTGGTATTGCATCTGTACGCTTTGATTTTTCAAAAACGAATCCGACGTTTACAATGGAACTTTGCGATATGCCGCCGTTTACAAGAGGGATTGGACGCCGCAGCTGTACGCTGCCGCTTGGATATGGCTGCTTTAAAGAAGGAAAAGGGTGTTTTGAAAAACAGGAATGCGGCAGCTTTACATTCTTTTATGAGCAGTGTGCTTCAAGTATGGCATGGAAAGATGAAAAAACACTGTGCATGCGGCTCGTTTGGAACACGACGCCTTTTATCGACGATGTGACCGTGTCATTTGACGAACAAGGCATTGTGCTTAATTGGGAGAGAAATTATAGTATGGATCCGAATAAGGCATTTCAGGTTTTTGGCCGGCATATGTAAAAGCGGGAGAAGGGATGCTCGTGCTCTTTTGTTGGGGCGCTTCCTTTTTACAATTTGCTGCAGCAGCTGGGCTTTATGAAGTGCGGCTTTTAGCTAAGGCTCATCACGATATGGTAAACAGACGTGGTATGGATTGGAGATCCTTTCGGATCTTGCTTTAAATTCAGAAAGCATTTTTAAATGAAGAAATTTTTTGTATAAACTGTTGAAAAAGGACTTGACAATGGGGGAAAAGAAAACTATACTATAATAAATAGTTGTAGTCGGTGGAATAGTATGTGCGAGCAAGGAAAAAAGGCGGACTATATAGAAGAGAGCGATCTTTCACTGATCCGGCAATGCCGCGGCGGCAGCCAGAGAGCGGCAGCAGCTTTGATTGCACGATATGCCGGTCTTGTGCACATGTCTGTATCCCGTATTGCGGTAGTCGGCAGTGATCCGGAGGATTTACTGCAAGAGGCATATATGGGACTTATGAGTGCTATTCGTTCATATGACCCGCAGCGTGGTGCTTCCTTTCGCACTTATGCATATACTTGTGTCGGCAACAGCTTAAAAAATATGCGCGCCGCCTCTTTGGCGAAGAAATCCCGTATTCATTTAGATGCTTTGTCGATCGATGAGCTTGGGGATGTCGGATACTGCGAGGACGGCGATCCGGAAGGGTTATTTATCAGTCGGGAAACAGTGACAGAGGTAGAACGGCTGATTAACCAGACGCTTTCTCCCTATGAGAAAGAGGTTTTCTTTCTTTATCTGAACGGCTGCGGATACGAAAGTGCCGCAACAAAGCTTCACTCCTCGCCGAAATCGGTGGATAATGCCCTGCAGCGGGCAAGAAGAAAGCTGAAAGCAGTTCTGAACGATCTGTAAAATCAGATCCCGGTCCATAACAGCGGGTGCTGTTTTATTATATGCCCTGTCAGCTTTCTTAAATCAAGCATTGGTTTCCAATAGACGGTGCGACCCCGTCGACGGGCGGTAAAAAATTTATCCTAAGCGAGGTATTTAACATGTATCAAGACAAAACCCTCATTTGCAAAGACTGTGGCGCGGAGTTTGTATTCACCGCTGGTGAGCAGCAGTTTTACGCGGAGAAAGGCTTCGAAAATGAGCCGCAGAGATGTAAGGAGTGCCGCATGGCGCGTAAGAATGGCGGCGCAAGACCGCAAAGAGAGATGTATACTGCAACCTGCGCCGCTTGCGGAGCAGAGGCACGTGTGCCTTTTAAGCCGAGAGAAGACCGCCCGGTTTACTGCAGCGATTGCTTTGCAAAAATGAAAGGTGAATAATCCTGTTAAGGAAAATAAAAAGGACGGCTTTAAGCCGTCCTTTTTATTTTCCTATTTGGTTGATGCACAAGGTATGCGGTAAACGTTTTGAGAACAAGAGATATTGAGATTGATTTTTTTGCACTATTGCCGCCGCTTCTTAGATCGCAAAGACCTTTTTAAGCATTTACTTTTTACCCGCGTTTTTTTGCATTGCTTTTCAGTAACCTAAAACAGGAATTTTAAACTGCCGATGGTTTATGGTTGAGAGACAATTGTGCCGGAGACTGTTAAAACTGCAACGCCCGGTGTACCGGCAGACATGGCCGGGACTGTGATGGATACGGTTCCTTTGGTTGGAACTGTCAGCGTATTGGTGGCGGTGTCCAAAGCGTAGCTGCCGGTAGGAAGAACGGTTGACTGTCCGCCGATTGCCAAAGATACGGAACTGACAGAAAAGCCGGCGGGTAATATATCTGTTATGGTAACGCCGGTTGCCGCCTCAGATCCTGTATTGGTCAGTGTAAAGGTATATGTCAGAGTATCGCCCACTTGTACAATCGATTTATCCGCTTGCTTATAGATTGAAAGATCAGCGTATTGTTCCCGTGTTACCGTGGCGGTAGGAGCTGGCGTTACGGTGACCAGCGTGCCGGAAGTACTTCCACCTGTTGCGGTGACCGTGGCAGTGTTTCGAATGGAAGAAACTGTATTTTCGAGAGCGTTGTCGACCTTTGTACCGAAAATCAATAAAGCGTCCTGACCGGAAGAGATCGGGCAAGGCAGGGAAAAGGAAACCGTACCGACAGCCACTTTTGGAACCAAGGCAGTTAATTTTCCATCGGCATAAACGTAAGCGGAATCAGGAAAATAGGAAGTAGGCGGATCTCCGCCGGCCGAACCAAGGTTATCCGATATCGTCACGTTGTACAACGTACCTGTTCCGGTGTTCCGGATCGGGATCAGATAGGTAAGACGGTCACCATTGCGGAAGGTTGTGAAGACCGGAATTTTAACCGCTGTCATACTGTATGGATCAAGCAATGTAGTCGTAGTAATATTGGAATTGGCGGTTCCTTGTTCCGTGCTTCCTTGATAGGTGTAGGTTACAGAGGCCTGGTTATTTAAAGGTGTTGGCATGCAGAAACACTCCTTATCTTTAGTTGAATCAGACGCAGCCCTGCGTCTTTTCATTCTATGAATAAGAGGGCCTCTGTGTGCATTGTGCTGTTAACGTGATAAGGAAATGGTGCGGGTTGCAATTTTAGAGCAAAAAGCTGCATCGTGTTCAACAAACAGCATGGTGGAAGGGAAGGAGAGCAGAAGCGTTTCAATTTGAATGCGGGAGATGACATCAATATAATTCAACGGTTCATCCCAAATATAAAGATGTGCTTGTTCACAAAGGCTGCCTGCAATCAGGATTTTTTTCTTTTGACCGGCAGACATGGAGCGAAGGTCGTGTTCCAATTCATCCTTGCCCATAGCAAGCTTATCCAAAATTGCGCGCAGCAGGCTTTCGGATATTTCCTGTTTTGCTGCAAATTCAGATAGGCTGCCGGATAAAAACGAGGTATCCTGAGGGACATAGGAAATACGTAGATCGGAGGGCCTTTGAATGTCTCCGCGTATAGGAAGCGTTTCGCCTAATATGGCTTTTAGAAGGCTTGATTTTCCAGCCCCATTTTTTCCCATTACACAAACGCGTTCATCGCGGAACATTTCAAAGGAAACAGGATTGAATACCGGATCCCCGCTGTATGCAACGGTCATATTAGAACAGGTGAACAAACGGTTTAGCCGGAAAGTAAGTGGTGAAAGTTTTAGCGTGTGTATCTGTTCCTTGTTTTTTAGTAGCGCAGACTTTTCTTCTACAGCTTTTTTGCGCCGCTTTTCCAATGTTTTGGCACGCTTCATCATTTTTGCGGATTGATGGCCGATAAAACCGCGGTCGACAGGCCCTTCTCCATACTTGGAACGCTCAATTTGCTGAGACCATCCCGCAGCATTGCGGGCCGCGGCGGACAGACGGCGTATGTCGCGGCGCAGCTTGTCGTTTTCTGTTTCTTCGAACTGCTCTGTTTTGCGGCGGTTTTCATCCCAAGAGGAAAAGTTGCCGCGCTGCAGTTCGATATTTGTTCGATTGATTGACAAAACATGGTCGATACAGCTGTCTAACAGCGTACGGTCATGGGAGACAAGGATAAATCCCTTCTTCCGGCTCAAATAGGCGCCGACTGCCGCACGACCGGCCGCATCGAGATGGTTGGTAGGTTCGTCAATCAGAAGGAAACGGTTTTCCCGCAAAAAAAGAGCAGCCAGTAAAAGCTTGGTCTGTTCCCCTTTGCTGAGTGAGGAAAAGGGACGCCATAATATTTCGCTGTCGGTTTGCAAAAGGGTGAGTTCACGGATAATCTGCCATTGTTCAATTCCCGGTACAATTTCTTCGACTATTTCGATGGCAAGCTCTTCCGGATAGGAAATCGGATAGGGGAAATACTCGAAAGATACGCTTGCGGAAATCCCGCCTTGATAGCGATAATCCCCGTGCATCAGTTTCAAAAGCGTCGTTTTCCCTCGGCCATTGCGTCCAATCAGCCCGAGTTTCCAATTTGTATCGATCGACAGCGAAACATTTTCAAACAGTGGTTTTTCGCCGCTATCATAGGAAAATGTAAGGTTTTGAATTTGTATCAGCGACATGATATACTATCTCCTTTAAATACAATAAAAGATGTAATGCCGCACAGCTGTCCTATTTTTTCAAAGAAAAAACGGACGGCGAGAAAACCGCCGTCCGAAAGCATCTAACAAAAACAGGCGCACCTATTCATCAGGCAACGCCAAAATATCGGACGAAAGAATCTGTTTCCCGCTTTTGTGCAGCAAAAAGAAACCGGCCGTTGTGCCGTCATACTTTTTTGCTTGTTATGCTGCTTAGCAGGAAATATGCATTCTTTCATCTCCTATATTTTCATTGCAGACAGTATAACACAGCCGCTTTTTTCTGTCAAGATTCTGGCTCCTTACTTGTGTTTTGTTCAACTTTTCGGGCAATGTCTTCATCTGTATAAGAAAGCAGCCGTCCAAAACGATAAGTAAACGCGCGCCGTGCATCCCCACGATATGCATGTGCAGCAATCAGCGCCGCTTTTTGTGCACGGATTTCTAAATATTCCTGTAAATCGCGGTCACTGTGGTAAAAGATATAATGCGCACATCCTGCGTTTTTCTCTTTTGGAAACAAGTCACTGACAAGACTATCCGATTCTAAATAATAGCTGGTGCCGTATTTTTGACAGGCCATCTTGACAAAATCCAGATAAATGCCGCATGCTTCGACGGATGGCGCCGGCGCCCCAAAAGCCAATCGTTTTACACCTGCACCGACAATCTCATTAAAGCAATCAATGATTCCGCAGTTAAAGGAGTATAAATCGATTTTTCTCATATGTATTTTCCTTCCTTTGGAGATGGGAAATTCTTCAAAACAAAAGACCTACCGCATTCTTCTGCTGTAAAGATAACATGAATTGCAGAAAAATGCAATTTTTAGAATATACTGCTTATTTTGGCTGCTGCCTTCCGGTATGGTCGATCGGGGTGCCGGCCGGTGCTACCAGCTCGGGAAGCAGTACGAAGGTGTATCCTTTTTCTTGCAGTGCAGGGATAATCGTTTCCAATGCCTGCGGTGTATTTGGCGTATCGTTGTGGAATAAGAGGATGCTTCCGTTCTGTACGCTTTTTGTAACAGAGGATGCCATATCCTCTGCGCTGCGTTTTTGCCAATCGCGGGAATCTACGTCCCATTGTATGGTTTGAAGCCCCAAGGTATCCTCTACGACTGTAAGCATAGCGTCTGAATATTCGCCGTATGGCGCACGGTAATATCGAGGTGCTGTTCCAGTCAATTCCATAATCGTTTTGCTGCATGTCTCTGTATCGTTTTGCAGCATTTGCGTATCGATAGAAGCAACATGCGGATGTTGATCGGAATGGTTTTCTATTGCATGGCCGGCTGTGTGCAGTCTCTTTACATCGTCCGGATACCGGCGGCACCAGTCCCCGGTTGTAAAGAAGGTAGCCTTTACATTGTATTTGGAAAGCAAGGAAAGTAAAATATCGGTGTCGCTGTTTTCCCATGCACAGTCAAATGTCAAGGCAATTTTTGCTTCTTCTGTTTCTACAGAGTAGACCGGAAGGCGTTTTGAACGCCCTGCAGCATGCTGTATCCGTTCTTTTTTTAAAATTGGTGCACCAAGAAGCAAAAGCAGTATAAGAATAAAAACCGCACAGATGCCAAAGGCCTTTCTTTTATTGCAGATTAGGAAAAAACGCATAATATCCCCCCTTTTTTTCAGATGGATTGTATGCGTCTTTTTCCGATTTTATGTATTACTTACAGTACTATTTTCGTTGGATATACTATTCGTAATGGATGCGGATTTTCTGAAAAAGAAAAAGCCAATTACAAACATCAGGCACAATATAGCGATTCCGGTTTTCGAATTTCCCGTAAGCTGGGTAGAAATGCCGATAACGGTGGTACCAAGGAAAGCGGCACCCTTTCCGAAGATGTCAAAAAAGCCGAAGTATTCGCTAGATTTTTCTTTCGGTACAATTTTAGCATAGTAAGAGCGGGAGAGCGCTTGGATCGTCCCTTGAAATATCGCGACACAAACGGCAAGGAACCAAAATTCCCAAGCCTTGTCAAGCTGCAGGGCAAATAATGCGATACCGAAATAGCCGGCAATACAGACCATAACTAGCTTTTCGCAGGAGAAGCGCTTGCTGATGCGCCCAAATAAAATAGCAAAAGGGAAGGCCACAATTTGGGTTAAAAGCAACGCCAGTAAAAGATCGGTTTCCCCAATTCCCACGTCACGTCCATAGACGGTTGCCATGTCAATGATGGTATAGACCCCATCAATGTAAAAAAAGAATGCAACTAAGAATAAAAATATCTTTTTTTGACCGCGGACGCCGCGGATGACAGAACCAATGCGGCGGAAACTCTCGCGAACCGGATGAGCCGGGCGTTCGATATAGTGGATTTGGCGATAGTTTTTCAGAAGCGGGATTGTAACCAAAAACCACCAAAGAGCAGTGATAAGAAAAGCAAGCATCAAAGCATTCATTGTGCCAAGTCCTGTCAGTTCAGCTGTCAAAACAAGGATTAGGCATCCAATAAACGGAATACAGCTTCCAAGATATCCCCAAGCATACCCGTGAGAAGAAATCATATCCATTCGATCGTCTGTTGTAACATCGCTGAGCATTGCGTCGTAGAAAATAAGACTTCCTGAAAAACCTACTTTTGCCAAAATAAAAATGAGAAGAAAAGCAATCCAGCCAAGCGGTGCTGCAATAGCGGCACATCCCAATACGCCAAGCATCATAAAAAGAACAAAAAGAGGCTTTTTAAAGCCTTTGGTATCAGCAAGCGTGCCGAAAATCGGGCCTAAAATGGCCACAATTACCGTACATACCGAAGCGGCATAGCTCCACAGTGCAGTTGAATCAGATGCAGCTATGCCAGCCGCATCCGTCATGCTTTTAAAGTAAATCGGGATTATGGTAGAAATTAAAAGTGTAAATGCTGAATTACCAACATCATAAAGAATCCAGCTTTTTTCAAGTTTTGTAAATTTCAAATGTCTTTTCATTCACATCTTCCTTTCCTGAAAATCCAGTTTTCCTGAAAGCTTCCGCTTAGGCCCTACAGTTAGGAAAAATCCGGCCTTTCAGGAAAGAAGAACCGGCGTCCAATCACCTACGATATAGCTTTGCATTATCTGCTTCCAAAAACAAGATCCTTCTTACGCAACATTTTACAGCTGTCTTATTATTCATAATTGCGATCGAAATCTTTCGGCAGTGAAGAGCTTGTCTGTACAGCACGTAGAACAGAATAGATCAGACGGCAAGCCGTGGCCACGCTTTCTTCTGTACGGGAAGAAAGCCATGCGACAGCTTCTTGACAGCGTTGATCTGGTTCCTTTTGCAAAATCATATCCCCAACGTAATGGCGGAGTGGCGGTAAGGCTGTGACCGCAGATAACAATGCACGTTTTGCCGGATTAGATGCAACGAGTAGGCCGCTATAAAAACGAATGGAACGCATGCTTTCCAATAAGTCGGAAGCCGGCAATTTAAAAAGTGGGGCAATGGATTCGGCGAGCGTACGGGAAGGCAGAATATGTGCAGCAGAATTGCAAAGGGAAGGATTTTCTCCGTAGCGCAGCATATAGTAGCGATCAAGTTCGGCTTCGATGCGTGCATGTGAAACGCCGGTATGTGCTTCATATTCCCCTATGTAGCCGTGGCAGGCACTATCAAGCGTAAAATGGCAGACAAATCCTAAAAGATAGGATAAAGCAACCTTGTCATGTGATACTCTTACATATTTTACGCCATGTTCAAAAAAAGCCCGTGCGGGTTCTTGGTGCATGGCGTATCCATGTCTGCATACCGCATCCCGTTTAATCGGTTTGTGAAAAAACAGCAAATCCGGCCCGTGCAAGCCTGTTAGAAAAGCCTGACGGCAGTGCCTTGCTTGTAAGAAGCGCAATGGCGTCAAACGGTTCAATACCTCTCGTCCAAAACGATAATGTGTATAATTTGCCGGCACGAAAAAACGCCTCCTTATAACATCCTTCATTTTTACATATTTCAGTTATTTTAAGGTATATTTCATGTAAAATACGTGTAAAGCACGGGAAGAACAATGTTCTTTATTAAGCAGCATCGTCGATGCAAGAGGATGATTCTAAAAAAGAAAAAACTGTATCGATCCGGCTTTACGTAGAGGGCACATTGTGGGAAAAGAAAAGAGAACGACTATAAAAGCTAAGCTTAAAAGCGGGAAAACGCAGGCATCATACCACTGATGCCCAATTCCCGTCCTCGAATTTCGGGCCGTCCCTGTACAATAAGCGGTGTATTTTGGACGATATGCGCCGGTTGGATAGGGGAAGCCGCAAATGGACAGGATACAGCATTTACTGATATTTCGTCTTCCCACTTCGGACATGCAATCACAGGCATGCCGCGCGTTTCCTTTTCACCATTTTAACAGAATATTCTTAAAACAGCAATAAACAAGGCAAATGTTTTTGCTGAGATATAAATTTTGATATGTGGATGGAGAAAAAACAAAAAAGGGATCCCGAAACGGTTTTTGTGTTCCGGGATCCCTTGTATTTTGTATCGCGTGTGAATGGAATTTTAATTTTGATTATGCTGCCATCAATTTTTCAAGCGAAGCAAGGCGGACGCTTGTGCAGAACACGGCGACCGCGGCACGAAGTTCCTCAATAGGGGGGAAAGATGGCGCAATACGGATGTTGGTGTCCTGTGGGTCTTTGCCATAAGGGAAAGTAGCCCCTACGGTTGTCAAAACAACGCCGGCTTTTTTGCAAAGTTCGCCTACGCGTGAGGCACAGCCGGAAAGCGTATCAAAAGAGATGAAGTATCCGCCGTTTGGACGGGAATAGGACGCAATCCCCAATGGTGCAAGCTCTGCATCCAAAGCGGATAAAACGGCTTCAAATTTTGGTGCGAGCAGCGCGCGGTGTTTTTCCATATGTGCCGCTATCCCGGCTGCGTCGTGGAAGTATCGTGCGTGCATAAGCTGTACAACTTTGTTCGGCCCGATAGTCTGAATGGTGCGTTTTTTCTTCAGGTCGGCCATATTGGCGTCGCTGGCGGCAATAACGGCTATTCCAGCCCCACTGAAACTTATTTTTGATGTAGAAGTAAATTCATATACCATATCTTCGCTTTTATATTCCCGGCAAGCATCAAAAATGTTGAGCAGAACGTCAGGGGTATCTGTCAGATGATGGACGCAATACGCATTATCCCAGTAGATGCGGAAGTCTTTTGCCGCTGGTTTTAAAGCTGCAAAAGCGCGGACGGTGTCATCCGAATAGGTTATACCAGTAGGATTTGAATATTTTGGGACACACCAAATTCCTTTAACAGCCGGATCGTTTTCTACATATCTGCGGACTTCTTCCATATCGGGACCGTTTGAACCCATTTGAATGGGGATCATTTCGATTCCGAACAACTCGGTAATGGCGAAATGCCGGTCATAACCGGGAACAGGACAAAGAAATTTTACTTTGTCAAGCTTCGCCCAAGGCGTACATCCTATGATGCCAAGCGATTCTGCCCAACACACACAGTCAAACATCAAATTGAGGCTGGAGTTTGCACCCACCATAATATTTTCAGGCGCTACATCTAAAAGTTCTGAAAAAATACGCTTTACCTCGGGGATACCGTCAAGCTGCCCATAATTACGGACATCAACGCCGCCTTCTGCGCGCATGTCGTGCTGTCCATGCAGCACGTCAAGCATAGGCATAGAAAGCTCAAGCTGTGCGGCGGATGGTTTGCCGCGCGACATGTCAAGAGATAGGCCCTGCGCACAATATTTCTGATACTGTGCGTAAACGGCATTATATTCTGCACGCAGTTCTTCCTGCGACATTTCCTGATATTTTTTCATTATGATGCCTCCATTTTATCGATCACTGTCTTGTTTATCTTACATCATTCTATGATGATTTGCAAGATTCATTTCTTATTCCTGCAAAATTCATCGATATGCCAGATAAAATCAAGATATTATGTCCGCTTTTTGGAGGAAAAAGCAGAGGCGTAATTCATTTTAATTTTTCTTAATATTCGCATTGCCGTAAAGTGAAACAAGCACAAGCTTTTGTGTAAAAATCATAGCGATTAAGAAAAAATTTTTGTTGACAAAATCCAAATAGAATGTTATGATGCTCTTGTCTAAAACGTTATACACGCAAAAGGAGGATTTACATGTTGTCAGATTTGTTCCAACGGGAACTTGCAGAGAGCGGATATCTGCATATCCCTTTGCCATTGCATGAAGAAGATGGGCTGGAGGCTGCATGTGCAAAAAAGGACGTGCTGAAAGCGCATACTGTCTGGAATGGTGCGCAGGATGCAGGATGGAAAAATACTGGGCGAGGTACGGTAGCAGTTGTATATGACAAAGCGCTTGAGAAAAATATACTGCGTATGGAAGCGCAAACGGTCTATGACTGGTTTCCGGAAGGGCAGCCCGCTTATGCGCACTATATGAATTTTGGGCGCATGCAAGCTTTCTTACCGATTGAACGGGAGGATTGGCGTGGTTATAACCGGATCACCTTCCGTATCCGTCCCAATTATGCCGCGCGTAAGCATGTGACCTGTATTGCTGCTGTGGTAAACGATGGGGAAACAAAAGTGCCGGATATTTATCATCGGGAAGGATATCATGTTATCAACCTGCTGAATGGCGAGTGGAATACGGTGCAGTGGGAATTTCCGGACCTTCCAAGGGATTGTGTTACGGGGATCTACTTATACGCATTTTTGAGCGGGGATAACGGCGCGTGCGGCACACAGATCCGATATGATTTTGAATCAATTTGTCTGGAGCAGATAGCAGAACCGGAACGCGTTATTGGCTGGCAAGGGAACTTAAATCGTATTTTTTATGCGACTGCCGGTTATGACTTAGCGGGAGAAAAAACGGCTGTCTTTACTGCTTCAGCTGACAGCTTTTCTATTATCGATGAGAACGGGACGGAAATCCTTAGTAAAAACACTGTGCCTGTTCAAAACGATAAAGGATCTTTTTCTATTCTTGATTTTTCTGAGCTTTCAAAAGAAGGAATGTATTGTATAAAGAGCGGGGAGGTAAAAACCCCTCTTTTCCCTGTTTGCAATAGAGTATTTGACACTGCCATTTTAAAATCTGTGAATTTTTTGTTTGGGGAGCGCTGCGGCTGCCCTGTCCCTAGTGTGCACGGCGGATGTCATTTTGATGCTTATGCAGAACATGAAGGGAAGCGTATAAGCTTTTGCGGCGGTTGGCACGATGCCGGCGATATGTCTCAATTTACGCTTCAATCAGCAGAGATCGCACATGCCCTTTTGATGAACGCTGCAAAAGCGAAGGATCCTGCAATGCGTGCGCGCCTTTTGGAAGAAGGCGATTGGGGGATTGATTTTATTCTGCGCACACGTTTTGGAGATGGATGGCATGCAACCAGTATGGGAGCTACACGCTATACTGATAATAAGACTGGCACTTTCGATGATATACCGGATGTGCGTGTCGGCAATCCGGCATTTGACAATTTCCTGTACGGCGGCATTTTAGCGGACGCGGCGGGATTTTACGGGAAAATGTTTACAGGGCGCGCTGAAAGCTGTATCCGCGCCGCAAAAGAAGACTTTGCCGCAGCTTTGGCCCGTTATCGCCAGTGTGGTGTAGAGCTTCCGACAGAAGCACATGAACACACCTATCCGACTGGAAAGTCGGGTTATTATGCGGCGGCCTGCTGGGGTGCGTCACGCCTGTTTGCTTATACAGGGGAACAAGCGTATGCTGATATTGCACGGGAATTCGGCTCCTTGCTGCTTGCTTGTCAAGAGACAGGAGACGCTGGGATTGGCATAACAGGATTTTTTTATCGCGAGGAAGAGCACCGCTATGCAGTGCACCACAACCACCAATCACGCGAACACCTATTTATGCAGGCGCTTTGTGCGTTGGCAGAAACGCAGCCGTCCCATAAAGAGCATCCTTTATGGAATGCTGCGATTCGGCTTTATGCCGGATATTTGAAGGATATCTATGCTGAAGCTGCACCGTACGGCATGATTCCAGCGGGAATATATCACGAAGATGAAGGCGAGAACGAGGAACTTTTCCGGCGGACAAATCCTGGCAGCGATTACGAAAGGGAGCGGCCAAACTACCGTTTGCAGGTACGTGCGGGACGTCCGCTTGGGAATGGTTTTTATTTGCGGTGCTTCCCTGTATGGTTTAGTTTCCGCGGCAATGCGGCGGTTACGCTTTCTACAGGTTTTGGCGCTGCTGTTGCCGGACGTTATTTAAACGACAATGCGCTTTTGCAGATAGGGCGGGAACAGCTTTATTGGACGCTTGGGAAGAATCCCTTTGGTCAATCGATGATGTACGGCGAAGGAAAACGTTATCCGCAGCTTTACGCAACCTCTTCGGGCGAATTGTGCGGAGAGCTTCCAGTTGGAATGGAATCATACGAAAATGAAGACGTTCCTTACTGGCCACAGGGAAACAATTGTACATATAAGGAAATTTGGACCTCACCGACAGGAAGGTTTTTATGGCTTGCAGCGGTACTTTCGGAATAGCGCGGCTTTCTTGCTGTTGTATTTTTGCTTTTTATAACGATAAATAAATATTATGGCTGGGCGTTTTATCGCCCAGCCATAATATTTGAGAAAAAGATCTGATTTGAAGATGGAAATGAAACAGGCAGTTATCCAGCAATTAGGAAGTAAAGCAATACGAGTATGCCAAGCACGATACGATACCATCCGAAAACCTTGAAATCGTTTTTCTTAATATAACGCATAAGAAACTTAATAGCGAGAATAGAAACGATAAAAGCAACAGCCATTCCTAAGAGCAGGATCCCAATTTCTCCGCCTGTCATGCCAAAGCCTGTTTCAAGGAAGAATTTAACAATTTTTAGCAGGCTCGCGCCAAGCATAGCAGGAATGGCGAGGAAGAAAGTGAATTCAGCCGCAACTGCACGGGAAGTTCCCAAAAGCATTGCACCGATGATCGTTGCGCCAGAACGAGAAGTGCCTGGAATCAAAGCGAGCATTTGGAACACGCCAATCCAAAGTACGGTTTTATAGGAGAGTGTGTTAAGCGTACGGATGGCTGGACGGCGGTTGCGGTTATAATATTCAACTACAATAAATAGGATACCATAGAGAATCAGTGTGACCGATACCGTTTGATAGTTGTAAAAAATCGAGTCCAGCGTATCGTCAAATAAAAGGCCGATAATACCTGCTGGAACACTCGCTACAAGAACTTTCACCCATAATGACCATGTTTCCTTTTTTTGAACAGCGCTCTTTTTTGAGGAGAAGGGATTTAATTTGTGAAAATAAAGCACCACAACCGCCAGAATGGCGCCGAGCTGGATGACGACCATGAACATCTCTTTAAACGCGTCAGATACGTTTAGTTTGATGAATTCATCCAATAGGATCATATGACCCGTACTGCTGATAGGAAGCCATTCGGTGATTCCTTCTACTATACCAAGCAGGACCGTTTTGAGCAGTTCAATTACATACATAAATGGATCCATTCCTTTCCGTGCGCGGCACGCCGCCGCGCGGAGCAAAGTCTGTATGAAGATAATGATATGATTATATCATAGTTCCGATAAAATAGCACGGATTTTTATGAAAATGACGAAATTGTAAGAAAAGATAGCCGACTGGTTCTTCTCCGCTTACCGGGAGTTGCATTTTTAATAAAAGCATGTTAAAATAATACCGTAGTCGTATGGTTTAAGGCTGCACCACAGGATTACGATAAACAAATCGGATAATAAAAGGAGAATGACTATGACCATCGAAAAAACTTCTATTATCGGCGATGTGCTGGACGCCGATCCAACCACTGCTTCGTTCTTCTTCGATATGGGGATGCATTGTCTCGGCTGTCCGTCTGCAAGAGGCGAATCCATTGAAGAGGCTTGCGAGGTGCACGGTGTTGATGTGGACGAACTGGTGAAAAAGCTGAATGCGCACATTGCAGGAAAATAAGTTTTGATTTCCTAACATTCGGGGAATCGGCCATTTGTAGTTTGTGCGGCCAGTTTTTTGCAGTTTGAAATTAGGTTTTAAAGAAATGCCCGGTACTCAAACAGTGTCCGGGCTTTTCTTTTCTGATTTTAGGAAGGAACAAAAAGGAAATCGACCGCATCACATAAATATAGTATATAGAGGTAAAAGATGGGAAAATCATTGGCGGTTTCGTTGGATTCGCGGCTGTTAACAGCGGCTTCGCTTGTAAGGGAGGGGCATCCGGTATGTGACGTAGGGACGGATCATGGGATGCTTGCAGTTTGGCTGCTTCAAAATAAGATAACCGATCGCGTGACAGCATGCGATATCAACGCCAAGCCACTTGCGGCTGCGATGCGGACGGCGCAAAAGTATGGTGTGGAAGATAGAATCTGCCTAAGGCTGAGTGACGGGCTTTCAGCCATTCCGGAGAGTGAGGCGCAGGATATTGTGATCTGTGGCATGGGAGGTGAATTGATTGCAAAAATCCTGTCGGAATGCCCTTATGTGAAAGAGAAAAGCCGCCGCTTGATTTTACAGCCAATGACTCAAATTCCGTTTTTACGGCGATATCTTTGTAGCACGGGCTTTGATATCCTGCGGGAATGCGCAACTGTAGATCGCCGCCATGTTTATACGATACTGCATTGCGCATATACAGGCCGTTGCCGCGAAATAGATGATTGGTTTGCATACACTGGAAAAATGCCGCAGGAAAAGAGTGCTGCGGCACGGCAATGGCTTTTGCAGGAGTCTCAGAGGCTCAGTCGTATTGCAAAAGGACTGGCAGCCGGAAAGCAGGCGCATAGATCGGCATATTTTGCTGCGCTTTCACAGCGCGCTGCCGCTGTCAGTGAAGAAATGAAAAAGTCCAATGGTATGAAGTCAAGTAGGTGATGAAGAAAAGAATGAAGAAAAGCGTAGGGAAAAGCACTATGTAGGCGGCAAAAAGGGAACACCAAA
>CAJFJV010000014.1 GCA_904384225.1 uncultured Oscillospiraceae bacterium | reverse complement strand
TACAACAATTTCCCCATGCGTCCTCTCTCTTGGCGCTCTCCTAAGCAGGTCTTATTCGCTT
Source organism: uncultured Oscillospiraceae bacterium (assembly GCA_904384225.1). Lineage (GTDB taxonomy): Bacteria > Bacillota > Clostridia > Oscillospirales > Ruminococcaceae > Paludihabitans. The sequence goes on along the minus strand of CAJFJV010000014.1, from coordinate 42,988 downwards.
CCCTTAATCTGTAACACATCATTGACAAACCTACATATGCGGCAAAACAATCCGTCATAGTTGTAGGTTGTCTAAAGATCGGATAAATCAAATCGGAACAGCCCTCCCGCTGCTTTCTTCTATTTTGGAAATCATAGAAAAATGAATTAAAAATAGTTTGTTAAATAATTTGACAAATTTCGTTTTAGGGCTTTTCAAGGTAGTAAAAGTATGATAGAATTCATTTAATGAATACTTTTATAAAAGTGGTGAACAGGATGTCCGTTGAAGAAAGACAATCTGCAATGTATGATCTACGCCGGAAAAATCGGAACCGCATTTTTCGCCTGATCTATGAAAAGCAGCAAATATCCAGAATGGAAATTTCAAATATACTTTCTTTAAGCCTCCCAACCGTCAATCAAAATTTAAAGGAGTTGTCCTCTGAAGGTCTCATCGAATTTACTGGCACATTTGGATCAACCGGCGGACGCCGCCCAACAATTATTTCCTTGGCAAGTAAATCATTTATTTCCATAGGTGCAGAAATTTCTTCATCTATGATTCGCTTTACAGCCATTGACCTTCTTGGTGAACGAATCGGCGCTACACGAATTATGCGCCGGTTTCAAGATGCTCCAGCATACTTTGAATCCTTTGCTGCCAATTTGGAAACCTTTCTAAATCAAAACGGAATTGAGCGGCGTTATATCACGGGTGTTGGTATTTCCCTTCCCGGTATTATCAGCTTAGATTCTAAATTGTTAGAAACGGCACCTACACTCGGTGTGACGCAATTCCCTCTTTCGCGATTTTCAGAAGCGCTCCCTTATCCATGCCTGTTTGACAATGATGCCTCCGCCGGCGGCTTTGCTGAACAATTCGGGCGAGATGAACGAAAGACGATGGCGTATCTTTCGATCGAAAAAGGTGTGGGCGGTGCTGTCTTCATCGACGGGAAACCGTATGACGGCTTAAATCGCCGCAGTGCTGAATTTGGACACATCTGTGTACATCCACAGAATGGAATTTTATGCAGCTGCGGGAATACCGGCTGTTTAGAGGCGCACTGTTCTATTGATCGCCTTACTGCTGATTTTGGCATTCCGTTGGAAGATTTCTTTATGCACCTTCAAAGGGGCGAGCAACCCTATACTGATCGTTTTCAAGAATATTTATCCGATTTAGCCGTTGGGATTGCCAATATTCATATGATCTTGGATTGCGACATTGTAATCGGCGGCCAGCTTACTCCCTTCTTAGAGCCGTATATGCCGCAGCTGTCTGCAATGGTTGACAGGCATAGCCTACAGCAATTTACCAACAGCTATCTTTCGCTTTCACGCCTTCGTACTTTAACCAGCAGTACAGGCGCAGCTCTTCGTTGGGTTCAACGCCTGCTTGAGGAAAGCTGAAGGCTCGCTTTTTTCAAAAACCAGAGAATCACAAAAAGACGAAGCAATTGCTTCGTCTTTTTGTGATTCTCTGGTTTTCATACGGTCTCCCTATTGAAAAACCGCACTACATAAGGAGATTTCCGCTCGCCCATTCAATCATTTTACAGATTCCGGTCTGTCGGCCGATAGCTGACGGAAATCTTCGTGCACTACGCCTTCTTGGCAAAAGATCTACAATCCGTACATTCACACATCGTCGGATTCGGTTCATGTGTCCCGATCATAATGGAATCAAGAGAGCAGTAGTCTTTGGACTGACAGTGATGCACACACTGCGTCACTGTACATTTTATACTTTGGTTCGCGTTGGAGTTACAGCAGCTCGACATGATTGTTTCCCCCTTTGCGCGGTGTCCCGCGCAAAAATAGTATAACCGCTATCATGTTCCCTATACAAAATTTAATTTGAAAATATTGTATTTCAATTCTATTCTTCTGATATGTTTTTAAATACTTCGCCAATAGAAGAATTGATTAAAAGCGTGGCTTCGCTATCCGCAGGCGTAGGCGAACGATTGATCATGACAAGCTGTTCTCCTTGATAATAACGGATCAATCCGGCGGCTGGATAAACTGCCAGAGATGTTCCGCCGATGATCAAAAGATCTGCTTTCCGAATTGCATCTACAGCTGCTCTTACAACTTGCTCATCAAGCGCTTCTTCATACAAAACAACATCCGGCTTTATAATACCACCGCATGAACAATAAGGGATATCTGTACTGTCTATAATCGCCTTGACGGGATAAAACCGCCCGCAATTCATACAATAATTCCGCCAAATGCTTCCATGCAATTCATAGACGGTGCTGCTGCCCGCCTTTTGATGGAGACCATCAATATTCTGCGTTACAACAGCAGAAAGCTTTCTCTTACTTTCAAGTTTAGCCAAAGCCAGATGGGCACAATTGGGCTGTGCGTCCAGAACAAGCATCTTGTCACGGTAAAAATGAAAAAAGGCTTTTGGATGCTTTATAAAATAGGAATGGCTAAGCAAAACTTCCGGCGGGACGTCGTAATGCTGCCGATACAAGCCATCCTCACTTCGGAAGTCTGAAATTCCACTTTCTGTTGATACACCTGCGCCTCCAAAAAAGACAATATGCTTATTTTGCGCAATCAAACGGCGCAATGCTTCCAATTGCTCCTCCATTCTCGAATTTCCTTCCTTCTTACAAAAACAACGTAATCAATACCGTTAAAATGCCCGACATTCCGATTGCAATTCCGCTCATCGCACCATGCGTTTCTGAAATCTCAATTGCTTTTGTTGTGCCAAGTGCATGGCTGCACGCACCAATTGCAATACCAGCAGTCACAGGGTCTTTAATCCGGAGCACGCGCAGCAAAAACGGCGTACACACACAACCGATTATCCCCGTCACAACAACCGCTGCAACAGTGACCGGAACCAATCCGCCCATTTGCTCTGAAACAGCCATAGCTATCGGCGTCGTAACCGATTTAGGAATCAATGCGGTTTGAATTTGTTCTTCTAAACCAAATGCTTTTGAGAGTAATATTACACTCGTAATTGATGTAACAGCTCCTACAAAACAGCCGCCTAAAATCGGCAACAAATTTTTTTTAAGAACAGAAAGCTGATTGAAAATGGAAACAGCTAAAACTGCTGTTGCCGGAGATAAAAACAGGGAAATGATATCACCACCCTGATTGAAATCTTCAATCGGGATCCCGAACAGCTGTAAAACAGCAATTATCGTCACGACTGTCCATAGCATGGGATTTAGCAGCGGCGTATGAAAACGGTGCTGCAGGCGCTGATAAAATGTATAAGTAAAAACACAAAGTGTAATGCCAAAAAAAGGAGAAGAAGTAATTTCACGCATCTTGATCTCCCCCTTTGCGTCCCCGATATCTATGCTGCAATCTCATAATGAGCGCAACCGTACCGGCTGTTGCTGCAAAAGTTAAAATGGTAGAGACAACGCAAATCACTATAAAGGGGACAATACAGCTTTTTAACACATCAAAATACTCCATAATCCCAACACCTGCCGGAATAAAAAAGAAGGCCATGTTTTTTAACATAAACTCCGCCTTCTGACGGATATGGCCAACTTTTATCACACCCGCTGCCAATAAAATGAAAAGTATGATCATCGCTATCACACTGCCCGGAAAAGGAAACGGCAGGAGCAGAGAGACTATTTCGCTTAACAAGCAAATCAATAAAACCACGCCAATTTGAAGAAGGATCGCCACAGGATATCAACCTTTCCAGCCGCAGTCTGCTTATGAGCATCCGCATGTACGGCTTGAGCTTATCATAACACAACAGAAAACGGATGACAATCTATAAAACGGCTATTACTTCAACTTCCACGGCAGCGTTTTTCGGCAGCACTGCTTGTACGCAAGAGCGCGCTGGCTTTCCGGTGAAATAGGTACCATATACCTCATTAAATGCGGCGAAATCGTTCATATCGCGTAAAAAACATGTTGTTTTGATTACATGGGAAAAGTCTGTTCCCGCTTCCTCGAGCACCGCTTTGATATTTTGCATAACACGTTCCGTCTGTTTCTGTATATCCCCTTCTACCAGCATCCCGGTTTTAGGATCAAGTGGGATCTGGCCGGAAGAAAAAAGCATGCCGTTTACGATTATTGCCTGAGAGTATGGCCCGATAGCTGCGGGGGCATTTTTTGTATTGAGGATTTTCATTTTGCATTTCCTTTCTTTTTCAATTAAGATACAATTTTAAAACCTGCATCTGACAATGCTTTCCGTATGTCTTCTACATGTTTCCAATCTCTTGTTTCCATTACAATGTGTAAAAAGCATCCGTTGATATCCATTCCTTCATTTGCGCGGTCATGATGAATAGATGTAACATTTCCACCGAGATCCGCAATAATACGTGACACATCTTTCAGCTGACCGGGCTTATCCTGCAAAGCAATCGTAAGATCTGCACTGCGTCCCGCTTTTAAAAGGCCGCGTGTAATAACCCGCGAGAGAATTGTAACATCAATATTGCCCCCCGATAGCAGGCACGCTGCTTTTTTCCCTGCAATATCAACTTTATTGAACATTGCCGCTGCTACACTCACCGCTCCTGCGCCTTCTGCAATTAACTTCTGCTGTTCGATTAGCGCCAGAATAGCCGTAGAGATTTCGTCGTCTGTCACCGTGACAATATCATCTACATACTTTTCACATAGTGCATATGTCAATTCTCCTGGATTCTTTACGGCGATTCCATCTGCAATGGTAGAAACACGATCCAGTATTTCCTTTTGATGATGCCGGATGGAATTATACATAGAAGGCGCACCAGCCGCCTGTACGCCATACACTTTACAATTTGGATTTAACGACTTGATAGCAAATGCCACTCCGGAAATCAAACCGCCGCCGCCCACTGGTACGATTACTGCATCCATATCGGGCAGCTGCTCCAACAGTTCCAGCCCTATGGTTCCCTGACCTGCAATGACATCCGGATCGTCAAAAGGATGGATAAAGGTTGCCCCGCTTTCTTCCTGAAGTTCTACAGCACGATTATACGCGTCATCATACACGCCCTTGACCAAACAAATCTCTGCACCATAACGCTTGGCAGCCTCTACTTTCGAAATAGGAGCGCCGTCAGGCAGACAAATAAGAGAACGGATATCGTTTTTAGTGGCAGCCAACGCTACACCCTGCGCATGGTTTCCGGCAGAGCACGCTATCACGCCTCTCTCCTTTTCTTCTTGTGAGAGCTGAGAAATCTTATAGTATGCACCACGCACCTTAAAAGAACCTGTAATCTGCAAATTTTCTGTTTTTAAAAAGATCTGCGCATCCGGATTAATCTGCGGCGCATAGATTAAGTCTGTCCGGCGTACAACATTTTTTAAAACATAAGAAGCATGATAAATGCGATCCAACGTAAGCATAATTCCTTTCCTCCTTTATTCCATTTCAAAAATCGGATCGGTAACAGATCCATCTGCGGGAACCATTGGCAGAACGTTCATATCACGGTCAATATAACAATTGATAAAAGCGGGCTTTCCAAGTGTAATCGCCTCTTTCAAAACAGATTCGACTTCATCCCGCCGCGTTATCGTATATGCTTTTACACCAAAGGCTTCTGCAAGCGCTTCATAGTTTGTCGGTTTATTGAGATCTGTTTCAGAAAAACGGCCGCCATAAAACAGCTTTTGCCACTGCCGCACCATGCCGAGAACCTCGTTATTAAACAGCAGCTCAACAACGGGTATCTGATATTTTGCAAGTGTAGAAAGTTCATTTGCATTCATATGAAAACTACCGTCGCCTGCGATATTCACTACGATTTTATCTGGATTTGCAAGCTTGGCACCAATAGCTGCTCCCAATCCATAACCCATCGTGCCGAGTCCGCCAGAAGTACACAGTTGGCGTGGATACCGATAGTAATAGTATTGCACCGCCCACATCTGATGTTGTCCGACTTCTGTTGTAATCATCGCTTGTGAGTCTGTCAAATTACCAAGCGTCTCCATAACAAATTGTGGTGTAACCCCTCCTTGTGTATCTTTTTGCAGCAAAGGGTTTTCCTCTTTCCACTTTACAATTTTCTGCATCCATTCCGCGTGGTTTTGCTGTCCCATACGTCCCAATAGCTCTGTAAGTACTGCAGAAGCATTTCCGCGCAGCGCTGCATCCGCTTTAACATTTTTATTAAATTCTTTTGCGTCAATATCGATGTGGATCACCGGGCAGTGCCTTGCAAACAAATCCGTATTGCAAGTTACACGATCAGAAAAACGGGATCCAACCGCGATAAACAAATCACATTCTTTCATAGCCAGAGCACTGACCTTTGTCCCATGCATCCCCAGCATACCAAGATATCGTGTTTTTTTCTGGTCATATGCCCCTTGACACATCAGAGAAGCTGAGACAGGAGCGTCAAGCCGTTCAGCAAAGGCCTCAAACTCCTTTTCAGCGCCCGCTGACACCACGCCGCCTCCTGCATATAAAAGCGGACGTTTCGATTCTGAAATCAACTTTATTGCACGGTTGAACTGTGTTTCATTCAAGTCAAAATGCGGCGCCCGCCTTACAGGCGTTTTGGGCTCATAATCATAAGACAAAGCCGTGATATCTTTTGGAATATCGATCAAAACGGGTCCCTTTCGTCCTTTATTGGCAATATAAAAAGCATCCCGAATTGTATCCGCCAAATCCGCAATATCCATTACAATACTGCTTTTTTTTGTAATCGGTGCAGCAATTGAAACAATATCAACTTCCTGAAAACTGCTCTTCCCAAGAAGACTTCTTCCCACATTTCCTGTAATCGCAACCATTGGGATGGAATCCATATACGCCGTTGCAATTCCCGTTATCAAATTGGTTGCACCAGGCCCGGAGGTTGCAAGGCATACGCCGGTTTTCCCGCTGGAGCGCGCATATCCGTCAGCCGCGTGGGCAGCCGCTTGTTCATGCGCCGTTGTTATGTGACGGATTTTTCCGCGATAAGCATACAGTGCATCGTAAATATTTAATACCGCACCGCCCGGATAACCAAATATCGTATCAACGCCCTGCTCAAGCAGGCATTCCATAATAATTTCTGCTCCTGTCCGTTTCATTCATTTGACCTCCTGATTTTATTTCATTGCACCCGAAAATGAATAAAAAAAACCCCGTCTCATATTAAGAGACGGGGGAACTCCTCGCGGTACCACTCTTTTTGCCGAAAATACTTCGGCCACTCTGACACGTCCAACAACGTGCGCCCTGTTATAACGGTGGGCCTCCGGATCTGCCTACTAAAAGGTTCAGCAGTCTGCTCAAGGGTGATTTAAAAAACAACTTCTGTACCGTCTTGCAGCATCCGACGGCTCTCTGGAACAGAAAAACTGCTTTCGCTTCCCTGTCAATGCATTTTGATATTGTATTTATTATAAATACGATTGGACGGTCTGTCAAGGAAAAGAATAAAAAATTTATAGAGCCGCCGCTATTGGACATTTTTCTTTCTGCTCCCGTTTTCCTTCATACCTGCAATAAGAAAGACGGAGAAGACTGAAAAAATGCCCTTCCCGATGCTTTGTGGTTTCCTATATCAGCTTCTGCTATTACTCTGCCTCCATACGCAGAACATACACACCGTAAGGACGCATATTAAATGACGCAGTCGGCGGCAGTTCAACCGCACAGACATTTTCTGGGTCATCAATACTATTTTCTGTCTCAGGTGAATCTGCTGAAATTCCAATCAGTGAAGCCGGAACAAAACCCTCTGCCGTAATACAAACCGTTGTTTCGCCCTTTGAAAAATTTGAAATTTTTACAATTAAATCACCATTTTCATCCAGTCCTGACACAGTATCCACCTTAGTCTCTCCAGTAAAAGACGAGACGTTGCAATTGCTTTGTACAATAACGCGCGGACGCACTTCACTGAAAAGCTTTTGTACGTGATAAGATGGAATGCCAAAAATATTTCCATCTTCATAGCAGATTAAATTTACAGGCCAACGGCGGTCCCGCATATGGCAGAGAAGCGGTGCATATGATGCCATTTTTACAACATCGCCGTTCCGTTCCATATTAATCATAAACGAAGCTTCTGCGCAAGCTGCCGCCATATTGCCAATGCCAACTTCCTGATTTGCAGCATATTCCCCTACATAAATCTTTTTTCCGTTCCGAGGATACGTGTCATAGCGATGTGCCATAGCAGGAAAGCGTTGAGGTGTAACATAGAAATGCTCGTCAAACAGATCATATCCTTCCGGCCGAATATCCGGATAGCGTCCGATATCATTGATGATATAAATAAGCTGCGGGTACTTTTTCTTTAAAACACGGTAAAATTGGTTATACCGCTCAATATATTGTGCACCCCAATTTTCATTCCCGATCTCTATGTATTTTAACGGAAAAGGAGCCGGATGTCCGTTTTTGGCGCGAAGCGCACCCCATTCGTTTTCCTCCGGGGAAGCGATTGCGTAATCGATTGCTGAGATTGCACTTTGTAAAAATGCATCGATCTGTTCGGGTGTGCCATGTTCCGATTCCCGCCACTGGCAGGACATGCCGCAGTTTATAACATACATTCCGGAAGCGCCTAAATCTTCGCAAAACTCAAGATATTCATGATACCCGATCCCATCCGTCCGGCGGTATCCCCAAAGATCCCAACATCCCGGGCGGTCTTCAACCGGGCCAAGTGTTTTTTCAAACTGAAAGGCATTTTCGAGGCTAATCCCCTCTACAATACAACCACCGGGAAAACGTAAAAATCCAGGGCGCAATGCTTTTATTTTTTCCGCAATACGCCGATTCATACCGTTTTTTCGTTCGCAAAATGTATCAACCGGGAATAAGGAAACAAAGTCAAACCAAAGTTCGCCATCAGAAAGCGGGTTAATGGCAAGCCTACATCCATTTGCCTTTTTTGTTACGGCAAACAATACTTCAAATTTGGTAAATACGGATGTGACGCCATCAATCTGTACACATCCTGCCTCGCCGCCATACTGCATTTCGAGAGAGACGCGCAAAGAAGGGACATTCCCTCGTACAATTACAGTTAATCGATATTCCCCCGGCTCGACTGAGATGCCCCAATAGCCGTCATTGAGAAGTGCCACACTGCCTTCCGATGTCCCTTCCGCAATCAAATAAAGCTGATTGGGAACTGTTGGATTGCGCGGAGCGTCCGTACTTCCTGTAATTTGTGCACGCGCCGCTCCCGTCATGCGTACATGCCATCCCGGCAAATCGTCCGAAAGATCATGATTCTCTGAGTGGCCGAGTGCCGTACATGCCTTTCCTTTGTACCAAGCCGTGCCCTCTGGAAGCCGCGCATCCATGAAACTGCGGTTACGTATCAGTTCCGCATACAATCCTCCGTCTCCTGCATGATTAATTTCCTCATAAAATACGCCGTACATTTCCTCATTTAAAGGAAAGCGCACCTTTTCCGGAAAAACCTGAATGGTTGCTAAACCCATACTTTCTCCCTCTTTTCTTTAAACCTTATTCATAACGGCGATACAACGCTACCAACGTCCCAAGTATAACGACTTCATCTACGATAAACGGTTCCATGGAAGAATTCTCCGGTTGAAGGCGGAATCGGCCGTTTTCTTTATAAAACCGCTTTAGTGTTGCTTCTCCATCAAGCATGGCCGCTACAATTTGCCCATTATGCGCTACCGGTGTTTGCCGTAAAATCACGATGTCTCCATCTAAAATTCCGGCTTCTATCATACTGTCGCCACGGACATTTAATGCAAAAAGGTCTTTGGCGTCCCCATTAAAATCAGACAGCGGAATATATCCTTCAATCTCCTCAATAGCGGCAATAGGTTGGCCGGCTGTAATCGTTCCCAACAACGGAACCTGGCAAGTTGGCTGTGCCGGAAGCGTTATATACCGATGTTTATCATTCGTGCGGCTAATTAAACCGGCTTCTTCCAATTCATTTAGGTAACGGTGGACGGTAGAAGTCGATTTTATATTCAGCCGCCCGCAGATATCCCGTACACTTAAAGTGCCCGCTGAGGTCGCCTCACTTTTTATCAACTCATAAATCCGCTTACTAATTTCTTTCATTTTCGCTCCCCTTTTCTTTGATGTATTCGATCCAATCTAATATGATATCATGTTTCAACAAAACAGACAGAAAATGGAATGCACATAAAAATATTTCTCTTTGAAAACATCCCATAAATCCCATTAAATAAAAACTACAGTCTTCACTCATTGCAAATCAGTTAAATTCCATCTTGAAGACATTTTATCATTCAATTATACTGTATTTATTATACTGAAGAGAACGAACGTTTGTCAAGATAAATGTACAGGATACATCGGTTTCCCCTCCAAATGGGTTAGATTGCAAGACGAGAATAGGCCCAGGCTTTAACTTGTAATTGACATTCCTTTTCAAACATGATATGAATAGTAGCAGGGCAATATCGCTGCTTTTGTGCCGCCCACTTGCCTATATTGGCGAAGACCTGCAAATTTTCATCTTTATATATAAAATATGTACATGCGAGGTGCTTTCAGATGATTGAAATAGAAAAATGCGGCATTCTTCTTGCACCATCCGTCCGCCTTGGCGCAAAGTTTAATGCCGGGATGGTTCGCGCCGATGGTCAAGTGCACATGTTATATCGCTGGGCTCAGAATTTTGAAAAAGCGCAAAGCTCAAACTTTCGATATCAAAAAAATTTTATTGCACACGCTACTCTTGATCTTAATGGAAATTTGATTTGTGATGACGACGCACCTGTGATTTCTCCTTGCTGCGAATATGACAAAGCCGGTATAGAAGATCCCCGTATTGTCGATTTTGAAGGCTCTTACTATATCTTTTATACCTGTTATGATCTAAAGCAAGCACGTGTAGGCCTATCCAAAACCGATGACTTTATCCATTACAAGCGGTTAGGGATTGTTCCGGCCCCCTCTTTTGATAAAGACGCGTTTATTTTTCCTGAGCGGATTAATCATAAAATAGCATATATCCATCGCATCGGGCGGACTATACAAATCGATTATTTTGATGAGATGGACGATTTGTTTGACAAGGCTTTTTGGAAAAATTATTGTGTAGGCAGAAGCGATATAATGAAAAGTTCCTACTGGTGGGAAAGCAGCCATATTGGTGGAGGTATTCCGCCTTTTAAAACCAAAGACGGCTGGATATTCTTTTATCATGGTGTTGATCTCGGTGTTTACCGTGGCGGCGTAGCTCTTCTGGATCTTCAGAATCCCTCCAAAATACTCGCACGGCTGCCCTACCCTATTTTGGAACCAACCGAAGAGTACGAAAAATCCGGGGACGTCAATAATGTCGTATTTCCGCAAGGAAGCTTTCTTAACGGCGATACGCTTTATATTTCCTATGGCGCCGCCGATACTGTTGTGGCAATGGCAAAAATGCGTTTAAGCGAACTGCTCGATGAATTAAAAAAATATCCTGTTGATTAAGCCGGTACAATATTCTTTTTGAACATTTCTTTTCACGCACAACTCCCCGTTATCAGACTGCATAATTTGCAGCCTGATAACGGGGAGCCTGCGTATAACATGGTTTTTATTACAAATCTTAATCGACCTGTTCAAATTGGCTGTTATAAAGGTTAGCATAAAAGCCCTTCATCGCCATCAATTCATCATGTGTCCCTTGTTCTACAATATCTCCATCTTTCATGCATAAAATCAAATCTGCATCCCGGATCGTGGATAGCCGATGCGCAATGATGAAGGAAGTCCGTCCTTTCATTAGATTATCCATCGCCTTTTGAATCAAAACTTCTGTACGAGTATCGACGGAACTGGTCGCCTCGTCCAAAATCAGAATTTTAGGATCGGAAAGGATGGCACGCGCAATCGTCAAAAGCTGTTTTTGGCCCTGTGATACGTTGCTTGCTTCTTCATTCAGCTCCATAGAATAGCCGCCCGGAAGCGTACGGACAAAGTGATCTACCTGTGCAGCCTTAGCCGCCGCATAAACCTCCTCATCAGTCGCACTTTCCCTTCCATAACGGATATTCTCCATAACCGTTCCATTATACAGCCATGTATCTTGCAGAACCATTCCAAATAGCCCGCGCAGATCGTTGCGTGCAAAAGAACGGATATCATTGCCATCGATCAGGATAGCGCCTTCATTTACGTCATAAAACCGCATCAACAGTTTCACCATCGTTGTTTTTCCGGCGCCGGTAGGGCCGACAATAGCAATTTTCTGTCCAGCCTTAACCTGGGCCGAAAAATCGTTGATAATAATTTTATCTGGGCGATATCCAAAATGAACATGTGCAAACTGTACGCTGCCCTCCACATGAAAACAGGTATCCGTATCCGGCGCCTCTGTTCTATTGATCGAAACAATAGCCTGATCTGCCGGTTCCTCTTCTTCGTTTAAAAACTCAAAGACCCGCTCTGCCGCTGCCGCTGTCTGCTGCAGCATATTTGAAATGTTGGCAACCTGCGTAATGGGCTGTGTAAATTGCCGCACATATTGAATAAAGGCTTGAATGTCACCGATCGTCATAGCGCCGCCTGTGGCCATTACACTGCCTAAAAGACAGATTACGACATAGCCTATATTAGAAACAAAATTCATTACCGGCATCATCAAGCCAGACAGAAACTGGCTCTTCCATGCAGAAGTATACAACTTTTCATTGTATGCCCCAAATGCTTCCACCGATTTCTCTTCACCGGAGAATGCTTTCATTACAATGTGGCCGCCATACATTTCCTCTATATGGCCGTTTACATGCCCCAGATATTCCTGCTGCTGCATAAAGTACTTCTGCGAATGTTTCACAATCGTTACAACAAAAATAAGGGAAACCGGCACAATGCAAAGCGCCACCAGCGTCAACTGCCAGCTTATCGACAGCATCATAATCAAAATGCCAATGATGCTGGTAGCAGAAGTGATCAATTGTGTTATACTCTGGTTTAAAGACTGCGAAAGAGTGTCGACATCATTTGTCACGCGCGACAACACCTCGCCATGGCTTGTTGTATCAAAATATCCGAGCGGCATACGATTGATTTTCCGGATGATTTCGTTTCGAAGATTATAAGTTACTTTCATGGAAACATCGGTCATGATAAATCCTTGAAGATAGGAAAAGCCGGCGCTAACCAGATACAATCCCAATAAAGCAAGCAAAATTCGCCCAATATAAACAAAATCAATTCCTTGGCTGCTGCCGCCTACAATCCGCATGATCCCTTGAAACAGCTCAGTTGTCACATTACCAAGAATCTTGGGGCCTAAAATCATAAATACTGTTGATGCCACAGCAAACAACATAACCAAAAAAATGCGAAATTTATACTTTGCAAGATAGGAACACAATTTGGCGATACTGCCTTTAAAATCCTTTGCCTTTTCTCCCGAAGCAGCCATACCGGAGCCTGGGCCCATCCGCCGCATTGCGGAGGGATTTTTCTGCTGTCTACTCATTGCAGTTCCTCCTCCGAGAGCTGAGATTCTGCGATCTCACGATAAGTCGGGCATGTTTTTAACAACTCTTTATGTGTACCCACACCCATAATCTTCCCTTGATCCAGTACAACAATCTGCTGTGCATGCATAATTGTGCTAACCCGCTGCGCTACAATTAATACGGCTGCACCTGCCGTATCCTTTGCAAGTGCGCGCCTAAGCGCCGCATCTGTTTTAAAATCCAGCGCAGAGAAGCTGTCATCAAAAATATATACAGGCGCTTTTTTGGCTAAAGCCCGCGCGATAGAGAGGCGCTGCTTCTGTCCGCCTGAAACATTCGTCCCTCCTTGTGCAATCCCTGTTTCCATTCCTTTAGGGAATGCATCGATAAACTCCAAGGCCTGTGCAGTTTGCGCAGCACGGCGGACCTCTTCATCTGTTGCCAGATCATTGCCATACCGGATATTCGAAGCAATATCGCCGGAAAACAAAAGCCCCTTCTGCGGAACAAAGCCGATCTGTGCACGCAGCTCCTTTTGCGTAAGTTCGCGGATATCTACACCATCAAGCGTAATTGAACCATCTGTTACATCATAAAAACGCAAGATCAGTTGCACAAGCGTAGATTTCCCAGCGCCGGTACTCCCGATAAAAGCCGTAGTTTCCCCCGGTTTCGCTGTAAAGCTTAAATGTTCCAGCACATTTTCTTCCGCATTCGGATAACGGAACGATACGTCATGGAAAGCAACTTCGCCGCGTACTGGGGCTGTCAGGCTGACAGGGGATTCCGGATCGCGAATAGACGGTTTTGTTTCCAGTACTTCCGCAATGCGGTCACCGGCAACGGAAGCACGCGGTACCATGATAAACATCACCGCGATCATCAAAAACGCCATAATAATCTGCATTGCATACTGCATGTATGCCATCATATCGCCAACTTGCATAGATGATGCTTCAATCTGTTTGCTGCCAAACCATACAATCAATAAAGTTACAGCGTTCATCACAAACGTCATAAACGGCATCATAAATACAATCACGCGGTTAATAAAAAGGTTGGTTTGCGTAAGATCCCGATTCGCTTTTTCAAAACGCTCTTCCTCCCTTTTTTGATTGCCGAATGCGCGCACTACCATCATTCCAGAAAGATTTTCACGGGTAACCAGATTCAATCGGTCAACAAGCTTTTGTACAATTTTAAATTTAGGCATTGCAATTGCAAAAATAATCATAATTGTGCAAAGCAAGACTATAACAGCAAGTGCGATAATCCAGCTTAAAGACACGCTTTTTCCAAGCGCCATTATAATGCCGCCTATGCCGATAATCGGTGCATAGCACACCATCCTGATCGCCATGACAACAAGCGTCTGTACCTGTGTTACATCATTTGTTGTACGGGTAATGAGGGAAGCTGTAGAAAACCGGTCAAACTCTGCGCTTGAAAAGCCCTCTACAGTTGAAAACAAATCCCTGCGCAATGTGCGCGCACCACCCGCAGCAATCCGTGCCGCCAGCAGGCCGATCAAAACAGCGGCCACCGCACTCAGCAGCGTAACACCAATCATCAAAATGCCGGTACGGATAATGTAATTGTTCTGCATTGCCTCCATGTCTGCGCCAAGCTCTTCATAGAACCCTTTCGTCAAAACAATCCCTATCTGGCTGCTTAAGGACGGATCCATATCCGCAGACGAATCAATAGCCTCAGAAAAGGCTTGCTCCGGCATCTGCAAAATTGTGGGCAACATTTCATAGATCGCATCAAAATCCATTGAAGCAGATGCATCTGAATCAGACAGATTCAACTCTTCGCCATTTTGCTGTGCTATCGATTGGAAAAAGCGCAGCATTGCAGCTGAAGCATGACTATATGCCTCCTCTGCGGCTTCTCTTTTTTCTTTTTCCTCAGATAAGACATAAACCTCGCCGGGAACTGCATCTGGAAATTCTTCTTGCAGCTTGTCAGAAAAATTCTCTGTCGTATAGCCATCGTTTAAAGCCGTACGATCTGTTTCATCGACAAAAGGGGTTAAAAGCTGCATCCCCTTTGCGCTTAGGACCCGCGGTGCACTTTCTTCAATACCTCCTTGCTGTAACCCGACATTTACAATATCGGACATAAGGTTAGGCAGATTTAATTCGCAGATCGCTTGTGCAAACAGCAGAACCATACATATCAGAATCCATCCCGTATATGGCTTTAAATACTTTGCAAGCTTCTTCATGCGTACTCCTTTCTGTGCCGTATTTTGTCATCGGCACATATGTTAAGCTTTAATTATAATAAACAGATATGAAAGAATCGTTAAGATTTCGAAACAAAAAAACAGCAGGCTGTTCAACGTGCAGCCTGCTGTTTTTTGTATAAACCATCCAGCACAACTCTCAAAAGCCAAATTAAAGTGTTTCCGGCTCATCATACGTTTTGCCAAATGTTTCTACCGTAACTTTTTTCATCTTTTGATCCTTGACAGGACGGTCTGCAAAGTCGGTCACAACAGAAAGAATCGCCTCCGTCGCTTCCATTCCCTCTACAATTTTGCCAAACGCAGCGTACTGCCCATCCAGATGCGGCGCATCCGCCACCATAATGAAAAACTGTGAACCTGCACTATCTGGATATGAAGTACGAGCCATTGATAAAACACCCTTAGTATGCTTTAACTCATTTACGAATCCATTTGCAGTAAATTCACCGCGAATACTATATCCCGGTCCTCCGGTCCCGCGGCCTTCAGGATCGCCCCCTTGAATCATAAATCCCGGAATAACACGGTGGAAAATGACGCCGTCATAGAATCCTTTTTGGCACAGCGATATAAAATTACGTACTGTGTTCGGCGCAATTTCCGGATATAATTCTGCCTTCATGATATCTCCATTTTCCATTTCAATGGTTACAATTGGGTTTTTCATTTTAATTTCCCCTATCCTTTCCTTTTTAATATTATTCTGCAACAGCCTCAGACACCGACTCCTCAGAAGATGATACCGATTCTTCCGGTAAACTGCTTGTCGCCTCTTCACTGCTTTCATTCGGATTATTGATAACCTCCAGCAATTTAGACGAAAGCACCTGATAGTGGCCATCTACTTTTTCCAATGTAAACTGCATGACCTTTTCTACCGTTTCATTCCGATAAGACGGCGATAAATTCCACGTAACATCCGGCAGGATATAACTCACGCGGATCGTATAAATATCACCGTTTCGCTGTACTTCGTCCACCCGCGGCGTATACGGAAGCAGCACCGGTGTAGATTCAATCAAATAGCTCTTATTTTCGGCACTGTAACTCATTTCCACACTTGCATCCGGGATCGTTTGATGAACAATTGCAACGCCGTTTCCGTAAAGCTGGCGGACATAGTACTCTACATCTGCATCTGGGACCGTAATCCCTCCAACATCATCTTTGACATAAGTATCCATATCGGCATCAAGGATCAATCTCCAAATAGAGGAAGAGATGATAACCGAACTATCAAGTGATTCCGGTGTTTCAAACTCTGGTGCGTCTACAATAACAAGCGGAAAAACCGCATATGCTAACTCTTCTTTTAGTTCAGTGGAATCTACAATATTCCGCGTAGTATCAATTATGAAATGGATAGTAGAAATAACGCCAACTACAACAAAAAAGCTTGTCAAAATTCCCAAGACTGCGATGCGGATTTCACGTTTTGAGCGTTTTTTCTTCACTTTTTTCGGACGGGAAACTTCCGATTCCGTATCTGCCGGCACATATTCTTCTTCACTTATCTTGTCTTCTTCCGGTTCTCTCGTTTCTTGCGTTTCTTGTGCATCTGATGGAGTTTCCTCTTCAGGTATAGCTGTGCTGTTTTTTACTTCTGCTTCCGGATTTTCTAATTTCTCTTTTTCTGCCTTTTCAGGTTTTGGATTCTTTTTTTCGTTCAATCCGGACAATACTGCGGCAAGCCCACTGTCTTTTCCTTCTTTTTTCATGACGTCCTCCTATCGAATCTGCCCGTTTCCTAAAATAACATATTTGGTGCTGGTCAGTGCTTCTAATCCCATTGGACCGCGTGCGTGCAGCTTTTGAGTAGAAATTCCTATTTCTGCACCAAAGCCAAATTCATCACCGTCCGTAAAGCGGGTCGAAGCATTGACATATACCGCCGCAGAATCCACCTGTTCCGTAAACTTCTGCGAATTGGTTAGATTATTGGTGACAATAGCTTCCGAGTGGTGAGTAGAATACTGATTAATATGCCGAATCGCTTCGTCAAGATCATTCACGACTTTGACAGAAATCACATATCCTAAAAATTCCGCTGCATAGTCGCTCTCCGTAGCCGGAGCTACGCTTTCTCCCAAAATCCGGCGCGTCTCTTCACAGCCAAGTATAATCACGTTTTTTGTATCAAGCCGCTCTTTTACAAGAGGTAAAAACTGTTCTGCCACATCTTTATGTACCAAAAGACTCT
This sequence comes from uncultured Oscillospiraceae bacterium, assembly GCA_904384225.1. GTDB lineage: Bacteria > Bacillota > Clostridia > Oscillospirales > Ruminococcaceae > Paludihabitans. The sequence continues at coordinate 25,161 of CAJFJV010000014.1, read as the reverse complement.
CACAGGCATTACATACAGATGGGCGGCTTGTCTTTGCATTATATACGATATTTACGCCCATTTCCAAATCTGCCTCAGCATCAATATAGATGTGACAGTTTCCAGCTCCTGTTTCAATGACCGGTACGGTGGCGTTCTCTACAACGGATCGTATCAGCCCCTGCCCGCCACGCGGTATCAAAACATCCAAATAACCATTCAGCTTCATCATTTCCGTTGCAGATTGACGCGAGGTATCCTCTACTAAAAGCAGGATGTCAGGGTTCATTCCCTCCTCTTCAAGAGCATGCTGCATGATGCGTGTCAACGTAATATTGGTATAAATCGCCTCTTTTCCCCCTCGTAACAGCACCGCATTTGAAGCCTTTAAGCAAAGTACCGCCGCATCCACTGTCACATTGGGCCGTGACTCATAAATCATGCCTACAATACCAAGCGGAACACGTTCTTTTCGGATTTTCAACCCATTTACAAGCGTATAGCCGCTCAACACTTCTCCTACCGGATCGGCAAGGCGCGCTACTTTCCTAACGCCATCCGCCATGTTATGGATCCTCTCTTCAGACAATGACAGGCGGTCTAACATCACATTGGGTATCCCATTTTGTGCGGCAGAAGAAATATCTGTCTGATTTGCTTCCAAGATTTCCTCCATTGAAGCGCAAAGGCAATCTGCTATACGCAATAAAAGACGGTTTTTCAGTTCGGTTGGCGCATGTGCAATCTGCGGCTGTGCCGCTTTTAACCGGCGGGCAAGTGACATGACATTTGACATAACTACAGTGCTCCTTTCAGGTTCGACCCGCATAAAACAGCGTGCCAATATCTTCGCCGTCCAGCAAGCCATAAATTCTGGAGGGCCTGTTTCCGTTCATAATAATCATCGGGATTTTTTCTTCCATACAAAGCTGCGCTGCATGAAGTTTCGCCGCCATGCCGCCTGTCCCAAATTCGGATCCTTTATTTCCGCCCACCGCTAAAACCGCGTCGTCTATCATTGTAACGACAGGGATCTTTTTTGCTTTTGGATTTAAATGCGGGTCACTGTCATAAAGGCCATCGATATCAGTCAAAATCATCAGTAAATCTGCCTGTACAATAGCAGCTACAATCGCTGACAGCGTATCATTGTCCCCAAACTCAATTTCTTCTGTAGCGACCGTATCGTTCTCATTAATTACAGGGATAACAGATAAAGAAAGCAGCCTTGATAGCGTGTTTGTGACATTGTTTTTCCGATTCTCATCTTCAATAATATCGCGTGTCAGAAGGACCTGTGCAACATTGTGATTGTATTCCGAAAAACATTTATCATATACATACATCAGCTCGCTCTGGCCAATTGCCGCACAAGCCTGTTTTGTTGGCATATCAGACGGCCGAGTGAGCATCCCAAGCTTTCCTGCTCCAACTCCTATGGCACCGGAAGTCACCAAAATAATTTCCTTTCCGGCATTTTTTAAGTCCGAAAGCACCCGCACAAGCTGCTCTACTCGTCGTATATTTAAAAGCCCTGTCGCATGGGTAAGGGTTGATGTACCCACTTTTACAACTACACGCTGTGCTTCACTCAGTAAAGACATATTCTCCTCCATCTTGTCTGTCCGGATCTTTAAAAGCACCGGACTGATTTTCTGTCAAGAGCTGCTTTGCTAAAACGGCAAAACAGCTTTCTATGTGCGGTACCGTCAGAGGTAACGTCACAACTGCCAAACTGATTAAAAAATAAGGAATTAAACTGCAAAGCAATTTAAACAAACGTCCGCGCCCCCCTCTCATCAGCTGAAAAGAGCAGCGGACAGCGGAAAAGGGCGTATGCTTTTGTCCGGATATAAACAGATATTCCGACAAAAATAGGCCGGACAGCAAATAATACGAAAATGCAATCCCTAATATGAATAAAATCCCATCTAAAATGACAGCCAATAAGGTATAAACATCTGCAAACGCAACAACACGGACGGCTGCCCATACAATCGCAGCCGGCAAAAAGCAAAAAAGTGCGGCAAAAAAACGCAATCCTGTTACGCTTAACGTAAAACAAAGCGTTTTACGGTATCTGCTGATAGAAGATACGTAATAAAAAGCCGTACGCAATGGGACAAATCCTTCATCTAAACGAAAAAACCATCTTCTTGCATTCAGCCAAAGCGGGCCGCATATCAAAAGGAAGCACGCTGTTCCAAATAAAACCGGCATAGCAGAGACAAGCGGCTGTGTCGTATCAGAATGGAGGAACATGGAATGCAGCAAAAGAGAGAATGCGTGTGTTGCCAACGCAAGCCCCCAAGCTGTTAAAAGTAAAATCATAATCAGAGAAGCCGCAGGGGTCATCGCGCCGCGAAGCCGTTTAGAAGCTTCTGCAACCAATTCATTCGTCCGCATGCAATCTCTCCTTTTTCACAATCGAATCCACTGTCAATATTCTATCCCTTTTCTTGCATAAATCCCTCGCTCAAAAGGATGACGATGGGCATGGATTTCAGAAAGATAATCCGCCCGTATTGCAAGACACTCCGGTGCCTCTCTTCCCGTCAACACAACTTCCACATGCTCCGGCCTATCGTCAAGCGTCTGGCACAAATCCCGTACCGGTATCAAAGCAAAATCGGCCGCATATGTCACCTCATCGAAAACCACCAGATCGTATTTTCCTGACAAAAGCATCTCTTTCGCTCTATTATAGCATAAAAGGTGCTTTTGCACACATTCTTTTTTCTCATCGACGTCCAGATCAGAAAAAAACTTTTCTGATCCCGCCTGCAGCACTGTTACACCAATTTTTTCCAGTATGGCAACCTCTCCTGATTCCTGCCCTTTCAAAAACTGGACAAATAAGCATCGCAGACCGTTTCCAACGGCACGAACCATTAAGCCTACCGCAGCCGTTGTCTTTCCTTTTCCCTCTCCTGTATACAGATGGATCAAGCCTTTTCTGCCCATATTATTCTTCCTCAGGAAACAAGCGCTGATATTCAAGCATCACTTCATCCGTCCCTGTTCCATAGGGGACGGGTGTAAATACTTCAACCAGATGTTCATTTGCCCAAAGCCCTGCACTGACCGATAAAGTATATCCTTTCCCGCTTTCTACTTTCCATTCAAGCAACGGCCTTTTCGGTATACCGCAGGCTGTCAGGATCGCCGTAATGACGCCTGCATGTGTAATAACCGCAGCATCGCCAATATGATCTTTCATCATATCCCGGATGACCCGGTCAAGCCCTTCTACGACTCGTGCGCCAAATGCGTTTGGATCCTCTGCACCGTCAGGAACCGTTTTTTGCGTACTGTCAATCCAACTGCGGTAAGACGGCAGTTCTTTCAGTTCTTCCGGCGTCTTGTTTTCAAAGGCTCCAAATGCATATTCTCTCAGCGAATCAACTGTCAGCGGCGTCATTTCAGGATACAGAAGCCGTGCTGTTTGGATGCTTCTCCGCAGCGGGCTTGTGTACACCCGGCCGACGGCAGGATACGAAAAACGTGCTTTTAAGTCAAGGATTTCTTCTACACCCTCTTCACAGAGGTCAAGATCCGTTTCTCCAATATACTTTCCCTCTATATTCGCCTGTGTCAGCCCATGACGGATCAAATAAATATGATATGCCTGCATAAAATAGCACTCCCTTTTCTGCAATTTCTCTTCTTTTCCCAAAATCGGCCTGTATCTTACGGATATCCGGCCAAATCTCGAAAAAAATCCACGATCTTGTCATATTTTATCTGAAAACGGCTTTACAACGCGTAACCTTTATACTATAATTTACTTTACGTTAAAACTTTTTTATAGGAGGTGAACGGATGAACACAGACTTTCCGCGGATTCTCACCCTTTTGCGCAAAGAACGCGGTATCAGCCAAAAACAAGCGGCTGCGGAACTCGGCATCTCCCAAGCGCTTTTATCACATTATGAAAAAGGAATCCGTGAATGCGGCTTGGATTTTGTCGTTCGCACCGCTGATTTTTATGGTGTTTCGTGCGATTATCTCTTAGGCCGCTCTCCCGAACGTACCGGTGCTCAAATAACGGTTGAGGATATTCCAGATGCCGATGCACTCGGGAAAGAAAACATGATGCGCGGCAGCGGCAGTATCCTTCCAACGCTGAACAAAAAATTGATTGCCAATGCATTGAATATCATTTTCGATTTGCTGCATACAGCAAACAACAAAGAGCTCACAACCGCTGTTTCTTCTTTTTTTAATCTCTCGGTCTATCGGATGTTTCGCATTCTTTACAGCGTAAACCCGAAAAACGAGCAAAGCATGTTTACTGTTTCGCCTGCTGCGGCACGGGCAAAAGCACTGGCCGCTATGGTCCTGCTTGAATCAAAAGCGGAAGAAATTGCCTCTGGTATCGACACAGAAAAGGCGCAAGCACTTTTTATTTCCACGCAGACGCTTTCACAAAATTATCCGCTGTTTGCCTCATCGCTGTTTAACCTAATCAAAAATGCGGAAAATCATCTTGATAAATGACTGTCCTTCATCCCAGCCGGATAAAAAACGTTTTATATCTGATGCTTATTGCGCATACAGACCATACGCTTTTTGAGTATCATTTTATCATCGTTTTGGAAAAAAAGAAAGGGACTTTTTGTGTTCCCTTCATCCAGAACTTTAAAAATTGTGTGAACAGCATGGAAAGGAGCATAAAAGATTAAGATGTCCCGTTTCAGCCGCCGTGTTTTGCCCCTTGCATTTGCTTTTGTGCTTTTTATTGTACTGGCTGTTGTATTTGGAATTTATGATCTTCCCATTTCGATATCTGTCGTCAATCAGGAATCCTCTTTTGGCCGCACGCTCGAAACACTTGGCGTACTGGTTGCACCGGTTCTGGCAACGTTTTCCGGAATTGTATCCGCCGTTTTCTTTATCCGGGAAAGGTCGGCGAAACTACGCAATTTTAAAATTGTATGCTCTATTATTGCGGCATCTGCCGGTGTAGCATATACATTTTACATTTATGCCGCATTTTCTTTTTGGCAATTTATTGGCTATGCGGTAGCTACGCTTCTGCTATATGCGGTTATAGCTTTTCTCGCAGTAAAATCACCGCGTGCGCTTTTATATGAATGGATGCGTATTGCCGTTGTTATGATATTCTACCTGATTACACTCCTACTTTTGATTAGTATATTAAAGCTGTCTTGGGGCCGCACCCGTTTTCGCCAGCTTGAAAGTTTTTCTCAGTTTACACCGTGGTATCAGCCGCGCGGTTATACAGGGCATGTCTCCTTTCCATCAGGGCATACCGCAAACGCCGCTGCATTGATTATTTTTGTTCAGTTTGTCCCATTGATAAAATCACGCATCGGCAAAATGCTGTGCTATATCATCCCTTATATTTGGGTGATTATCATGGGGATTTCCCGTGTTCTGGTAGGAGCGCACTATGCTTCTGATGTCCTTTTCGGCGCTGCTATTTCCATTGTTTTATTTTATTGCGTCCGCAGGATCGTTTTTCCCCGCATTGCGCCGCTCCCGCCTCTACCGTCAGACAAGGATCCAAAGCGGCAAATCACAACCCCATAGGCACGCACTTTTGTAAAATATAAAGAGGGACGCCTTATAGCAGGTGTCCCTTTCGATTTTTATAGCTGGTTGCCGTGACAGATCCGCTAAAAATCTAAAAAGCGCGACTATTTCGGTCTTAACAAACCTATATTTAAATCAAATATTTTTAATTCGTCCAACTTACGATCAAGAGAACAAAACTCTATTGAAATAAAAATGTTGGGAAGATGATAACATCAAAACAAATAAAAGAAATTCACATTTTACCCTTTTTACCGCTATTCTTCAATGCACCATTGGGATAGGATAAGCACTTTTATATAATATCTATGTTCGAGAACACAGAAAATCCAAGATCGTCTATAGGCAAGTATAGGCTGTCCTATGGTGTAGAAATCATTGGAAATGGATTAGACACCGAACCGTACAGCTTTCTTTCGGCCAATGTATCAGGGAGGTCAGCAAATGATCGGATTAAAACGGGGAACCGTGAAACTATACAAACACAAAAAAGAATGGGAAATAGAAGCACAAAATACGATTTCCCGTCTAAAAATGATATTGGGTGATATTATTCAAGACATCCAGCATGTAGGAAGTACGTCTATATTATCGATAAAAGCCAAACCAATAATCGATATTGCAATCGCAGTTGATGATTTCAACGATATTCTTGCTTTTGAACAGGAATTGAAAGACAATGGATTTCACTATAGGCCAAATGCAAATCTTGGAAAACAGCTGTTATTCGCATCAGGCAGCTTTTACGAAGGTACTGGGGATTTACAAACCCATTTTATTCACGTTACCCTCACAGGCAGTATAGATTGGATAAATTATATAAATTTCAGAGATTATCTTAACAGTACCCCCTCAGCTGCAAAAGAATATGAAAACCTAAAGGTATCCTTATCCCGGCAAGTACCGGCCGAAAATGGCAGAGAACAATATCTTAAGGGGAAACAATCTTTTATTGTTTATACTTTGAGAAAAGCTCTCGTTAAATCCTTCCTTGGGAAAACAGTTCATATAAAAATAGACAGACCGGTTAGAAGTATACACCATAAGCATCCCGGTCTCATCTATCCCATCAATTACGGATATATCCCAAATGTGATAGGCGGCGATGGAGAAGAGCTTGATGTGTATCTGCTCGGTGTAGATACTCCAGTCGAAGAATTTACAGCTCGGATTATCGGGATTGTCCATCGCCATAACGATGCAGAAGATAAGCTTATCGCCGCACCTGAAGGAATTCATTTTGATAAAAGAGAAATTTTGGAATCTATATGGTTTCAGGAACAATACTATGATAGTGAGATCGAGATGAAAAACCGCTAAATAAAGTGTGCAGCACGGACGCTGTTTTTCCTCTCTCGATCCTCTATAAAGCTTAAATACTGCGCCCATAGATATACAGAAAATTGAGCTGTAATATATAAGTTCAATCTGCTATGCTAAATTTGAGATATAAAAAGCGAGGGACACCTTTCTTTCAAAAGGTGTCCCTTATAACTTTTCTTTAACTATAAAAACTGTATAAGCTTCCAGTTTAGCCGTTATATTCTGCAACGGTGATGCTTGTAATGACGACGTCTTTCTCAGAACCAGCCGCTGCATCGTCCATAATCGCCTGTACTACGTCTAAACCTTCGTATACCTGGCCAAATACCGTATGCACATTGTCGAGCCAAGGCGTTCCTCCGACTTCAATATATTTTTCACGCTGCACATCGGAGTAATCAATGGGATCATGGCCCTGCGAAGGGCGCGATACATTATTATAATAATTGAGCTCCTCTTCCCCGCCTGACATCGGCTGCGTATTGACAATAAAGAACTGGCTTTCGTTTGAATCTTCTCCACTATTCGCCATAGAAAGCGCCCCCGTAAAATTGCGCAGGTCATCGGAAAACTCATCTTCAAAAGGCTCGCCCCAAATGCTTTCTCCGCCTGTCCCATCCCCGTCGGGATCGCCGCCTTGAATCATAAAATTATCAATAATACGGTGAAAAGTCAATCCGTCATAATAGCCTTCCCTTGCATGTGTCACAAAGTTTTCAACGGCTTTGGGAGCCTGATCGGAAAAAAGCATCACCTTAATCGTTCCATAGTCTGCGACATTGATATCTGCAACCATCTGCCCTTTCTTAGGCTGCTGAAACTGGATCAAAGTATCATCACCGCCGGAGCAGCCGCTAAACGGCAATACTAAAGCTGCCGCCATCAGCAACGCTCCTACTCTATATATTATTCTTTTCACTGAATGCCTTTCCCCTTCAAGCTTTATTATTTTCTTTTGCAGCTTCCTCGCCATATGTGGAAAGCTCGATAGATTCAATCACAACGCCATCCGCAAGTTCTTTATAATCCCCAGTAGTTGGCATTTGAGAAAGCGTATCTACAATATCAAGCCCATCGTAAACCTGCGCAAACACCGTATATGCACCCGTAAATTGCGGTAAACCGCCGTGCTCTTTATAAGCGTTGATTACCTTAAGCGGATAGTCATATTCCTCCATCTCATTGACCAGATCCGTTGTTGCATCTACGTTTCCAATGATAAAAAAACGGCTGTCTGAATAGTACTCTTGGGAAAACCTGTTTTCTTGATATCCAAGTACTGAGACCGCTCCGCTGAAATGCCACAAATTCGGCGTTGTCTCGCATTCGATCGCTTCGCCGTCATCTGTTAGCAATTTGCCCGTCCCACCGGTTTCATCCGTTGCACCGGTAATGATTGTATTGCTTTCAGACTGGCCAAAAATCCTTTGATTGGTATAAAACCCGTCTTTCACCAATCTTCTGAAATGCGCAACTGTGTTCGGCGCTTCTTCAGGAAACAATACCATTCGGATTGTTCCAACAGAAGTATGGATAACCGCAACCTCCGCATCATCCGCTATTTCATCAAATTGGACAAAATGAATATCTTCCTCATTGATCGGCTGCGCATCAGACGACATACAGCCGGTGAATAAAAAAGCTATGGCGAGTATACACGACACGATCTTTGTTTTTTTCAAGCTTCTATCACCTGTATTCCTCTCCGCGTTGTACCATGTGAAATCAAGCGATTTCCTGCTGTATACGGATATAATATTATGTGTAGTTTTTATTATAGCGATCAACACATAGGCATACAAGAGACGATTCCGTAAAAAATAATGAACATTTTGTAAATGAATCGTATTCAGTTCTTTTTTGATACTTTTGTCCCTTGTCTTGTCTCTTCAACAAGGTATCCCTTCGACACGATTTCATCCCGCAGTGCATCTGCCCGTGCAAAATCTTTTGCCTTACGCGCCGCTGCGCGCTCTGCAACAAGCGCCAATATATCGGACGGAATCTCTTCTTCTTTCTTATTATATAAAAGCCCCAAAACTTGGGTCAATTCCTCATAAAGCGCAGCAGCATAATCGATGTAACCTGCATTTTCAAGATTCTCCCCTTGGATATTTGAGTTGATTTCACGAATCAATTCAAATATTACAGCCAAAGCATCCGCCGTATTCAAATCATCATCCATCGCGTCAACAAAACGATTGCGGAATGCATCAAGGCGTTCTTTCTGGCTTTCTGATATTGCGCCCGGACGTGCCGTTTTTTTGACAAAGTTTAGATTTTCCCAGCATGTATACATCCGCTCCAAGGAAGATACGCACGACTCTACAACTTCTTCCGTATAATTAATTTGACTGCGGTAGTGTGCCTGAATCATCAAAAGGCGGATCGGTTCATATCCAAACCGCTCACCTGCTGCGCGTGTCGTAATAAAATTCCCAAGCGATTTTGACATTTTACGATTATCGATATTGATATACCCGTTATGCATCCAATAGTGCGCAAAAGGGACGCCGTTTGCACACTCGCTTTGTGCGATTTCATTTTCGTGATGCGGAAAGATCAGATCTTGGCCGCCACAATGGATATCGATGGTTTTCCCAAGAAACTTTTGAGCCATAGCCGAACACTCGATATGCCATCCCGGCCGCCCTTCACCCCATGGGGATTTCCAACTAGGTTCACCGGGTTTTGATGCCTTCCACAAAGCAAAATCCATTGGATCTTCCTTTACAGAATTGACCTCAATCCGCGCACCCGCTTCGAGCTCCTCGAGCGGCATATGAGAAAGCTTTCCATATTCAGAGAATCTTGCCGTACGGAAATACACGTCGCCTCCCGCTTCATAAGCAAAACCTTTTTCTACAAGTGTTTTTACAATCTTAATGATTTCCCCCATGTTTTCTGTAACTTTCGGATGGGCATCCGCTTCCATAACGTTTAGTGCAGCGGCATCTTTTTTATATTCTGCTATATAACGCTCTGAAATTTCTTTAGCCGTAGTCCCCTCTTCTGCAGCCCGATTGATGATCTTATCGTCAACATCCGTATAATTTTGCACAAATTTCACTTGATAGCCGCGATAAGCTAAATATCTGCGCAATGTGTCAAACACACAAATCGGACGTGCATTCCCTATGTGAATCAAATTGTAAACGGTCGGCCCGCACGCATAAATTTTAACTTTACCATATTCGATCGGGACAAACTCCTCTTTTTTCCGGGTTAAGGTATTATATATCTTCATTGTTGATCTTCTCCTTTCCTTTGCTGCTGCATACGCTTTAACGATGCAACCTCTTTTTCCAAATGCTCTACTACGCCGCGCAGGCGGCACAGCTCCTGTGAGACCGGATCCTTTACATGGATTTGATCCATCTCGCCGCAGACACGCACCCCATCTTTGCGGACAATACGTGCCGGAACGCCGACCGCCGTAGAATTTGGCGGTACTTCATCGAGCACCACAGCTCCCGCTGCAACACGTGCGTTATCTCCTACTTTAAATGGCCCCAATATTTTTGCGCCGCTTCCGACCAGCACATTATTTCCTAACGTGGGATGCCGTTTGCCTTTATCTTTTCCTGTTCCTCCTAAAGTTACCCCTTGGTACAATGTACAGTCATCGCCGATGACTGTAGTTTCACCGATAACAACGCCGCTGCCATGATCAATAAAAAGCCCTCTGCCAATTTGTGCGCCAGGATGGATTTCAATCCCTGTCCATAGCCTGCCCGATTGCGAAAAAAAACGCGCTAAAAAGAAACAATGATGTTTGTAAAACCAGTGTGCAATGCGATACCATAGAAGCGCATGTAGCCCCGAATACAATAAAAGTACTTCTATCGAGCTTCTGGCTGCCGGATCGCGATTTTTGATTGCCTGAATGTCATATCTGAGATTCTGAAACATAGCCCCTTCCTTTCCTGAAAAAAGGCCGCCGCCTTCACATACGAAGGCGGCGGTCCGCGGTTCCACTTCTTTTTTTACTCAAAGCCTTTTAACGGCGGCTACCCGAACGGCGATACTACAAAACTTCCCACCGTCTGCTCCCGGATGCATTTCACAGTTTTCCCACGTACGGCCCTTTCACCTTTTGGCCGCTCTCTGTCCGTGCGGTTTTAAGACCGCTACTTCTTCCGTTCTTCGCATTTCTTCTGTTTTGTTTTTTGGTAATAGTGCAAACTTATATTCTGAGACATACGTTGTCAACAGGGGTACTTTTCAAGCCCAGATGATTCTGTAGCCAATAGAAAGTATACCGCATCCAAACCTGAAAAGCAAGAGGACATTATTTGAGCTGACCGATTGCAGCCCGATTTTTCCAGATATACTGCGCGCCCGAGACAACAGAAAGGATGGCCGATATCCACATTAAGCTCTCTGCAATAACCGGGACCGATATTCCCGCAGGAAGAATCGACCACTCCGAAAGCATACACAAAATCAGGATTAAAACAACACTGACCATCTGCACAACCGTTTTCACTTTTCCAAGCAGCCCAGCTGCTATCACAGTCCCATCGCCTGAAACGGCAACAAGACGAAGGGACGTTACCATAAATTCGCGTGCAATCATAATAACGACTACAAGCGACCCACAAAGCCCAATCTCTATAAATGAAATCATAGCGGAAAGAACCAGTATTTTGTCTGCGAGCGGATCCAGAAATTTTCCAAACGTCGTTACCTGATCATTCTTTCGTGCCAAATGCCCATCCAGCGAATCGGTAGCCGATGCGACGACAAACACAATAAGTGCCAATAGGTAATGCGCCGGGATCTGCCCCACTAATAAAAAAACCAAAAACAGCGGCACCAGTAATACCCTTAATACCGTCAGCTTATTCGGTGTATTCAAAAAAGGTTCCTCCTTTGAAGTCACTTTTCAAATATTTTACAATGAATAAGAAACGCATACGCCTACAAGATCATAGTCCATAACTTCTTCAATACGAACTTTCACAAAATCGCCCATTTTCAGCTGATCTTCACTGGTAAAAAACACCTTTCCATCAACATCCGGTGCATCTGCTGCTGTCCTTCCAAAATAACATTCTCCATAACGGTCGTACCCTTCTACTATACACAGCTGCCGCTCTCCAATCTTTTCCTGATTAAGCTGCTCCATAATAATGGATTGCTGCGTCATAATAATTTCTTCCCGGCGTTTCTTTTCTTCCTCATCAACTTGCCCAGCCATATCTTCCGCCACCGTACCTTCTTCCGCCGAAAAAGAAAAACATCCCAGCCGGTCAAACCGGACTTCCTGCACAAACTCGCTTAACGCGGCAAACTGTTCTTCCGTTTCACCCGGGAACCCAACCATTACGGTTGTACGGAGAGTTAATCCTGGAATACGATTACGCAGTTTTTCCATTAACGCTGCTAAAGAATCTCGATCCATCGGCCGGTTCATTTTGCGTAAAATATCCTCTTCACAATGCTGGATCGGAATATCCAAGTACTTTACCAGTTTTTCTTCCATGGCTATCGTGTCTATTAAATCTTCTGTTATTTTATCCGGATAGCAATACAGTGTACGAATCCAGCGCAGGCCGTCAATTTTGCAGAGTTCTTTTAAAAGGGCGGCCAGCCTGTATTCACCATATAAATCTTCACCGTAGCGAGTCGTATCCTGCGCTACTACTACCAGTTCTTTAACGCCCTGCCCGGCAAGCCATTTCGCCTCATCAATCAATTCTTCCATTGGACGGCTGCGGAAACGGCCCCGTATCTGCGGGATAGCACAATACGTACAGCAGTTATCACATCCTTCGGCGATTTTCAAATAGGCATAGTATGGCAGTGTGGTAAGGATCCTTTTTCCGGAAAGATCCAATTCCTCTTTTTTCCCATACGCCGTCATTCTATCTCCAGCAGCAGCTTTTCTTACCGCTTCACAAATTCTATTGTTTGCGCCAATCCCTAAAACGACGTTCACTTCTTCCATTTCGTCCGCGATCTCATCTCGATAGCGCTCGGCCAAACAGCCTGTTACCACGATCCCTTTTACTGCGCCTTCCTTTTTAAGTTCAGCTATTTCCAGTATATTCTCAATGGCTTCTTCTTTTGCAGACTGGATAAAACCGCAGGTATTAATGACGACAACATCACTTTCCGAAACATCTCTGCACAACTCAAATCCGCCATCTGAAAGCGTGGCTAAAAGATGTTCTGCATCCACTTGGTTTTTGGAACAGCCGAGTGAAATCATTGAAACTTTAATTGCCATGTACATCCTCCATAGTTAATACTGTTCATCCTCTGGAACACCATCTCTGTATTCCGCCAAAACCTCTTTAATATCGCTGTAATGATATCCAAGCCGCATGAGTGCCGCAATGAGCTTTTTTACAGCATATGGATCTTCAGCGGTTAGAAAACGGGAATATTTTTTTTCAATTACTGCACGGATCTGCGCCGCAACATCTATTTCACACGCATCCAAAACACGTTCCGCAAGCTGAGGATCAATTCCCTTGCGGATCAGCTCATATTTCGCGCGGCGCGCTCCCCATTTTTTCGTTTCAAGATAATAGTGTGCATATTTCTCAGCATATGCTTCATCATTTAAAAAATGCTGCTCCTCCATAAGATCACAGACCAACGCCGCTGCTTCAGGAGAAATATACCTCTGTAATTTGTCAAAAAGCTCTTTACGTGAATGATCACGATACCCCAAAAGGGTATACGCCTTCTCTCTGCCGCGGCGGAATTGTGACTGCAGGCTGAGTTCGTTCAAAGCTTGGCCGTCTACATCACATCCAATACAAATATGGTTTGATAAAACCGTCTCGCCATCCAGCGTGCAAAGATAGCCTTCCTCTGTATACAAACGGAACCGTTCCCCTTTTCCGGGTTCAATTGCAGTAATCCGCATCAGAAGTCACTCTCATCCGCATCAATGTCCAAATCAACTTCTAAATTAACCGGAGCTGCTGGGATAACAGGAGCGGAAGCCTGCGGCGCAGAAGCCGACTTCATCCGCGATTTTTCAAGCAGTTCCGCCGCATGCGCCCGGACTTTCTGTTCAATTTCGTTGCAGAGTGCCTCATTATCCTTTAAGAGCTGTTTGACCCTATCTCTTCCCTGACCTAAACGCTCGCCGTTATAACTGAACCATGCGCCGCTTTTTTCAATAATATCTGCTTCTACCGCGTAATCAATGATCTCGCCTACACGGGAAACCCCTTCTCCATACAAAATGTCAAAAACGACTTCTTTAAATGGCGGTGCCACTTTATTTTTTACGATTTTGCATTTTGTCTTGTTCCCGATAATCTCCGAACCATTCTTAATTGGTTCTCCCCGCCTTACCTCAATACGGACAGATGAATAAAATTTAAGCGCCCGGCCACCTGGTGTTGTTTCGGGATTCCCATACATCACACCGATTTTTTCACGGATCTGGTTGATAAACACTGCCACACAATTCGAGCGTGACACCACAGAGGTAAGTTTTCTTAAAGCCTGCGACATCAGCCTTGCCTGCAGCCCGACGTGAGCCTCTCCCATTTCTCCATCTATTTCGGCTTTGGTAACCATCGCCGCTACGGAGTCCAACACAATTACATCCAACGCACCGGAACGAATCAGCGCTTCCATAATTTCAAGCGCCTGTTCACCGGTATCCGGCTGAGAAACAAGCAAGGAATCAATATCTACACCGAGCGCTTTGGCGTACACCGGGTCTAACGCATGCTCAACGTCAATAAAAGCTGCTTCTCCGCCTTCTTTCTGCGCCTGCGCAATAATCTGCAGCGCTACGGTCGTTTTGCCAGAAGACTCCGGTCCGTACACCTCAATAATGCGCCCGCGCGGGACGCCGCCGATTCCCAGCGCCATATCAAGGCCAAGCGAGCCGGTTGAAATTGCGTCCACCTGCATCGTGGTGGCCTGGCCAAGTTTCATGACGGCGCCTTTTCCGTATTGTTTTTCTATTTGGCTGATCGCTGTCTGCAACGCCTTTTTTCTGTCTTCTGCAGAGACCTGTAATTCCACTTGAGGTTTCCCACTTTTTGCTTTCGTGGCCATTTTTAATACTCCTTTTGTTTTCTTTCAGCTTTTTAATATAATTTTTATTGTAAATAAATGCTAATGCCGCTTGAGTACAATCAGTTTGGGTGCGCTTCCTTATATTTCAACGGACAGCTTTCTTCCTCACACCCATACCGGCTTCCTATATTTTCATTCAGACAGGCCTTAGTAAAGCCGGCTGCCGGGCGGCATGGCCTTCACAGAAATATAAGGCCGCAGATACTTCTATTCAGCTTGAATCTCCCTCTCCCATTGTACAAAGGTCCTGCGTTACTTTGAAATTTTCGTCCGCGCTTTACAGAAAAAAGCCTCTGTCAAGGGCCAGACACTTTATATCCGCCAACCACCCGTATTATACCACACAGATCTTTATATGTGCAAATCTCTACAAAACCATTTTGCGAAAGGATCGCAGAAACCGCCTCCGCCTGACCTGCGCCAACTTCATAAAGCAAAATCCCGCCGGGCCGCAGATTCGCCTTCCAGCGCTCCGTTATGATTCGGTAAAAATCAAGGCCGTCAGCGCCGCCCGCAAGCGCCGTTTGAGGTTCAAAGGAAACTTCCCTTTGCAAATTCTCCATATCAGCCGCCGAAAGGTACGGTGGGTTTGATACAATCAAATCGTAAAGGCCCGCTGAAGAAGCACAGACATCAAATAGAAAAGGCCGTACGTGCGCACCATGCCGCCGGATATTCCGTTCCAGATAAGAATAAGCTGCTTCGCTTTTTTCAAAAGCATCTACCTGTGCTCCCGGAATTTCTCGTGCAAGCGTCACAGCAATACAGCCGCTGCCCGAACAAAGATCTGCAATCCGCAGCTGCTTTTGCACGCCGCACATAAGCAGCGCCGTTTCGACAAGTACCTCTGTATCCGCACGGGGAATCAATACGCCTTTCCCAACATAAAACGGGCGTCCAAAGAACGTCCATTCTCCTAAAATATACTGCAGCGGCTCTCCATTCAGCCTTCGCAGCAATGCCGCGTCAATCGCCTGAACCTGCTCTTCATCTAATACTGCGCTATCCGTTAAAACCTGCGTACGGGAAAGCCCTGCACAGCCTGCCAACAGTTCAAACGCCTCAAAGGAAGGGCAGCTGCTGGTTCGCTCCAGCGCATGGCACAACACACGATAGCTTTCATTTGCTGTCATTCTTACCATCGGTCCTCATCCCGATTTTCTGGGATGACCGGCAGCATTGATGCGATAGCTACCTCCATTTGATCATCTTCCGGCTCAAACGTTGTCAGCCTTTGCAGCATCAATCCAGGCCATGAAATGATCTTGGTCAGAATATTATCATAGCGCCCCGCTATTTTAATCAGCTCATAGCCAATTCCCATCACAAGCGGGAGTGACGCAATTTTAAGTACAGTGCGCAGCCAGAGGCTGTCCCATGTCATCAAGGATGAAACCAAAATACTGAGGATCAGCATTAATATCATAAAACTTGTTCCGCAACGGGGATGAAAGCGTTTCTGCTTCTTCACATTTTCAACAGTAAGCGGCAGACCGTTTTCGTAGCAAAAAATCGTCTTGTGCTCTGCACCGTGATATTGAAATACGCGATGGATTTCTTTCATCCGCGTAATCAGTGCAAGATAGCCGATAAAAATCCCCATTTTCAATATCCCTTCAATTAAGGACTTCCATCCATGCAAAGGCACCAGCATATCCAATCCCTTTACAACCAAAGAAGGAAGCAGGATAAACAGTAAAATGCAAGCTGCAACGCCAAGAAGCATTCCCACGCCGGTAATGATTTTCATCAGATGATCCCCAAACGTTCGGTCTAACCATTGCTCAAACTTCGACGGCTCCCCTTCCTCCTCTTCAAGCCCGGCAATTTCCGCTGATTTACCGAGACAGCGGTAACCTATTACAATACTTTGGATAAAATTAAATACACCGCGTACAATCGGTATTTTCCCAATCACCTGCATCGCTTTGCCTGCTTGGAGAGGCGAAATACTCACGTCAATTTCACCGTCCGGCTTTCTTACCGCCATTGCACTCCTATCAAGCCCCCGCATCATAACGCCTTCGATTAGTGCCTGTCCGCCGATCCTACTTTTGATCGGCACACCGGCTGTCTGCTGTTCCTTCATTCTTCCCTTGTCCTTTCCTCTATTTCTGAAAGTGAGATCTCCTTAGTTGTTGTAATTTCCGGCTCACGCATCTCTCCTTTTTTCAGATTGACCGGCAGCCGGACTGTAACGATCGTCCCTTTACCCAAAGCGCTGCTCACAAACAGTTCGCCATCATGCAGGTGTACAATCTCATCCGCAACCGCAAGCCCTATTCCTGATCCCCGGCGCGTCTGATTGGCCTTATAAAACTTAGTCTTTATTTTGGGAAGATCCTCAGCTGAAATACCACATCCAGTATCCGCCACAATGACGTCAATGAAGCCATCATGTTCCTGTACAGAAACGGTGACTGTATCTCCTGCATCACAATACTTTATTGCATTATCAATGATATTGATAAATACCTGTTTTAGCCGACTTCTATCTCCAAAAATCGGAGAAACCGATTCCGGCTCCTGATAAATCAGCCGAATTTCATCCCGCTGCGCTCTCTGCTTGTAAATCAGCACCGCCTCACCAACCTCTGCCAGAACATCCATTCGGCTTTTTATAATGGCCATCCTGCCGCTTTGCATCCGTGAAAAATCAAGCAATTCTTCCACCATTGAAGAAAGCCGTTCGGTTTCGCCGGTTATAACGTTTAATCCTCTGCGCATCATTTCCCGGTCTTCCGGTTCGTCTCCAATCGTTTCCAACGTTTCGCTCCACCCTTTTATGGCCGTAAGCGGTGTGCGGAGTTCATGGGATACAGAGGATATAAAATCGTTTTTCATTTTTTCTGAAGCTACAATCTCATCTGCCATATAATTGATGACGTCGGTAAGATCACCCATTTCATCATCCGATTTTTTCTGAATCCGTGTCGTCATATCACCGGTTGCAAAACGCTTCGCCGCCGCTATGACTTCCCTAACCGGTATGACAATAGATTTAACAAAGTAAAGCCCCGATATCAAAACAAAAACGATCACTACGATGACGCCTAAAATAAATACCGCAATATATACAAAAAGCTGCTTATCGACATTTTCCATAGAGGTGACATAGCGTAAGGCAGAGTACTCCGCCGTCATACTGGGAAGCATCACCGTAATCGCCATAATCCGCTCTCCGGATTCTGTCTTCCCGACATAATACCCTTTTCCGGATGCGCTGCGTTGTGCTTCTTCATAATCCGGCATCACTTCTTGGCGGTTATAGGAAAAGCCGCTGGAAGAGAGTGCAACATGTCCATTGTGGTCGATCGCCGTAACTTCGAATTGTTCTTTTACATCCGAATTTTCCACTAAATCACGCAATTCCGCATTAAAATCAACCGAATTGTCATCAAGCACCCGCAAAAGGATTCCGGATGAAATATTGGCGCGTGAAGTAAGCGCTGCGCGAACCGCAGTATAATAAAAATTGTATATCGACACCGAAAATGCTATTGCCGCAAGCAGGATAATGGCCAAAATAACACTCAGGCTGTTAAGTACCCAACGCTGTGTAATGCTTTTAACCGCCATACATGTCTCCCCTTTTGCCTTTCCTATCCTTCAGCCTTACTCCTGCCATTTATATCCATATCCCCAAACCGTCAGCAGATGCTGCGGCTTTGAGGGTTCATCTTCAATTTTCATGCGGAGCCGGCGCACATTTACATCCACAATTTTCTCGTCACCGTAGTAATCCTCGCCCCAGATATCATCTAAAATCCGATTCCTTCCCAGTGCGATCCCCTTATTTTTAATAAAAAGTTCCATCAACTGATATTCCACCTGCGTCAATTCAATGGTCTTTCCATCCCGCATTAAAGAACGGCTGCGCGGATTCAGCACAAAATCCCCCGAAACAATCGGCACGGAAGCCCCGCGCCGTAAGGACTTCGCAAACAGGACGCGTCGATAAATTGCCTCGACGCGTGCAACCAGCTCGGAAGGGGAAAACGGTTTTACCACATAGTCATCTGCCCCAAGCGTAAGCCCCCTTACTTTATCTTCCTCTTGCGATTTTGCAGTAAGCATTACAATCCCAACGCAGTTTGACCGTTGGCGAAGTTCCTTGCAGACAGTAAAACCATCTATTCCAGGCATCATAATATCCAAAAGCGCCACGTCAAAATCTCCGCCATCCGGCCCGAATACGCGCAGCGCCTCCTCACCGCTTGATACCGCTACCGTGGTATAGCCGCTGCGTTGCAGGTTGATTACCACAAAATCACGGATTGCCGGTTCATCTTCACAAATCAGTATCTTTTTCAATTTGAGCCCCCCTATTGTGTATACAGACTAAAGCAGGACTGTACTGTCTCGCTGTCCAGCTGAAGCGATTTGTCGTCGTCATATATTTTTTGAGCATAAATGATCTGCCCATTGTCGCGGAGTGTCGTGTATCCCGATATTCCTTCCCGGAATTCACTGCTTCGAAATACGCGTATCGAAAGCAGACGCGCCGTCGGCTCCATCCCACCGTCATACCGATAAAAGGTGAGTTCGTTTTCCGCCGAAGAAAAAACCGGTGTAACGCGTCCAAGCCATTTATCCGGAATGGTAAAAAGGAATCCCAAAGTATAGGCCACATACGAGGTCTTTTTGACCTCCAGCCCATCTTCTGTGCAGATATTCCAGAGTGTAAAATACTCCTGTTCATGCGAAGCAGCATCCTCATATCCGCTTGCGGCCACACGCGTCGGTATTTCAATTACGCCATCCGCGTCAATATCCGCACTGAATATGGCGTCGCTTCGCACTGTCTCCTCTATAAATGATTTTTCTCCTGCGGCGCTGTACAACAAATTGTATAAGCTGCCATTCTCATATGTCAAAACCTCTGTCGTATATCGATTTGTACCGCTTAACCCGTCAAGATAGACGGCCTGCCTGCCGTCGGCAAGTTTTCCCGTCGTTATATTCCGATAAGAAGAAACACTTGCATCCATATCCGTTCGTCCCATTGGCCTGACGCTTCCCTGACTGGATATTTGATAAGCCTGAGCAATGCGGCGACCGCTTTTTGCATCCGTTATAATAGTAAAAATTTCTGTGTATTCATCCTCATTCAGGTTACACGAAACATATTCAAGGCAAGTGAGCCGCTGGGCCGTTTCCTCAAGGCGCCCATCCTGATATCGGTATACGACGACAAACTTTCCGCTGTCGCCGGCCAAATTAAATCCTACAACAAGGAAAGTATTCCCGTTCGACTGTACAAAGTTTACCTTATCCACGTCCTGCGCAGAAACGCCGGCGTCGTATACAGATACCCATGCACCATCGTTTTGATCCAATACATTGATGCGTAATGTCATCGTGGCGTTTACCGTATCTGCCGCTTCATAAAAAACAATGGCCTCCTGTGTGGACTCTTCATCAATATTGGCGATCAGGAAAGCCGATGTAAAATCACCGGTACGCGGATACTTCAACGTAATATTTTTTCCTATGCTTGCTTGCAGTGCAGTATAGATTTCATTTTGCTGATCTGACAGTTTCGGCGGCTTTAACAGACTTTCTATACCGGTCTGACCATATGAACATCCTGATAATACCAGCGCAGTGCTCAGCGCCAATGTCAAAATCTTACGTTTCATATCTGTCCTCCCCGGCGGCATTATCTTTATTTGATCTTTTCGAAACACAAACAATTCTGAGGCTATTATAACACATCCTACCGTGAAATCCTATGCCGAATCGCAAAAAACAAACGTTCTATTTTTAACTTTTTGTTACCGATCGAAAAATCTTCTGTGTCGTCCGTGTGTATGCAAGTCAAATCTCTGTATCACTTATCCTCAACCCTTACGGCTGACTGAAACTCTGCCGAATTCAGTTGACAAAGGGGATTTTCTAAGGTATATTGAAGCAGTATCTCAGTTGTTGTAAAGATAGAGGATTTCGGCTTTCTAATCGCCTATGGCACCGCCATCGATAAAATACAGGGTTATAGCGCCCAAAAGAAGTCTTCGCTATAAAGCTGTGCCCGCAGCATTTGCCGGGCCGGAAAGGATGTAAACGATACCATGAAAAAAATACCGTTTGTTACGCTTGATCAAGTGCAGGAAATTGCCCAAACTTATCCTACACCTTTTCATATTTATGACGAAAAAGGGATTCGTCAAACGGCTCGCAATCTTAAAAAAGCTTTTTCCTGGAACAAAGGGTTTCGTGAATATTTCGCAGTTAAAGCGACGCCGAACCCGTTCCTTTTAAAAATCCTACAGGAAGAGGGCTGCGGTGTAGACTGCTCTTCTCTCACAGAACTAATGATGAGCGAAGCCTGTGGTTTTCATGGAAGCGATATTATGTTTTCTTCCAATGTGACGCCGGAAGAGGATATGCGTCTTGCCTATAAGCTCGGCGCCTATATCAATCTTGACGATTTTACGCATATCGAATGGCTTGACCGGCTTACGGGTGTGCCGGAAACCATTTTCTGCCGGTATAATCCCGGCGGGCATTTTATGCTGGACAATCAGATCATGGATCATCCGGGAGACGCAAAATACGGTATGACCAAACAACAGATGATCGATGGGTTTCGTCTGTTAATGAAAAAAGGTGCAAAACGTTTCGGTATTCACGCCTTCTTGGCGAGCAATACCGTTACAAACGATTATTATCCGGAACTGGCACGCACACTTTTCCAGCTTGCCGTCGAACTGCGGGACACAACCGGTGCAGATATTCAATACATCAACCTCTCAGGCGGTATTGGTGTGGCGTATCGGCCAGAGCAGGAAGAAAATGATATTTTTGCAATTGGAGACGGCGTTCGGAAAGCTTTTGAGGAAGTCCTTGTTCCAGCAAAAATGGAGGATGTTTCAATTTTCACAGAACTTGGGCGCTTTATGCTGGCGCCGCACGGCTTGCTTATTTCCAAAGTATTGCATGAAAAACATATTTATAAAGAATATGTCGGATTGGATGCATGCGCAGCAAACCTAATGCGCCCAGCGATTTACGGCGCGTATCATCATATAACAGTCCTTGGAAAAGAGGATGCGCCATGTGATCATCAATACGATGTAACCGGCGGGCTTTGCGAAAACAATGACAAATTCGCTATTGATAGAATGCTGCCCAAAATCAATATTGGCGATTACGTAGCCATTCACGACACGGGAGCACATGGATTTTCTATGGGATATAACTATAACGGCAAGCTGCGCTCAGCTGAACTCTTACTCAAAGAGGACGGTTCTGTCCAGATGATCCGCCGGGCGGAAACACCTGCTGATTACTTTGCAACATTTGATTTTTCTCCCTTTTTTAAAAAATAGCGTTTATCGTTCAAACACAAAAGCCCTTATGCCTGTCCGCACTGGTCCAGTAAAAGGGGCCGCACACAAAACGCATTCGGCTACAATTTTTCTTTTATAAAACGCCTGCTTGTAATATTTGCGATATTACAAGCAGGCGTTTTGTTGTGTTGCAATTCTTCAATTTATCGTCAAAATACTGATTTTGTTTCTCTTCTGAAAAATCATGATTTCAATATTTGCAGACTGCATGATCCAATTGTATTGCTGCAAAAGAAAATACAGCAAGTTAGTATGTACTCTTTCAAATGCATGAATGACGGTCATTCCACTCTATGAATTCCTTTTTTCTAACCAATATTGCGAACCATCTCTCAGCCTCCCCATGAATCCATGTTCTATCATTTCTCTACGAATTAGTTCAATATCAGTAAATCGGATGTTGTCTTTTATCTTGTTGTTTACTTCTTTTTCCGAATACGTTCGGTTAAGTTCAAACTCTGCTGCTATTTTTTGTAATGCAATCATCCTCAACGGTCTTTTGGCAGGATACTGAACTAATTTTCCGCTTTCATCATAAAAGCGTTTTATCTTATTTTTATACTCTTCCTTCATTTATTTCACTCCTATTTCACGCTTAACTGCATCAATTCCTTTGTTAAATTATCAATATTTTCTTCAAACCATACAAGAAGCTTGGAAGATAAATCAGCCTGCTTCAAAAAAATACTTCGATTTTTTGTCTGGGAAGCATAATATTGTCCGTAAAAATTGCATACAGCACAAAACTGAAAAAACATTCTGCCCATATTCTCCAAATCATACTCGCTCAGCTGAGCATACTCCAGATAAACCTCTACGTAAGATATAAAATCCTGTATGTCGATTTTTCCGTCTAAACATTTAGGAGACGCATATACATACGAACGTATAATTTCCCACACAACAGGATGCCTGCAACTGGTTGTCCAATCAATACAACCATTGATCTGCTCTTTTCCGCAAACAAGCTGCGTTATGATAAAATCTCCGTGTGTATTTGCATAAGTAAATTTCTCCATATTGAAACTGTATGACGGCATTTTTTTTAAAATATCCATATTGGTTCGAATGCGAAAAGCAATTTGGACATCTCCGTTTTCTATTGCTTGATTCAACGTTTTTCCATATTCTTGAAGCGTATTTTGAATGGTACGATTACAAAAAAATCCTTTATCAATCCCCTCAGAAAGCGGCGGATACTCCTTTAAGACAGTGTGGATTTTTCCAAGTAATTTCACAGATTCTTTCATAAGCCATTCAGGCGCTTCATGGTAATCATATGTGATTCCTTCAATGAACTCCTGTACATGGTATCTTCGGCCGTTTTCATCTACAGATATATCGTCGCCCATACGGTTTTTTACAATTTTACTAACTGGAAAACCTTTTTGCCGAAGGAATGAACAAAGTTTGAATTCGTTTTCAGGATGATTCATGCTGTTTTCGGTAAAGTATTTTACCACATATTTTCCTGTGTCCGTTTTTGTAAAATAAGTAATACTTCCGGCGCTGAACTTTGATTCGCTGATCTCTGTAACGTCTATTCCGTATTGTTTATAAATGCGATACTTTAATTGCGCATATTCCACTTGTTTAACCAATTCATCCATGGTATTGCCCATCTTCGCCATCATATCGAATAGCGGGAGCCGTTCGCCCAGAAGCAATTCATTTACACTGATCCCCAGCGAATCACACAGCGGCAACATCAAAGAAACCTCAGGCAGCCCATTTCCGCATTCCCATTTTGAAATGGTCTTTTCACTGACTCCTATCATGTCTGCAATTTTGTTCTGTGTATATCCTTTTTCTTTTCTTATAGAGCTAATAAATCGACCTATTTTTTTCTGGTTCATATAATCCCACCTTCATCATCATAATTTTATTATACTTAAAATAATTTAAAAAGACACCTACGCTCCGTAGAACTGCTCTGAGCTCTATATTGCATCCCTCGTTTTCCGCTTCCTTTCGAACAGTACAAATATATTTCAATGATTAGGTAAAATAGGATGCCCACAAAGCATCATGCTTTTTTTGAGATCTTCGAGAGCTGCAAGGAACTTCGGTGCAAGGAACTTCGGAACGTCCTTTTTTCTGACGTGGCAGAATATCGCAAGATAAGGAGAACCTTCTTTTGCATATTCAGAGTCAAACCATACTCTGACTTGGTGCCGGATGAATAACTGATCCGCGAGGTACGGTGTCGTGTCAAAGAACATGAAATAGTCATACCGGAAGGAGAACTTTTCAATCGTCCAATACAGCTTTTCTCTCAAATTAACCTCCTATTTTGCATTTTCTCTTGCATTTTCCGTTTCTTTCTGCTATCCTTTTATATCACTCTCTTGAAGGAGGCGATTGTCATGGGCATAAAAGCCTATCCCGTGATTGACCTTGTCGCCACGGGAAACAACATCCGTCGCCTGCGCCTCGAGCGCGGCATGACTGTTCGAGATCTGCAGAGCTACTTCGGCTTTGAGGAACCTCGGGCAATCTACAAGTGGCAGAAAGGTGAAAGCCTTCCCACCGTAGATAATCTGTACGCACTTGGAAATCTCTTTGAGGTTCCGATGGATCAGATCCTGGTTCCCGTTGCGGTAAAACTGCATATCGTCGGTGAGCAGCAGGCTGAGTCCTGCTGCTCAAGTCATTTTTTGACCGGCTATTTTGGATACGGCAAGAGTCCGATGCAACTTCAACCATTTGTCCCGTTTGCATTGTCGGCAGCATGACGAGTCACGCTTTCGACGCAGCTCACGGAGAAAGAAAGATCAGTATTTGATCATAATAATCTCGTAACCAGCGAGTTAGGCTTGCATGCCTCACAATGGAGATGTCAGTTCGGAAGCAAGAATGAGGGTGGTGACGAACGAACGGTTCTGATGTA
>CAJFJV010000013.1 GCA_904384225.1 uncultured Oscillospiraceae bacterium | reverse complement strand
ACTGGCGCTGATCCTGTTTGCCACCGGAGGGACGGACAATCCGCTGAACTATGTAGTGCTGGTTGTTTCCATCCTGTGTATGAGCCTGTTTTTCTCGATCCATTACCTTACGATCTATTATCTGTTCCAGCCGTATAACGCTGGAACGGAATTGAAAAGCGGAACATACCGTATTGTTCTGACCGTAACCTATTTCGTCTGTTTTGCTTTGATGCAGCTTCGTATGCCGATTATGCTCTTTGGGATCATGACAATTGTGTTCTGTATGCTCTACAGCGTTATGGCAAGTATCTTGGTTTACAAATTCGCTCCAAAGACGTTTCGGCTTAGGCCATAAACGCCGCCTTATAGCCTTTATAGCGGCAGAAACGAGCTTGCATGAAAGAGAATAAGCCGGTTGCGATAGTATTGTGCGGAATGTATAAGGGCAGGGAGATACCCGGCCGGCTGTTCAATCCGGCGGTTTATGGTGCGTATCTGGGCCGGATTAGGATATCTTCAAGATAGAAAAATCAGTGGATGCGGCTGTGCGCTCTTTACAGCACCCCATCCCTTTTGCCGGTTTATAAAAAAGCTTGAACATCTATTTGGGCAAAAAGCGCCTCAATTTTTGCATGCGGAGCCAGCCATTCGGAAAAAGCGGTGGCAGAGCCTGCCGCAACGCCTAAGCGAAGCGCCTCCTTGTAATTTTTATATTTTAGATATCCTGCAAGAAAGCCCGCTACCATGGAGTCGCCGGCCCCTACAGAGTTGATGAGGCCGCCGTGCGGCGCAGCGCTCTTCCATATTTCTCCGTTCTCACCGATAAAAACAGCACCCTGCTGTGCCAAAGAGACCAGTACGTTGCGCGCGCCGTCCCTTTGTAATTTTTTTGCATAAGAAACCGCCTCTTGGCATGAAGTGATTTCGGTATGGAATAGAGCGCCTAATTCATGGTGGTTCGGTTTAATCAGGAAGGGGCGGTAGAAAAGTGTGCGGGACAGCAACTCCCCATATGTGTCGACAACAAAAAGGATACTCTTATTTGAAAGCTGTTTTAATATTTTTTCATAAATATCTTGAGAGAGGGAAGCGGGGATACTGCCTGCCAGTACCAGAATATCACCTGCCTGCAGCTGGCTAAGCTGGCAGAACAGCTGGGATACTTCCTCTTGGGTCAAAACGGGGCCGCTGCCGTTTAATTCACTTTCCTCATCTGCTTTGATTTTAACATTGATGCGCGAAAAACCGTTTTTAGCTTGAATAAACGAACAGCTGCAGCCATACTGCTGCAGCAGGCGGCATATCTCAGATCCGGTGAAACCGGCACAGAATCCTAACAGTTTGGAGGGGAATCCAAGGTTTTTCAGCACAATAGACACGTTGATCCCTTTTCCGCCGGGATATACGGCCTCCTTTTCCGTGCGGTTAACCGTTCCGGGACAGAAACGCTTTAACTGTAAACAATAATCGAGAGATGGATTTAATGTAACGGTATAGATCATGTGATCCCTCCTTGAAGGCTATGGTATCATGCGCCTTTTTGTGTGTCAAGCCCCTTAAAAACGCAGCTTACAAAAATTTATCACATTTGTTTCACGGCTTTCCCATGTCTCCACTACATATTTTTCAAAATCGAATGGTACACTATAGACAATTCAAACGAGGAGGTTTTACATCATGACAGAACAAAACGGATTTAATCCATCGGATATACAAAATATGGATCCTAAAAAGGAAAATGCATTTCAAGCGGATAACGCTGCAACGGATCACGGAACATGGGAAAAGGCGGATGATGGGGTCGCCGCCGCTTCTTCGGATACGGCAGCTGGCAGCCCATATACAGACGGGTCTGTTCCTGCGGATGCACCTGATCTGAACAGTGCAGAATCCATACCATCCGCAGACGCTTATACCGATCCAACCGGATTTGGGACACAGGCGGATGCAAGTTACCCCTATTATGGAACACAAGAGACGCCGTATCCGCCCTATACGCCCCAAAAGCGAAAAGCAAAAGCCAAAAAGGAAAAGAAGCCGCACCACGGTGCGTGGCTTGCTCTGGTAATTGCCTGCGCATTCCTGTTTAGCTTTGCAGGCGGGGCTGCAGGCTTTGCCGTTGCACAAAACGGACTGCCGTTTTTCAATAATGCGAGCGGCAGCTCGGGAAGTGAAAGCAGTTCGGGCGACAGTGTGCTGCAAACAGGCGACGGAAGTTCGACTGCTGCTACAACTACGAGCGAAGTAACCGAGCTGGTTGCGAACAGCGTTGTTGAAATTACAACGGAAAGCGTCACGACGGGAAGTTTTTTTGAACAGCAGATCCTGACAGGCGCCGGCAGCGGTGTAATCGTAACAGCAGACGGATATATCGTAACAAATAATCATGTGATAGAAGATTCCAGCAGGATCACCGTTACGCTGCGTGACGGGACGCAGTATGATGCGACGCTGGTTGGTACAGATGAAAAAACCGATCTTGCCGTTTTGAAAATTGATGCTTCCGGGCTTCAGCCGGCTGTATTCGGTTCTTCTTCAGATTTAAAAGTAGGCGAGCAGGCAATTGTTATCGGTAATCCTTTAGGGCAACTGGGCGGCAGCGTAACCAGCGGCATTATTAGTGCTTTGGATCGCGAAATTACTGTAGATGGGCACACTATGGCGCTTTTACAGACAGATGCGGCTGTAAACCCCGGAAATTCCGGCGGCGGGCTTTTTAATGCAAACGGCGAGCTGGTCGGTATCATCAATGCAAAATCAAGTGGTGATAATGTAGAAGGGCTTGGGTTTGCAATCCCATCCGATACGGTAAAGGAAGTGGTAGACGCCATTATCCAGAACGGCTATGTCCCAGGACGCGTTTCGCTTGGATTGAGCGTTGTCGATATTACGGATGCCCAGACGGCGATGATGTACCGCGTTGATACACTCGGTGTATACATTTTAAGCGTCAATGAAGGCTCGAATGCGGAAAAAGCCGGGCTGCAGGCCGGGGATCGGATTACGGCGATCGGCGACAAGGAAGTATCCAGTACCTCAGATATTACCACCGCGCTGGATGAATACAGTGTGGGCGATCAGGTACAGATTACCATTGTCCGTGACGGAAGGACCGGTACGGCTGCCATCACATTGGAAGAACAGTCGCATACGAGTTCAGAAAGCTAACAACTGAAATCCTCTTTTCATTTCTTCTTTATACTCCTTTACAAATAGAACGCCTCCGTCTAACGGAGGCGTTCTATTTGCTTATAAGGAAGAATATTGCCGCAATTTTTGTACTGTCGGGCACTGTAAAGCCAAAATGGTTTTGTGCCGGAACTCAGTTTACGCGGTGCATGGTATACGACACAGCGTGAAAATCAAAAAGAACCGGGACAGAAAGCCCCGCATACATTAGCTCATCCCCGCCAAAAGTGCGCTGAAGCTCTTCAATATAATAGTCCGCCTCAGGATCAAGCCCTGCAAACCGGATCCGCCTGCCGTTTGATGCAGGGCGCAGAAGCTGTCTTGCATATATGGCGAAGGCTTCAGACCGATCTTTGGAAACAAAAATCCATGCGCAGTCATCATCTTCAAAGGGGCTTATAAGCCGGTAAAAATCACCGGATACTACAAGAGGCGCTATTTTTTTATATTGTGCTGTCTGTTCGGCAATCATTGCACGTTCGTCATCTGTGAGGTTTAACGGATTCAGTTCGTAGCCAAAAGAAGCACTCATGGCGACAAGACCGCGTGTCTGAAACGGTGTGGTGCGGCCCAGCTGATGGTTGGGAGAAGCAGAGACATGCGCCGTCATACAGACCGGAGGGTAAGCCAGAGATGTGCCGTATTGGATGCGCAGCCGCGCAATAGCATCGGAGTTGTCACTTGTCCAGATCTGCGGCGTATAATAGAGCATTCCGGCGTCAAAGCGTCCGCCGCCGCCTGAACATCCTTCAAAGACAACATCCGGGAATTCCTTTGTAAGCGTATCCAGCAGCCGATATAGGTTTTTGATGTAGCGGTGATAGATTTCCGGCTGTTTCTGCGGAGGCAGAAGGCGGGAATAGGCATCGGTCATGTGGCGGTTCATATCCCATTTAACATAGGAAATCCTGTTTTCACGCAGGATGCGCCTAACCGCTCCGCATATATAAGAAAGGACATCCTCCCGAGAGAGGTCGAGGATCAGCTGCTGCCTTCCGCGGCAAAAAGTGCGGCCGGGTTCGCCGATGACCCAGTCGGGATGCAGATGGTAGAGCTCGCTGTCTTCAGAGATCATTTCTGGTTCGAACCAAAGGCCAAACTGCATCCCGACGCTCTGGCATGCTTCGATAAGCGGATAAAGCCCGTTTGGGAGTTTCCGCTTATCTGTAAACCAATCGCCAAGCGAAGTACGGTCGTCGTCGCGGTGGCCGAACCAGCCGTCATCCAAAACAAACACATCAATGCCAAGCCCTTTGCAGCTGCCTATTAAATCGATTAGCTTTTGTTCGTCGAAGTTAAAATAGGTCGCCTCCCAGTTGTTGATAACAATGGGGCGGCGCTTGCCGACTGTCTTGGTATGTCCCAAGTGGGTGCGGATCAGATCATGGTATTGTTGAGAAAGGCGGTTTAAGCCCTTGTCCGAATAGGAGAGCAGCGCTTCTGGTGTGATGAAACTTTCGTTTGGCGCAAGTTCCCACGTAAAATCAAAGGAATTGATGCCTGCCTGAACCCGGACCGAGGAGAAGGCGTCCTTTTCTGCACGAAGAAGAAAATTCCCGCTGTAAACAAGCATTACCCCATACGCATCCCCTGCAAATTCTGTCGTATGGGGTGCGGCAAATACGGCAAACGGATTGTGGTGATGGCTGGATGCACCGCGGCGGCTTTCGACTGACTGCGTCCCGTTCCGCATCGGCTTCCGCTCGATTTGCCGTTCCCGAATATGCGTACCGTCTAAAGAAATCATATCAAAATCGCCGATCGGCAAGTCGGTGCTCATACTCATAGCATTTGTCAATATTACCGTATCATTGGTGCTGTTGATGATTTCGGCGCTTCGCGCAATGACATCTTCTTCATAAAAAACGCTGTAGGAAAGGCGCACGCCTAATCCGCTTTTTCGGTCGCGAAGCAGGATGTACAGGGTTTCCTCCGCGCCGTCTGTACAGGGAAGCCCGTCGAGCGGGAGTTTTCCTTTCTGGATGGAATAGGCCTCATACTGTAAATCAAGAAGGCGGCTTCCATTTGGGAAACGGACGCAGACAGCCGGAGCGCGATAATCCCCATGCCCATAAACCGGATATTCCAGCATCATCAGATCCTGGCTGAAATCGTGGTCGGTAAATGTCTGATCAATTGGGGAAAAACCGGAAGGGTATACCTGCCAGTGATGCGTCATATCGGCTGTGCGCAGCTTTTTGCCGTAATATAACGTAAACAGGTAATCGTTTTCAAATACACGAAAAAGATAACTTGTATGCTTAGTAGAAAGATGGAAAATCCGATTTTTTTCTGTAAAAGCAATAGGCATATTGAGACCTCCTAAGCGATGCTCTGTATTTATCTATATGGTATGGAAGAAGGCATACAGGCCGATATCGACGGCGGCAGGGATAGAAATAAGCGGGCGGACAGAAAAGACGGTGAACATGTCAGGCGCCTGTTAGTACATGGAAGGATCACCGGAGAGGAGCAAGGCAGCCGCCTGTGCCGGCAGTGCGCAGAAGGGGATAAAGGGATCCGGCGGCTGCAATCCGCCGCAAAGCCGCCGTTCGAAAAGGGAGACATCGTGCCAGCTGCCGAGCTTATAGCCAACCCGGTGATATGTACCGACAAGAGAAAAGCCGAATTTCCGATGCAGGCGTTCGCTTTTTTCATTGGGGGCTGTGACCAGCGCATACAGGCCGCAGATATTCTGCATTTTGAGCAATGCGATCAGCGCCGCATACAGCCGGCTTCCAATCCCCATACTGTGGAATTGCGGATCCAGATAAATAGACAGTTCCGCGTCCCATTGATATGCCGCGCGGGAAAAAAGCCGATGCGCATATGCATATCCCGCAGGCAAGCCGTCTATTTCACATACCAGATACGGATATTCTTCTGATATTGTACGGATACGGCTTTGGAATTCCGGAAGGGAAGGAATATCATATTCGAAGGAAACAGCGGTATCCTGTACGTATGGCGCATAGATAGAAAGCAAAGCCTGCGCATCGTCCGCTTTTACCGTTCTGAGCGTAAGACGGCGGCTGTTTTGGTTACGGTTCATAATCTGCCCCCAGAGATTCAGCAAGCAGGACAGCCTGCTGCAAGTCGATTTTTGTTTTGCGGAGTATAAGCCCGGAAAGGTTGCTTCCGGACAAATCGCTTTCACGCAGATCTGCGGAAACCATGCTGGTACTGCCAAAGCGGGCGTGGCGCATGCAGCAATTGGAAATCGTTGCATGATCCATGCAGCAGCCAGTAAAATCTGCACCTTCAAAATTGATGTGGTGGAGTTCCATTTTATAAAAAGACAGATCCCGCAGATCAGTAAACGACCAGTCACCGCCGTTGATTTCAAAATAAGGCGCGTCAACGTCAAAAAAGGCGGAACCGGTCAGTTTGCAATTATCAAATACTGTCGAAAACATGCTGCACATCCGGAAGATACAATTGAGTATGGCACAGAAGCGGAATTCAGATGCACCGAGGCGGCACCCGGAAAAGGTACATCTGACAAATGTACAGTGATCAAACAGGATATCGTCAAACCGGATACCGGAAAAACGACAGTCTTCAAAATGCATACGGGCGAGGCCCTCGTCAAAGCAGTCTGAAAAAAATTCTTGCCGGATCTCTTTCCCTTTATATTGAAATTCGTTCATTGGGACACCTCAATACGTCAAAAAATTCCCGGATGAAGCGTCTAAAAGACCTTTGTCCGTAACGCGCAGTCCCGGCAGGACAGGAAGCGGAAGGAAAGACAGTGTTTGATAGGGATCCATATCCTGCGGGATCCCAATGTCCTTTGCTGCCTGTGTGAAAAGCGCAAGCTCACGGCACAGTTCGTCTGCGGAGTGCGTGCTCATCAGACCGGCAATCTCCAGTTCAATCCCCGCTACAATGCTCTGATCTTTTACGATGACATACCCGCCGCCGCTTTCATTGAGTGCGTGGATAGCGAGCAGCATATCCGTATCATTTGTCCCGATGACGATCAGATTGTGCGCGTCATGACCTACAGTAGCCGCAATAGCGCCGGTACGCAGAAAGCCGCGGATAATGCCAAGCCCAATGTTGCCGCTTGCATGATGGCGTTCAATTACGGCTACCTTTTGGTGGCATGCGTCGGAGACAAAATATCCGTTCCGCACATGCACATGTTCATTCACCCTTTTGGTTATGATCTGTCTCGGGATTGGGACAATGACCGGGACAGGATCTTTGTTTATTCGAAGCCGAAGATCACTCCGCTTTACCGGGGCAATATGCACCGTATCACAGACGGCGGGCGCAATCGACACCCGTGGTGCTTTTTCAAGAAGCGAACACGCCGTTTTCCCTTTGTGAAGCACCATTTTCGGCTGTACGTCATACAGGCTTTTTAATACGACCAGATCAGCCTGATATCCGGCGGCTACAGCTCCAAGGTGCTTTAATCCATATATCTGCGCCGGATACCAGCTTGCCATAAGATAAGCGGTGGCTGGGTCAAGCCCGAGCTGGATGCTTCGGCGGATATGGTGGTCGATGTGTCCCTCGGTACGGATATCGTCGACGTGTTTGTCGTCCGTGCAGAACGCAATGCGCTGGGTTTGCATCCGTCCGTCGATCAGGATTTGAATGAGGCTGTCAAGGTTTCTTGCACCGGATCCTTCACGAATCAAAAGAGCGAGCCCTGCACGCAGCTTTTCGGCGGCTTCTTCGCCGCTGGTGCATTCATGATCGGTGGTGATACCGGCTAAACGATAGGTTTGCAGCGCTTTTCCGTGCATCATCGGTGCATGCCCATCGATGGTTTTGCTGTGAAAAAGGGCAAGCTTTTGATATAGGTCCGATTCACAGCGCATGATCCCGGCTGTGTTCATCACTTCGCCCAGCCCCAAGACAGAAGGATGATTTGCATATTTTGCAAGCGCTGCTGCATCCAGCACAGCGCCGGCAGTATCAAAATCCCCGGCAGGGACGCAGGAAGGCATCATGTAGTATAAGTTTACAGGGCACTCCGCCGCGGCATCCAACATGTATTTGAGGCCGTCTTCCCCGCAAACGTTGGCGATTTCATGCGGGTCTGCAATCAGCGTTGTGGTTCCCCTTTTTAAGACTTCCCGTGTAAAGATCTGCGGAGTAAGCATGGAGGATTCTATATGAACGTGTGCGTCAATGAAACCGGGGACAATATACATGCCTGACAGGTCGTATTCGTACGTTCCCTCATATTCTCCGATCCCAATGATGGTGTCGCCGTTGATGGCGACATCGCGCGGCATGAATTCACCGGTAAAAACATTTAAAACATTGGCATTTTTTAAAACAAGATCTGCTTTAAACTGTCCGAGCGCGCTCATAATCATTAGGCCGCGCGGTTGCCGGACTTTTTTCTTTTCAACCTGTTTCATTTTCGCGACATCCTTTCCGTTGGACGAAAAACAGCCCAGCTCATACGGAAAACGGCTTTCGGAATGTAGGGGATGGCGATGCCGTTTTAGAGGAGGGTTTCATCCGGGATTGTTTTCAGCTGCTCTTAAAAGTTCCGTTTCTGCCGTTTGTAAAAAGGGCCGAAACGCGCTGGGAAGGGGATAGCGCTGCTTCAGCTGTGCATGTTCTGCCCAAATGCAGCCGTCTGCCTCCTTGCGTTCCGAAACAGCTGCGGCAAAGCCGGACATATGCCATTCAATATGGGTAAAAATATGCTTGGCGGAGCCAATCGGACGGATTTTTTCTATAGATAGCCCCATTTGGCGGCAGTATTGCCGTATGGCATCTTCGCTTGCGTCTCCTTCAAAGTTCGGGAATTCCCACAGGCCTGCCAAAAGGCCCTGTTCTTTTCTTTTGTGCAGAAGCACACGGCTATCCGAAAAGAGAAGGAGAACGGTGCGCTGCTCTATGCGCCGTGCAGATTTTGCGCGTTTGATCGGGAAAAGGCGTTCCTGCCCGTTTAAGAAAGCTGTACAGGCAAAAGAAAGCGGGCACAACATACATTTTGGCGCACCGTTTGGAAGGCATATCGAGGAACCGAGATCCATGAAAGCTTGATTGAGCTCGCCCGGCGCACTGCCCATATAAGGGAGGAGACAGGAAAAAACGGATTTGCGTGCAGAGGGAAGCATGATATCTTCCCCATAAGCGCAAAGGCGCGAGACAACACGCAGAACATTGCCGTCTACGGCGGGAACAGGCTCCCCATACGCTATGGAAGCGACGGCAGCCGCAGTGTAGGGGCCAAAGCCCGGAAGCGACAAAAGTTCGTCATAAGTAAGCGGCAGTATTCCGCCGTACTGCTCCATACAAACAGCAGCGGCTTTTTTTAAATTCCGCGCCCTGCTGTAGTAACCAAGCCCTTCCCACAGCTTTAGCAGTTCTTCTTCCGGTACAGCCGCAAGGCTTGGAATTGTCGGAAGCGATGCGATAAACCGGTGATAATAGGGGATTACCGTTTCTACCCGTGTCTGTTGAAGCATGATTTCCGAAAGCCAGATGTAATAGGGGTTTCTGGTCTTCCGCCAAGGGAGGGGACGGGCATTTTTCCGATACCAATCAAGCAGCGGTGAAACAGAAGCGGCGACCGGCCGGCTGTCAAGTTCCGAAAGCAGGCTGGCGTTTTTTTTCATGCGTCTGTCAACTCTCCGTTTTCGTCAAATTTGAGATAGTGCATTTCGAATTTGGTATAATGCAGGATCTGATCGAGATGCGCTTTATCATTGTCCCAGAAAAAGGTATAGGCTTTCCCTTCTTTTTTAGCGCGTCCCGTCCGGCCGATACGATGGATATAATATTCATTTTCCTGTGGGATATCAAAGTTGATTACCGCGTCTACACCGGTGATATCAATCCCGCGCGCGGCAACGTCTGTGACGACCAAAAGCTGAAATCCGCCTGCTTTGAATTCACTCATGATTTTATTTCGAAGAGCCTGCGCCATATCGCCGTGGATACACTTTGCAGAAAAGCCCTTGCGCACCAATTGGTCGCACAGGCTGCCGGTCTGATATTTTGTATTGCAGAAAATAATGGCGCGTTCCGGTTTTATCGTGCGGATCAGCTGCATTAAGTCGAGTATTTTCTGCGTACCGGTTGAGCGCAGCCCAAACTGCGCTATTTTTGGCTTGTTTTCTTTTACCGGTTCGACAACGAGTTCGACAGGATCGCGTTGGTAGAGCCAGCCGATATCCATAACCGGCCTTGAAATTGTTGCGGAGAACATAGACAGCCGGTTTTTGGGGGGAAGCTGGTCGAGAATGAAGCGGACGTCCTTAAAAAAGCCCATATCAAGCATTTCATCTGCCTCATCAAGTATCGTTACAGCGATCCGGTTTAAACGGATATTGTGGTGTTTCCAATGATCGATTAACCGGCCGGGTGTTGCAACGACAATCTGCGGATTTTTTTGCAGGGCGTCGATCTGTCTGCGGATGGGCTGGCCGCCATATACTGCGGCGACCCGTATTTCCGGCATATCCTGTGCCAATGCGCGCATTTCGTCCCGAAGCTGTGTGCATAGCTCTCTTGTCGGGCAGAGGATCAAAGCCTGTGGGGCCCGAACGTTTAAATCGATTTCCGTAATAATCGGGATCCCGAACGCATAGGTTTTTCCTGTACCGGTCGGAGCCTTCGCAATGACTTCCCTTTTTTGAAGTAGGACCGGGATGGCTTTTTCCTGTATCTCCGTCATTTCTGAAACGCCTATTTTGGCAAGTGCCGTTTGAATAGGCGCAATCAAGCCGATTTCATCAAAATTCATTTTAGTTCCCCTGTTTCCCTGTTGATTTATCCTGCTTGGCCCGTACAAAAACCAAACGGTTGTTACTGTCATGGCCTTTGGTCCACCGGATATCCACGATATTCAGCGACTTTAAAAATGGCGTAAGTTTTTTGAATCCGTAATTCCGCACATCAAAATCCGGATAGCGTTTTACGAGGATATCCCCGATCTCACTGATGAAAACCCATTGATCCTCATCTGATATTTCATCCAGAATCGATAAAACAACGCGTTTAATGGTGGCAAGATCGGCTCGTGCCAGTGTTTCAGATGTGTTCTCCTCCGAAACGGCAGTTTTTTCCTCAACATTTTGCGCTAAGATCTCAAGATATTTAAATTGATGGCACGCGGCAATGAAGGCAGAGGGCGTTTTCCTTTCACCCATGCCGACAACGGTCATACCCGATTCGCGCAGCCTGGAAGCCAGCCGTGTAAAATCACTGTCGCTGGATACTAAACAAAATCCGTCGACATTACCGGAGTAGAGAATGTCCATCGCGTCTATAATCATAGCGGAATCCGTGGCGTTTTTTCCTGTTGTATAGCTATACTGTTGGATAGGCATAATGGAATTTTCAAGAAGTATATTTTTCCATGAAGCAAGATTGGGTTTGGTCCAATCGCCATAGATGCGCTTATATGTGGCAACACCGTCGTTGGATATTTCGTCCAGAATGCCTTTGATATATTTTTCTGAAACATTGTCTGCATCAA
Organism: uncultured Oscillospiraceae bacterium; assembly: GCA_904384225.1. Lineage (GTDB taxonomy): Bacteria > Bacillota > Clostridia > Oscillospirales > Ruminococcaceae > Paludihabitans. The sequence goes on along the minus strand of CAJFJV010000013.1, from coordinate 33,509 downwards.
TCAGTACAGCGAAACGCTTTTCATTTTCCAAATCATGACCTCCTTCAAAACTGTCTTAAGGTGTTTTCAGCAGAATAAAAGTATTTCCATGGGTTAAAAAAGGACAAAGGCGGGCCATTTCACTTCGACCCTGTTCGGGGCAAAAGGGCAAGCACCTGCATGGCACAGACACTCTCTTTTCTCTTTGAATAAAAGCTGTGTCCCAATTTATATGTGCTGCTGCGGAAAATACAGGCGGAACCCTTTTTGCCTGAATACTCCCGCGTATTTTTTACACAGCCCGGTTTTTCTCTGTACTTCGCATTTCCGCGATTTGAGAAAGTGCTATCCTAATAGAAAAACCGGCGTTTAGCCGTATTGCCAAAAGCGTTATGTCCCTGATTATAGGTGGTATTCCCGATAACAAACTCCGGTCTCAAGATCTTTCCATCGGAAGATGCCGTTTTCCAGTGTCATATAGCTGTATGGGCTGTCTGCCTTTGGGATGGAAACGGAACCGGGATTTATATATAGCATACCGTCAGCTTCTTCACAGGCCGGGATATGTGTATGCCCGTGCAGCAGGATATCTCCCTTTTTATGGGGCGGGAGGGAGCTGGTATTAAAATGATGCCCATGTGTTGCAAAAATTAAACGTCCGCTTTCACAAAGCAGGCAGCTGTCCGAAAGGACTGGAAATGCAAGAACCATTTGATCCACCTCTGCCTCGCAATTCCCGCGGACGCAGACCAATTCATCTTTTATTTCGTTGAGCATGGAGATGACCTTTTTGGGAGCATATTCTTTTGGCAAGTCGTTGCGTGGGCCGTGATAGAGCAAGTCGCCCAACAAAAGAAGCCTGTCCGCTTGTTCCGAACGATATGCTGCGATCATCTTCTCACAATAAAAAGCAGAACCGTGAATATCGGATGCGATCATCCATTTCATCATTAAAACGCTCCAATCTTGATAGTGATTTGTCTGTATTTAAATGAACGATATCAAGCCATACTGCAATGCCGATAAGGCGTATAGCGTCAAGAAAAACCATTTTTATTTTATCATATCATGTGATAGGCCGCAACTCGACAAGCGTATAAAAATATGATATGATTAGCGCATATCAAAAGCGCCATACGACGCGGAACCAAAGGGGGGCTTCAGAAATGAGCGAAACGGATTGTTTGCTTTGTGAAAGGGCTTCAGTGGAAACCATGGTGTACAATGGGTTCCGAATTCCGGTTTGTGAAGAGCACCGTGATTTTCTGGAGTCGTTTTATGATGTGTTCAGTGAACTAATTGATTCCCAAAAGGAGATGTGCCTGTCGCCAGACCATAAGCCGGATGATTTTCGAAACCTGCTGGCAATGCAGAAGTTGCAAATGCTGGTTTTTACCGATGAGATCCTGCTTAAAGAAATATATGAGTCGTGGAGCGGAAATGATTTTCGTATGTGAATATCGGCCTTGACAACGAACGCACCATTCGATATAATAGGAGGGCAGGATCGGGGTATGGCGCAGCTGGTAGCGCGCTTGACTGGGGGTCAAGAGGCCGCGTGTTCAAGTCACGTTACTCCGACCAAAAAACAACCCGAGATAGGATATGTCTAGGGTTGTTTTTATTTATATTTAGCTTCTTTATACGAGGAATGTGATGGTTTTGAAAAAGAAAAAAATATTTGCTTTGTGCTGCTTTTTTTTGTTTGGATTAAGTGCATGTACACAAACTGAATTGCAGGGAAGCAGCTTGGCTGAATCGAGCAGTGTCTCCTCTGATATATCTATTACAACGGAGGCAGGTAGTTCGCAGGAAGATAGCTCTTCTCAAGCAGCAGTAAGTTCTGAGATCGAGCAAAAGGAAGAGGCAAGCCTGCAAGCCGAAACAGGAACTGAGTCCAGTCAGACAGAGAACAAAAAGGGTTTTGCAAGCGAGAGCAGTTCTAAATATGAAAAGAAAAATACTGTTGATAGTATCATATCGAACATGACGTTGTATGAAAAAATCTGTCAGATGATGATCCTCAGCCCAGAGCAACTTACAAATGTATCAAAAGTAACAGCAGCTGGAGAAACAACAAAAAATGCTTTAAAAAAGCTTCCAATAGGCGGGATTTTATATAGCGCACAAAATCTTGTCAGTAAACAGCAAGTTCGTACAATGCTTACTAATACACAAAATTATTCTGATATTCCTCTTATTTTAACTTGCGATGAAGAAGGCGGACGAGTAAACCGTCTTATGCACACAGTTGGGACGACATATATCGGACCAATGTATGACTATAAGGATAAAGGGACTGGCGTTGCCTATCAAAATGCATACACAATAGCGTCAGATATGAAATCTTTAGGTTTCAATGTAGATATGGCTCCAGTTGCTGACGTTTGGTCGAATCCTTCCAATACTGTAATTGGAAATCGGGCTTATAGTGATGATTTTGGCCAAGCAGCCCAGCTGATTCCTTCAGCTGTAAAAGGATTTCACGCAGGAGGCGTAGGTACAGCGCTTAAGCACTTCCCAGGTCACGGTGATACACTCGCTGATTCACACGACGGCGCAGTGTATGTAGACAAAAGTCTTGCAGAGTTACGGGAAAACGAACTTTTACCTTTTAAGGCGGGTATTTCCGCTGGCAGCGATATGGTAATGATAGGGCATTTGATTTTAACAAAAATAGACAATTCCCAACCCGCACCGTTTTCTTCCCGGATTGTAACCGATTTGTTGCGGAGAGAATTGGGGTTTCAAGGTGTTATCATTACTGACGGATTGCAGATGAAAGCTCTGACTGATTCATACGGAAGCGGAGAAATTGCAGTAAGATCTGTGACCGCAGGAGTTGATATGTTGCTATGTCCGAACGATCCGTCTGCAGCCATCTCTGCTTTACAAGACGCTGTTTTATCAGGGAAAATTTCTGAAAAACGAATTGATGAAAGTGTTCGTCGTATTTTGAAAATGAAAGTGAATCGTGGAATATTGAAATTAAATCAATGATAGTTAAACAACATACATAGATAATTTCAAATTTTATACGAATTCCGCCCCACGTATTTCCATTTCCTTGCGAATAATGCGTCCGTCTATCTCTTTTACCGGGCAGCGTTTTTCCAAGGCAGCAGAGGCGAGAAGGCCGGCCGCCTCCCCGGAGGAACGCATCGTATGCTGGGTACGGATTGCAGCTTGCGCCAGAAACTCTGCACCAAGGCACCGTCCTGCAACTAAAAGGTTGCCAACCCCTTTCACGATTAAGGAGCGGCATGGAATTTCAAAATAAGGTTTTCCATCTTCGGCCGGGGAGAAGGACTCATCAAAATGCAGCGTTTTCCCATGGATGTCAACGGGATAATTGGATTGGCAGAAGGCGTCGGGAAACTTTCGGCGTGCCAGAAGATCTTCCGCCGTTACAACGTATTCCGTCTGGATATTGCGGCTTTCCCGTACGCCGACCATAGGGGCGATTTCTGCAATATAGGCGTTTTCAAAACCCCTCATATATTTTTTGTAAAAATGCAGCTGACGGTAAATAGCCTGTTTCCCGATAAGCTGTGCCTGTGTCAAATGCTCGATATTTGTGCCATCTACATTTTCAAAAAATTCAGGATTATTAAACGCAATAGAGCCGGGCCTTCCGGTAATTTTAAACATCTGCCAATACCAGCTGTCTTCGTCAATCAGATCACCGGCAGAGACGGCACGGTCAAATAAAGAGGAGAGCGTTTGGCCGCCGCTGCGGTTGACTGATGCGTAAAGCTCTTCCGGGTCGCTTAAGCATGTGCCGTCATGGATACCGGTGCGTCGGATTTCATCGGCAAAAAAGCGGGAAAGTGCGCCGCAGTCCACATGATCGACAATATACCGCAGGGAGATCGGTTGGTTTTTCCCTGTTTCGGGATCGCCCTTGTGATACTGTGCCCCGCAAAGCACGGAAACATCGCCGTCGCCGGTCGCATCAATAAAAATTTTCCCACCGACCGCCATAGTGCCGGATTTATTGGATACGATAACCGCTTTCAGCGTGTTGTTTTGTACAATGACGTCTGTGATAAAAGAATAAAACAGGATGGGGATATCACGTTTAAGACACATCTGTTCCAGACAGATTTTAAGCATCATCGGGTCAAAAATGCGGCCGGTCCTATCGTCCAGTGCGCCCCGTTCTTTTAAAAGCGCGTTCAGTTCGTTTGCCAGATAAGAACATTTTGGTTCGTTTGGAATATAAGAGCTCATAACCGGTGTAACGAGCCCCTGTGTCGATGTACCGCCCAATCCGCCAAAGGACTCGATAATCATAACGCTTTTCCCGGCGTCGGCCGCAGACATAGCGGCAAACGTTCCGGCAGTTCCGCCGCCGCATACAACAATATCCGCATGATAAGCTTCCCGGATGGTTTTGGTGATTTGATAGGAATGCATAAGGAATCCCTCTCTTCTTGCTATAGCCTCGATAAAAGGCATCAGGCATTTTTTTCATCATAGCACGGCAGCGGTGAAATAACAAGGCCCGTATTATAAAAAGCACCCCATTTGTTATGATGCCTAATGCTTCTAACAAATGGGGTGCAATTCAAAACGGACGGGCGCATCGCTTCTTCAGCTTTACAAGACGGAACCGGCGGTATGCGCCCTTGGCAATTGCCGCTTTAGAATCTGTCAGTATGATTCAGACGGATCGCATTTTCAAAGGTATAGCGGCTGTGCGGCCGGTGAGGAAGAAAAAACGCCTATTTTGTACCGAAAATACGGTCGCCCGCATCGCCTAATCCCGGCACGATATAAGCATGTTCGTTTAAACACTGATCCAGTGCCGCACAGTATACCTGTACATCCGGATGCGCCTTTGTCAGCGCGGCAAGCCCTTCCGGAGCTGCGATGATACACATGAATTTGATAGCCGAAACGCCTTTTTGCTTTAGCATGCGGATCGCATCAATTGCAGAGCCGCCCGTTGCGAGCATCGGGTCAAGCACAATGACGTCGCGGCTGGCAATATCGTTTGGAAGCTTGCAATAATACTCATGCGGCTCTTTTGTTTCCGGGTCGCGGTAAAGGCCGATATGGCCGACTTTTGCAGCCGGAACCATTTTTAAAACGCCGTCTACCATGCCAAGGCCTGCGCGCAGAATGGGAACAAGTGCAAGTTTTTTCCCAGCGACAACTTTTGTTTTTGTTTTACAGATCGGCGTTTCGATTTCTACTTCTTCCAGCGTTAGGTTCCGTGTTGCTTCATAACACATCAGCATGGCGATTTCACAGATCAGCTCACGGAATTCCTTAGACCCGGTATTTTTATCACGCAGGAAAGAAAGCTTATGCTGGATTAACGGATGATCCATAATAAAAGGGGCGCTCATAAACAGACTTCCTTTTCTCTGTGCCGTTTTTTTACCGGAAAAGGGACACAGCGCCTGTTCCGGCCCGCTCTGTTATTCTTCCAGCGCGGAAATTTTATCAATGCGGCGCTGATGCCGGCCGCCTTCAAACGGAGTGGTTAAAAAAATGGAGAGAAGTTCTTCACAGAGTCCGTCCGCCATGACGCGTGCGCCGAAACAAATGGCGTTGGAGTCATTATGCAGCCGGGTGTATTTTGTAGAAAAGCAGTCGCTGCACAGTGCTGCACGAATTCCCTTTATTTTATTTGCTGCAATGGAAATCCCGATTCCTGTGCCGCAGATCAACAGAGCACAGTCCGCCTTTTTTTCAGTTACAGCGTGGCAGGTCGTTTCCGCGATGTCCGGATAATCGACACTGTCTGAAGTGTAGCATCCGCAATCAAGCACCTCAAAATCGTGTTCAGCAAGCCAAGTAATCAGCGTTGTCTTAAGGGCAAATCCCGCATGATCGCTGCCGACGGCAACGGTGTGAAATACTTTATTATCCATTAAAAACAGCCTCCTTTTCCTGTTGCCGCGCAAGGCGTTCGCGTTCAGCCTGCGGCAGCCGCAGATATAGCGGAAGCAAATCCGCAGCAGAAACTGCCTCGCTTGCATGGCGCCAAGCACACGCGGCTACACTGGACGCGCGCTGGTACCGGTTTGCAGGGGCAGCAATCTGAATATTGGGGATGCGTTCTTTAAGCTGCTCATAACACAGCTCTGCTCCATCTCCTACTAAAACAATCGGTTCAATGTAGCCGCGGAGCACGCCGCCAAGTTCGTCGACGGAAAGTGCTTCATCCGCTGTAATACGCGTAAAAACGCCGTTTTTCATCGTAAACGATGCAGTGTACACCTGATTGCAGCGGGCATCCATTACGGCACAGATAATACCGTGCATGCCATAAAGGTTCTGCGCCAATGCCTCGAGTGTAGAAATGCCGATACAAGGTTTTTGTGCACCCATCGCCATCCCTTTGATAGCGCCGATGCCAATGCGCAGGCCGGTAAAAGAGCCGGGCCCGTTGCTTACGGCGTACAGGTCGATTTCTTTTAACGAAATCCCGCAGGACTGCACTGCGGATTGCAGCATCGGCATCAGCGTTTGAGAATGCGTCTGTGTAGCAATAACAGAAAATTCGGAAAGAATTTGTTCATCCGAAGCAATGCAAACGGAAGTAGTCTTTGCAGAAGTATCCAGTGCCAATATATTCAAAAGCGGTCTCCTCCATTTACGGTAATGGTTCGCGTATTCTCCCCATCCTGCTCAATCGAAACAAAAATGCACGATTCCCACTTCAAAGCAGAAGCGATATTCTCACTCCATTCAATGGCTAAAATACCGCCGCATCCCAGATAATCATAAAAACCAGTTGAATACAGTTCGTCCATCGTGTGGACACGATACATATCAAAATGATAAAGCACGATCGGGCCTTCGTATTCATGAACCAGCGAGAAGGTGGGGCTTGAAACTTCATCCGAACAGCCGAGCCCATTGGCCAAGCCGCGGACAAAAGCGGTCTTCCCGGCGCCAAGTCCGCCTGTAAAGGCAATAATATCGTTCGGCTTCAGTTTTTGCGCCAACTTCTGTGCAAACTGTTCGGTTTCTTTGACAGAATGCGTTGTAACACGGAGCATACGAACCTCCTCATTGCGGCAAAACAAAATGCAGAAAAGAAACTGTCGGCGCAGCGAAAATCTATAAAGCCAACAGCAGGATTTCTCTTGTCCATTATATTATGTTGGGAAGGCAAATTCAAGCTTTATTTGCAAAAGGAGAAATTTCATAAAAAGCAGAAAGGGGAAAGGAATGGACTTATCTTAAGATAATGAAAAGAATATGGATTGCACCCGCTATATTCAAAGTGTTATAATGCTGGCATGGTAAATAAAGTGAAACAGCGGCTGTGATGGGAGCCAAACGTGAAGCTGTCCGGCCTTAAGCGCTGTATTTGAGCGTGTATTCGCGGGAATAGGAGAACAAGCACATGGAAATGATAATACTGGCATTATTGGCAGTCATTCTGCTTTTGTTGATTTTGATCTTGATAAGAATGCCCCGGAAAGACAGGAAGTCCAAGGCGCAGGAGCCCTCTGCCATGCTCTTGATGCAGCAGAACATATCGGCGCTGCGGGGAGAAGTCGTACGGGAGATGAATGAAGCGGGGGAGCGCAGCACCCGCAACCATATCGAGATGATGCAGAGCCTGTTGGATTCTTTAAACCGGATGCAGGAGTTGAACCTGCATTCAGCGGAACGGCAGGGGGAAAAACTGGACAAGGCGATTCGCGGCATGCAGGAGAGCAATGAGAAAAAGCTGGAGGAAATGCGCCGTACAGTGGACGAAAAGCTTTCTGAAACATTGAATTCACGGTTAAATGCTTCCTTTCAGACCGTTTCCGAACAGCTAAATAATGTGTACCGGTCTCTCGGCGAGATGAAAGAGTTATCGGGCGGCGTAACAGACAGCGTGCGCGGATTAAACCGTGTACTTACCAATGTTAAGGTGCGCGGCGTTTGGGCAGAGGCGCAGCTTGAGGAGATCTTGAATGAAACCATCCCTGGGATGTACGACAAAAATGTGGCGACCAACCCTAAGTCCGCAGAGCGGGTGGAGTTCGCCGTGCGGATTCCTTCTGCGGCAGAAAACGGTGGATTTACATATCTTCCGATTGATTCTAAATTTCCTATGGAGGATTATGCGCGTTTGACAGCAGCGGCGGAAAACGGGGAATTTCAAGCTTTGGAGGAGGCGCGGAAGGCGCTTGCCGCACGGATTCGGGATGAGGCAAAAGCTGTTTCCAAATATATCTGCCTGCCGGATACGACGCCCTTTGCGATTTTGTACCTTGCGACAGAAGGGCTTTATGCGGAGGCGTATTCGTCGGCTGGGCTGCCGGAAAAACTGCGCACCGATTATCACGTTATGTTAGCTGGGCCATCGACGATAACCGCCATATTGAATTCGCTGGCTATGGGGTTCCGCTCCATTGCAATCAATAAAAAGGCCGATGAAGTATGGAAAGTATTGGGGGCGGCAAAGGGACAGTATGAAAAATTCGGGGATCTGCTGGAGAAAGCGATCGATCAGCTTGATCGTGCGTCAAAGACACTGCATGCGGCGAATGACCGCAACCGTATTATTCAAAGCAGGCTGCGCAGCGTAGAAGCCTTACAGGATGCAGAAGAAACGGTTCTTGGAATTTCAGAACAGGATACGGAAATGTGAATCAATTTTTTTGGAGCATCGGCTCGGGATAAACGGACACTCACAAAAAGGGTTGAAAGCAGGCAAAAGGGATGTGCCATACCGGCACATCCCTTTTGCCTGCTTTGCTTTATAAAAATGAGAAAATCTGTTTAAGAAGACAGGCGATAGAACAGATGAAAAGCTGCATGATCTAACGCTTGCCACATTCCGGAATATTCGAGTGCAGACAATAAGGGAAGCATGCGGCTTACATTTTCTTTCTGCGCAGGATCAGTCCGAGTAAAACAGTCCCGATAATTGCCCCGCAGCTTCCCGCAATGATATCCGTCATCGTATCCGTAAGGCTTCCGCCTTGTGAAGAAAGCCCCAATAAAACATCGCCAGAAAATTCCCAGATCTCCCATAATCCTGCAGCAGCGACAGAGAAAAGGAAGCAGCATAAGAGCGTCAAGCGAAGCGGGATTGTCACATCCTTTATAAAAAAGGCGGTCAGGAGATAATGTGCAAGAAGGACCAGCAGTATGCCGCTTGCACTGTGCAGGATCAAATCATAGATCGGGATAATATTGTAAAGATGGAGGCACGCGCCAAGATATTGTGCAAAAAAGGTGAACGTCAGGATGCCAAGATAATAAAGCGGCTGAAAGCGGCGTAAAAAAATAAAATAGGCAATCAGCGCACCGATACACAAGGCGGAAGAACTGACAGAGATCTGATGGACGGTGAGCGCATCAATTACTGTTGTCAGAACATAGACACAAAATAATACAGCCGATACGATCAGGTTGACCGGCTTTTCCTTTTTCATTTCATGATCAACTCCTTTCCATACAGGATACACGGCAAAAAGCGGTTTGTCAATTCCATAACATGGAAAAGTTGCGGTCATAACAAAACGGACGAGCGCATACAATCCGATGTGAGGACAAGGAGGTAGTTTTATGGATGTGGCATACGAGACGGCTGTACGGCAACTTCCCCCAAAAATAAGGGAGCTTTTGCTGCTGTTCCCGCAGGACAAACAGCAGGTGGTTCGAGAAGTGAGTATGCGGGCAGGAAAGCCCCTTACCCTGACAACGGGGGAAGGAATACGGTTTGCGTCCGGGAATGGGGCTTTTTCAGCTTTCCCGCCGCCAGCCTCCGATATTCTCACCGCGCAGGAAATCGGCGACTGCCTCCGTTTCCTGACAGAGTATTCCCTCCACAGCTTTGAAGAATCGCTTTGCCGGGGATATCTGACGGTTCGGGGCGGACACCGGGCGGGTATATCCGGAACAGGCGTGCATAAAGATCAGTCGATTTCCCATGTCCGGGATGTTTCCTCTATCAGCTTGCGTATTGCAAGACAGATCCGGGGTGTTTCCCGCGGGCTTGTACAGTCGCTGTACGGGACGGGGGAGACGCCGTCCGTATTGATTGTTGGAGCGCCGGCAAGCGGGAAAACAACCGTTTTACGGGATCTGGTGCGCAGCCTTGCCAACGGGGAGGCAGGACGGTATGTCCGTGTTTCCGTCATTGATGAGCGCGGAGAGTTAGGGGCAGCTTTGCACGGAACGGCGCAGCATGACCTTGGCGTAACGTCGGATTTGTTCGACGGCTTTTATAAAGCGGAAGGCATGCAGATGGCGCTGAGGGCTATGGCGCCGGATGTTATCGCTGTTGACGAGTTGGGCGGGGCCGCCGATGCACAAGCGGTACGCAGTGTGCAAAACGGCGGCGCAGCGATTTTGGCAACGGCGCATGCCGGTTCAATCGAAGGGGCTTATCAAAGGGAGGGGATCGGTGCACTCTTGCGGGAAGGGGCGTTTGATCGGATCGTTCTTTTGAACGGTGCGGATTCACCCGGAACGGTTCGGGCAGTACAAAGTATAGGAATTCCCAGCGCCAGAAAGACGGTGTTTGCATGAAAACGGGCATTGCTTTCCTATTGCTTTTGACAGGCGCATTCTGCGGCTGTGCAGCTGCAGGGAAATATCGTGAACGCGTTTTATTGCTTTCATCCTGTGACTTGCTTTTACAGCGGATATCCGCCTTGCTTTCCCTTGAAAACCTTCCAACGGCACAGCTGTTTTCCCGTCTGAAAGATATGCCGGAATTTTCCGCGCTGCCGTTTGTCAAAAAAACAGCGGACCGGCTGTCGGCTTCACGCGATTTCCCATCGGTCTTTCATAAAAGCTTACAGGAGGGATGTGGCGCGCTTACAGCCGAGGATCTGGCCGTATTGGACCGGCTGTCGGATTTGGTGGGTTCCTACGATCTGTCTGCTCAGCTTGCCGGTATTGAATCGATTCGCGCGCTGTTGGCGCTTCAGTCAGAGGATGCGCGCAGCCGGGCGAAGCGGGACGGGCATCTTGTGCGTTCGCTGTGCGTACTTGGCGGGATTGCTGCCGCGGTTTTGGCACTATGACGGCAAAGGAGAAAGAAAAATGGATGTAGATCTGATTTTTAGAATTGCTGCGGTCGGCATTATTGTGGCTGTCTTAAACCAGATTTTGGTGCGCTCGGGACGGGAAGAACAGGCAATGATGACCACGCTTGCCGGGCTGATCGTTGTGCTGCTGATGATTGTCTATGAAATTCGGGATCTTTTTGATGTGATAAAAAGTGTGTTTGGGTTGTGATGAAAATGGATTTTTTGCAGTCCGCAGGGCTGGGGATTGTCGCAGCAGTTATCTGCCTTTTGTTAAAGCAGTACCGTCCGGAATTTGCACTGGTCGCAGCCGTCGCTTGCGGCGCGCTGCTCTTGCTTTCCGTCGTATCGGCGCTTTCTCCGGTATTTTCTGCAATGGAGGAGCTTGTGGAGCAGACCGGCGTCACCCCTGCATATCTGCAATTGGTATTAAAAGCGTTTGGTATTTGCTATCTGGCCCAGCTTGCAGCAGATACCTGCCGCGATGCAGGACAGACCGCAATAGCGGGAAAAGTTGAATTGGCGGGGCGTGCGGCGGTGCTTGTCCTATCCCTTCCTCTCTTTATGGAAATCGCGCAGACAGCAGTCAGCCTGTTACAAGGCGTATGAAAAAGCTGCTTTTTCTTATTGTGCTTTTCTGGAGCGCCGGTATGGGGATCCTTCAGGCGGAATCTTTGACGCAGGAAGAGATTCTTTCAGAAAGCGGAGCAGACGAGCTCTACGACATGCTGCCGGAGGATACGCAGGCGCTGCTTTCCGAAAAAGGGATAGACGGCGTCGATGCGGATACGCTGTTAGCGTTTTCCTTTTCCGATTTGCTTGGCATGGTATGGGATGGCGTAACGGGAGCGGCCGGTGCGCCGGTCAAACTTTTTGCTGCGGGAGCGGGCCTCGCTCTGCTGTGCTCACTTACCTCACAGATAGGAGGGACGCTTCGGGAGGATTCCTTCAGCGGGTTGTTTCATGCCGCGTCTGTCCTTTGCGCTTCCGTGGTGATTTTTCCCATTGTCACAGAGCTGTTTCAGTCCGTATCCGGGGCTTTGGAAAGCGCGGGCGGTTTTATTACGGCGTTTGTCCCGGTATACAGCGCGGTGCTTGCCGCATCCGGCCAGCCGGCCAGTGCGGCCTTGTCAGAAACTGCGCTTCTTGCAGCGGCGCAAATTGTCTCTGTAGTCAGCTCAAGCGTTTTGATCCCATTGCTTACAGTCTATCTTGCACTTTGCATGGTAGGGGCTGTGTGTCCGGATCTTCGTATGGATGGCGTTGCCGGTGCGGCAAAGGGGATTGTGACGGTAACGGCTGGTTTCCTGATGACGGTTTTCGTTGGGCTTTTATCCTTGAAAGGATCCCTTGCGGGTGCGGCTGACAGCGTAGCTATGCGAACTGCGAAATTCGCGGCCAGCGCAGTTTTCCCGGTGGTAGGGGGCGCAGTGTCCGACGCGCTTTCCAGCGTGCAGGGAAGTATGTCGCTGCTGCGTTCAAGCGTTGGCAGCTTTGCGTCTATTGCGCTGATTGTACTGCTTCTTCCGCCTGTTCTGTCTATGCTGCTGACACAGGCGGCTATGAGCGCTGCTGCCGCTGTTGCGCGCATTCTAAATGCGGATAAAGTGGCGGCCCTTTATCAAAGCGCTGCATCGGCTGTTTCCCTTCTGTGCGGTTTAACTGCGGTATCTGGCATACTCATTGTGATATCTCTTGGAATATTGATCCGTGCGGCGGGAGGGTGAGAAGGATGGAAGGAATCCGTATGACGGCAACAGCTTTATGTATTACCGCTGTTGTTACTGCGGTACTGTTTATGCTGTTGCCGTCAGAAAAGTACCGCGGCGTAATGAAATTTGCAGTAAGCCTTTTTTTGCTATGCGGTTTGATTGCGCCTTTTACAAAGGGGAATTTTTCTTTTACACTCGAACTGCCTCAAGCAGACGTACCGGATCGCGCAGAAGAGACGGTCCAAGCGACGCAGTCTTATCTTGAGGGGGTGGTGGAAGAGAGGCTGAACCTGTCATTGCAGGAGGTGCTCGAAGCAAAAGGGCGAAAAGATGTAAAGATCCGTACGGACATACATATGGAGGCGGACGGCAGCATAATCATAGACAGGATCATTGTTACAGGCTGTGCAGCGGAAGACCGTTCCGCCGTTCAAAACTATATTGAGGAAGAAACCGGTGTTTCACCGAACTTTCAGGCAGGTGCGTAAAGAAAGAGGGACAGCAAATGGAGATTTCGAAAATCTTTCGCCCGGAAAACCGGAAGAAGATACTTTTGGTTGCGGGCATTGCGGCAATGGTGCTGATTGGCCTGTCCGTTTTGATCCCATCCAATAAGGATACGCCCCAAACAGCGGCCGCAGAAAATGCGGATGAGGAAACGGCACGCTATGAAGAAAAACTTCGGGAACGGGTGCTTGCCATTGTCTCGCAGATAGACGGCGTCGGCGATGCGCATGTTAGCTTGACGCTTGACAGCGGCATTGAGTATGTATATGCAAAGGAGGAGAAACAGGATACCGATATGCAGGACGACACAACCGGAGGTACGACCACGCGGGCGTCTTCTGAAGAAAAACTGATTATTGTGGAGGATGAAAACGGAAGAAAGACCGCGCTGATACGCAAGACGCTGCTTCCGGCAGTGCGGGGGGTCGTGATTGTGTGTGACGGAGGCGGGGATCCGTTGGTGGTGAGCGCAGTAACCGAAGCGGTCAAAACCGCGCTTGGCATCAATACGTCACAGGTTTATGTAACAAAACGCGCCGCGGGAAGCGCGGCCGTAAATCAAGGGAGTGCATCAGAATGAAAGCCAACGTTATCTTAGGGAAAAAACAGATTGTGATTGCGGCGCTTGTGCTGATCCTCGGCGCGGCTGTATATCTAAACTGGCAGTTTGCCGATATACCGGCCACGACGACTGGCGGCGAGGTGAGCGCAGGTACAACAGAAGACGGCGCGTCGGAGATGGCCGGTGAGGAGAGCCTTTCACAGGTAAACGGGGAGACACAGCAAAGCGGTACGACAGAGGAGACGGCGGAATCATCCGGGCAGAAGATACTTGGCGAAGCGACCTTTGTGAACGCCCAAGTCCTTTCCGGCGATGCTTATTTTGCCTCGGCGCGGCTTGCGCGCAGTAAAGCGCGGGATGAGGCAATTGCAACCATTTCTACGGTATTGGACGATGAAACGCTTACGGAAGACGACAAGAAAGAAGCAAGCGCCAAAGCGATGAGCATTACAGACGCTATCGAGGCGGAGAGCCGTATTGAAAACCTGATTAAGGCAAAAGGGTTTGCAGACTGCATGGTGTATATAACAGAGCAAAGTGCGAGCGTTGTAGTCAAAAGCGACGGCCTGACACAGGACCAGGCTACGCAGATCAAAAATATCGTAGTAAGCGAGGGCGATATCAAAGGAGAAAATATTTCAATTACGGAAATAAAATAGAGGTTGTGTCCGGCCTGATTTATGGTATAATAAGCATAAGGGTTTGCCCTTATGCTTATTTTTTCAGCGGAAAACCGGCATAATATACATGTCGTTTTGTATATTGGCCTTATATCAAAAGGCGGAGGTGCAGTTATGACGAAAACAACACCGCAGGCGCAAAGCAGCCTGCATATCAGCCAATCGGTGGTTGAGACGATTGTGACGGAAACGATTCGGGAGATCGACGGTGTTTACGCTCTGGCCGCTCTTCAGGAGAAGGGCGCGGGGATGGTTCGCACTGCTTTTGCGGGTGATGCTGTACAGATCGATCTGGGCGTCATCCTTTCCCTTACGGCCAGATTGCGCGATGTGTGCGAGCAGATCCAGCAGTCTGTAAAAGACGCGGTGCAGACAATGGCCGGCATTACCGTATCCAAAGTCAACGTTTATGTGACGGGAATTGCCGCAAAAGAAGAATGAGCCGACGGAAAGTGAAAACGAAAAACAGGAATTGAGGAATGGCAGCATGATGACAAGACACCAGATGCGTGAATCGGTTTTTCTTTTGACGTTTGAGCGGATTTTCAACGGGGATCCGCTCGATTCTATTGTCGAAACGGCAAAAGAATGCGAAACAGTGGAAATAGATGACCGGGTTCTCGACTGGGTAACGGGTATCGACGAAAAAAAGGCTGAAATTGATCAGGAAATAACAAAGCATTTGAAAAACTGGACGCTTGCACGCATTTCCAAAGTTTCGCTTGCGGTTTTGCGTGTCGCGGTTTATGAGCTTTTGTTTGTCGACGACATGGAAACCAATGTTTCGATCAGTGAAGCGGTTAAAATTGCACAGGAATACAGCACCAAAGAGGATGTCGCTTTTGTAAACGGCGTGCTTTCAAGTGCTGCGAAAAGCCTCGCATGAAAACAGCATATTTGGGGATCGATACCAGCAACTATACTACTTCTGCGGCCGTCTGGCTTTTAACGGAGGGGCGTGTATTGTCCCAAAAACAGCTTTTGCCTGTTGATGCGAATGCCAAAGGGCTGCGTCAGAGCGATGCGGTGTTTGCCCATGTCAAGCAGCTTGCAGATGTAATAAGGCGCCTATGCGAACAGGAGGATTTTTCTTTGCGCGGCGTATGCGCGTCGACAGTCCCCCGCCCGGTATCCGGGTCGTATATGCCGGCGTTTTTGGTCGGAAAAATGGCTGCTGAGACAGCCGCGGCTTTGCTGCGTGTCCCTTTTTATACGTGTTCGCATCAAGAAGGGCACATCATGGCCGCGCTGTATTCGGCAAATGCGCTTTTTCTGCGCAGGGAGCCTTTTTATGCATTCCATGTCTCTGGAGGGACAACGGAATGCCTGCGCGTTACACCTACAGAGGGTTTGTTTTCGATTGAAAAACTTGCCGGTACGTTGGATTTGAATGCGGGGCAGCTGATAGACCGTGTAGGCGTAACGTTAGGGCTTCGTTTTCCCTGTGGGGCAGAGCTTGACCGTATGGCACAGGCATACGGCCGCCCATTACGGGCAAAACCATCGATGGAGGGGCTGAACGCCCATTTTTCTGGGGCGCAGAATCAGTGTGAGCGCCTGCTTTCTTTAGGCGGCTCCAGGGAAGAAACGGCGCGTTATGCAATCGAATATGTCTGTGCCGCCGTCGATGAGATGACGGCGCGCGTAATGGAGGCGTACGGGAAGCTGCCCGTAGTATATGCGGGTGGCGTGATGTCAAACAGCCTTTGCCGCGATAGGCTTACGAAAAAATACGGCGGATATTTTGCCGAAGCGGCTTTTTCTTCAGACAATGCCGCGGGTGTAGCGCTGATTGGCGCAATAAAGGATGGCGTGATATGAACAGACAAGCGGTAACGGTTTCGCAACTGAATCGCTACGTGAAAGCAAAGCTCTCGCTTGACCCAAAGCTTTCCGGGCTGACGGTCAAGGGCGAGCTTTCCAATTTTAAGTGTCACTCCAAAAGCAGCCACTTCTACTTTACGTTAAAGGATGAAGCTTGTTCGATCCGCGCCGTGATGTTCCGGCAAAGTGCTATGCGCGTGCGTTTTACGCCGGAAGACGGGATGAACGTCATTGTGACGGGATCCGTGCAGGTTTATGAGCGCGACGGCGTATACCAGCTGTACTGTGAAACCATGCAGCCGGATGGGATTGGAGAGCTCTATCTTGCATTTGAACAGCGCAAGGAGAAGCTGCAAAAGGAAGGATTGTTTGACCCCGCGCATAAACGTCCGCTGCCGCGCTATCCACAAAAAATCGGCGTTGTTACGTCGAAAACCGGCGCTGCTTTTCAGGATATTCTCAACATCTTAAAAAGGCGCTATCCGATCGCGACGGTTGTACTTTTCCCAGCGCTGGTGCAGGGAGAAGAGGCGTCTGCGTCCATTACGGCGGGGATCCGTGCTGCCGGCAAGTATCCTGGGATCGATGTATTGATTGTCGGACGCGGCGGCGGATCAATGGAGGATTTATGGGCTTTTAATGACGAAGCCGTGGCGCGGGCCGCTTATGACTCACCTGTTCCGGTCGTTTCAGCAGTCGGACATGAAATCGATTTTACGATTTTGGACTTTGTGGCAGATCTGCGCGCGCCGACGCCGTCGGCAGCCGCGGAATTGTGCACACCGGACGGGCAAAATCTGCTGCTTAAATTGGAGGGCGAGAAGGAACGGCTTGATAAGCTTCTAGCGGCGCAGGTGCTTGGATGTGAGACGAAGCTTTCCGGGCTTGCCGCCCGGCTTGCGGCGCTGTCGCCGGAAGAGAAAATCAAAAGGGAAAATGAAGTGCTTGTTTCACTGCGGACAAGGCTTGGGCTTGGGATAGGCAACAGCTTGCGCCGAAAGGAAGAGCAGCTGGCCAAAGCGGCATCTGCGTTGGAGGCAATGAGCCCTTTGGCAGTATTGACGCGCGGCTACTCCATCACAAGGGACGAGCATGAGGATATTGTCCGTTCAGTGGGAGAGCTTTTGCCGGGGGCGCTGATTGAAACCATTTTGCCGGATGGTTCCTTCTTGAGCGTGATACAACAGATAAAACGGAAGGCGGAAACGAAGTGACGACCAAAAAAACAGAAGAGCAGCTGACGTTTGAACAGGCGGTAGCACAGCTTGAGCAGCTTGTAAAACAGCTGGAAAGCGGTACGCTTCCTCTTGAAGAATCCATGAAGCTTTATGAAGAAGGCGTTCGCCTGACCGCTTTCTGTACGAAAAAGCTGAAGGATGCGTCGCTTAAAATAGAAGAATTGAAAGAGGCAGCCGATGAAACAGGAATATGAGGAGAAAATCCATAAAATTGCGGAAGATGTGCAGAGATATCTTGCGCAGAGTCTTAAAAAGCATGGTAGCCCATATGATACGCTGAAAGAAGCGATGGCCTATTCTGCAAATGCAGGAGGAAAACGGATCCGTCCTGTTTTGTGCGTCGCGTTTGCCGAGTTATTTGGCGGCGTTTATGAACAGGCGCTGCCCCTTGCATGCGCAGTAGAAATGATTCACACCTACAGCTTAATTCACGACGATCTGCCCTGTATGGACGATGACGATTACCGCAGAGGACGCCCTTCCTGCCACAAGAAATTTGGCGAGGCGACGGCGCTTTTGGCCGGCGACGGGCTTTTGACGCTGGCTTTTTGGACGATCGCACAGGCGCCGGCTCAGACCGGAGCCGATACAGCGCGTTGCCTGCGCGCGTGCTTTGAACTTGCACAAAAAGCGGGAATGGACGGGATGATCGGCGGCCAGATAATGGATCTTGCAAACGAATGCGAAACGGTGACAGCTGAAACCCTGACACAGACCGATATGCTGAAGACTTCTGCACTTTTAGAGGCGGCATGCCGGATGGGAGCTGTCATTGCGGGCGCTTCGGACGGGGAAATCCGTATGGCCGGAGAGTACGCCCGGCACTTGGGTGTCGCATTTCAAATTATAGATGATATTTTAGACGTAACAGGGGACGAAGAAGAGCTTGGAAAACCGGTAGGAAGCGACGCTGCGTCTGGAAAACATACGTTTGTCTCACTTCTTACGTTGGACGGCGCACAGGCACTGGCGGAAGAATATACCGGCCGTGCTTTGCAGGCGCTCAGCGGGCTGCCGGACAGCGGCTTTTTGCGGGCGCTTACCGAAAGCCTGCTTCTGCGCAGAAAATGACCCTCGGAGGATTGTTATGAGTACCATCAGAGCATTGCTCTCAAACTACGTGCTGAATGTAGCGCTGCTTGCGTGGTTTTGTGCGCAGGCGCTTAAAACCATCCTGCACTTGATCAAAACAAAAAAGCTGCGTATGGAGCGCATGGTGGGGGCGGGCGGCATGCCCAGTGCCCACTCGGCCTCTGTATCTGCAATGACGATTGCCATTTCTAAAAGCGTCGGATTTGCCTCCCCTCTTTTTGCGATCTCCTTTTTGCTTGCAGCAATTGTAATGTATGACGCAATGGGTGTGCGGCGTGCGGCAGGAGAACATGCGAAGGTTATCAATATGATGGTGCGCCGCGGCGCGACAGGGGTTAGCTATAAGCCGAAGAACAATCGGGAGCTCAAAGAATTTTTGGGCCATACGCCGTTTGAAGTACTTGGCGGCGCACTTCTTGGAATTCTGATTGCTCTTGTGGTCCCAATGTGATCAGGGGGCGGGAATCAGGATGAAACAATATGCGCTTCTTGACGGAATACGGTCGCCGTCTGATGTTCAGGCCCTGCGGGAAGACGAGCTTCCGGCGCTTTGTGAAGAAATCCGGTCGTTTTTAATTGATACAGTAAAAAAGACGGGCGGGCATCTGGCGTCCAATCTGGGCGTGGTGGAACTGACCGTGGTGCTGCACCGCGTTTTTTCTCTGCCGGAGGATCGGATTGTATTCGATGTGGGGCATCAGGCTTATACGCATAAACTGCTGACCGGGAGGAAAGGCGGGTTTGAGCGGCTGCGCCAGATTGGCGGCATTTCGGGGTTCCCGCGTCCGACGGAAAGCCCGTATGACGCGTTTGTTGCAGGCCACGCTTCTACGTCGATCTCTGCGGCGCTTGGCATTGCAGAAGCAGCGCTTTTACAAAAAAGGACGGACTATACCGTCGCAGTAATCGGCGATGGGGCACTGACCGGCGGTGAAGCTTATGAAGCGCTCAACAATGCAGGGCGGAGCCGCACACGTCTGATTATCATACTAAACCACAATGATATGTCCATTTCCAAAAATGTGGGGGCCTTTGCGAAATATTTGGCTGTGCTTCGTTCAAAACCCGGTTATCTTAGGATGAAGCATAATGTGGACGCTTTTCTGCATCATCTGCCATTGATCGGTGAACCGCTTCGCAGTTGGCTAAAGCGGAGCAAGTCGCTGCTTAAGAGCATGCTATACCCTTCGACTTTTTTTGAAGATATGGGGTTTCAATACATTGGCCCAGTGGATGGACACGACTTAAAAGAATTGTCGCATGCCCTGACACACGCAAAGGAGCTGGCTTCCCCGGTAGTGGTACAGATAGAGACGGTAAAGGGGAAGGGGTGCCGCGAGGCGGAAGAGAACCCCGGAGCCTATCATGCGGTATCGCCTGAAAAAAGCCGCTCGGGGCAGTCTTCTTATTCAGATGAAATGGGTGCGGCATTAAGTGAATTTGCCGGCCGTGACCCGCGTATCTGTGCTATTACGGCGGCAATGAAATATGGGACGGGTCTGCAGCGTTTTGCCGCAGCATATCCGGAGCGTTTTTTTGACGTCGGTATTGCAGAAGAGCATGCGGTTACCTTTGCCGGCGGCTTGGCGTCGTGCGGTATGATACCGGTGTTTTGTGTATATTCAAGCTTTTTACAGCGCGCCTATGACCAAATTCTGCATGATCTTGCTATCGACAGGCGGCATACGGTGCTTTGTATAGACCGCGCGGGTCTTGTAGGGGAAGATGGGGAAACGCACCAAGGGGTGTTTGACGCTGCCTTTTTATCGCAAATACCGCAGATAACGGTATATTCGCCGGAAGGATACGATGAACTGCGCCTTTGCATGGAAAAGGCACTGTTTTGCGATACCGGTGTCATCGCGGTCCGCTATCCCCGCGGCGGCGACCAGAGACGCCATAAACTGCCGGTATCCGACGACTTTTCGTATGAAGACCGGGGCGGTGATACGCTGCTCATCTCTTACGGCAGGCTTTTTTCAGAGTGCATACAGGCGGCGGATGGGGCAAAATGTCCGGTTTCGCTGCTGAAGCTCACGAAAATTACGCCGTTAAGCCCGAGGCTCCTTCCAATTTTCATGCGATACCGTCGCGTTGTATTTGCTGAAGAAGGGATCTATAATGGCGGAATTGGACAGCAGGTGGGAAGCCTTCTTGTTGAAAACGGATTTTCAGGGAAATATCAGGTGCTGGCAATTCGGAACCGATTTGTAGGGCATGGCGACGTCCCGTCGCTTTTGGCAGGACTTGGCCTGAATGCCGCTGCGATCCGTGATATACTGAATCGGGAGGTTGTTCAGGATGAGTGAAAAAAAGCGGCTTGATGTCTTGTTGTATGAACGCGGCCTTGCACAAAGCCGTGAAAAAGCGCGCGCACTGATTATGGCGGGTGACGTCCTGGTGGACGATGAGCGGTGTGATAAGGCGGGCGCTTCCGTTGCGGTAGATGCTGTAATCCGTTTGAAGGCCGGCACGCAGATGAAATATGTAAGCCGCGGCGGTTTAAAGCTTGAAAAGGCGATGCACTTGTACGGCTTAAAGCTGGATGGGTGCATATGTATGGATATTGGCGCCTCTACGGGCGGGTTTACCGACTGTATGCTGCAAAATGGCGCACAGAAGGTCTATGCGGTAGATGTCGGGTATGGACAGCTGGCGTGGCCGCTTCGCAACGATGCGCGTGTCGTTAATATGGAGCGGACGAATATCCGATACGTTACGTGCGAACAGATCCCGGAAAAGTTAGATTTCGCTTCAGTAGATGTATCATTTATTTCTTTGACATTGGTGCTTCCGGTTTTATATGGGCTGATGAAACCGGGAGGGACAGCCCTTCTTCTTGTCAAGCCGCAATTTGAAGCGGGTAAAGGCAAAGTCGGGAAAAAGGGCGTAGTACGCGATTTGACGGTACATATTGAGGTCTGCCGTAAGATATACGACTTTTTAGAGACGCTCCCCATGAGGCTGTTGGGCGCAACGTTTTCGCCAATTAAAGGGCCGCAGGGGAATATTGAATATTTATTTTATATTTCAAAAGAAAGAGAACCTTCCATCCCTTTTGAAAGCGTAGAGGAAATGGTTTGCCGTTCTCATGCAGAACTGAACGACGAAGGACGGTGATTTACAGATGCAGGTATTCCTGATGCCGAATCTGGAAAAAGAAAACGCACCGTTTTGTACAAAAAAATCGGCTTCGGTTTTGGCTTCCTGCGGTGCGGTTGTTTTCATTGAGCCGCAGTTTTCCGCTTTGGTGGATGCCAAGGACGTACAGCTTGTTTCAAAGGAAGAAGGGCTGCGCCGGTGTGATGTGCTGATAGCTATAGGCGGCGATGGAACCATGCTGCACTGTGCAAAAGACGCTGTCCGTTACGATAAGCCGATGCTTGGCGTAAATGCCGGAAGACTTGGCTTTATGACAGGGATTGAGGCAGAACAGCTTTTCTCGCTTTCCCGTCTGATGTCCGGCGATTATAAAACAGATACAAGGATGATGCTTGACTGTGTGCACCATGCGGGCGGAACGTCGGGAAGATACCTTGCACTCAATGATATTGTGGTGTCAAACGGCGGGCTTTCCCGTATGATTGATGTAGATCTTTCCTGTGGAGAAGCTGAGCCAATTGCATTCCGGGCGGATGGGATCATCCTTTCAACGCCGACCGGATCAACTGCGTACGCTTTAAGCGCCGGGGGGCCGGTAATTGAGCCGTCGGTTGATTGCATTGGTGTTACGGCAATCTCTCCGCATTCCCTGTCGGCAAGGCCGGTGTTGTTTTCAGCGGAAAAGGTGTTGTTTGTGCAGCCCTCGCCGCAAAGCAGGTCTTCTGTTTATCTTACGGTTGACGGGGACCAGGGCGCGCGTTTGAATGCTGGGGATTATGTAGAAGTGAGCAGGAGTGAAAAACGGCTCCGTTTACTTTCCTTGAACGAAGGCGGGTTTTATGAAACGCTGCGAAGAAAGTTTAAAATATAGATCCGGAGGCGTGTTATGAAAACAAAACGGCAGGAGACGATTCTTAAAATCATTGCGGAAAATAAAATTTGTACACAAGAAGGCCTGCAGGAAAAGCTTAGAGAATATGGTTTTACCGTAACACAGGCAACGGTATCCCGCGATATCAAAAGTTTGGATCTGATCAAAAGCCTTATGCCGGACGGGAAGTATTGCTATGCGCAGAAGGCGCAGGAGGCAAGCCCGCGGACAGTGAAATATCGGGCTATTTTTATAGAGACGGTTGTATCAGTCGATTATGGACAGAATATCGTGGCGGTAAAATGCCATACCGGTATGGGAAACGCCGCATGTGCGGCTATCGATAAAATGGAATTTGAGGGAGTTATCGGTACGCTTGCGGGAGATGATACCGTGTTTATTCTGACAAGAGACAGCGAACAGGCGGCACAGCTTGTACAAAAGATCACAGATATGATAGGAAGGTAAGAGGATATGCTGGCGGAACTGTTTATTGAAAACCTTGCGGTGATCGAGAAAACGTCAATCCGGCTGAATACGGGTTTAAACGTATTTACGGGCGAGACCGGCGCCGGCAAATCGATTGTGATCGATGCGGTGGGGGCCGTTTTAGGGCGCCGGGCTTCGCGCGAAATGGTTCGCCACGGTACGGATAAGGCTGTAATAGCCGCACGGTTTACGGAAATACCGCCTTTGGCCGGGCAAAAACTCATGGAATCGGGATTGGAAATAGAAGAGGATACGCTTATCGTTTCGCGTGAGATCTTTGCGGATGGAAGGAGCACTGCACGCATGATGGGCCGTCCGGTGACGGCGTCATTCCTGCGTGAAGTGGGCGATCTTCTTGTCAACATCCATGGGCAGCATGAAACGCAGGTATTGCTTGCGCCGGAGCGGCATCTTTCCATTTTGGATAGTTATGGAGATCATGAAGAACTGCTTAGCCGTTATGAAGAGTGCTATCGAAAGGTGCTCTCACTTAAGCGCGCAATCCGCAGGCTTACAGTGAACGAGCAGGAAAAAGGAAGAAAAATCGAAGCGTTGTCCGAACAGGTACAGGAAATTGAGAATGCGGCGCTTTTACCGAATGAAGAGGCCCAGCTCGCCCAACGCAGGGCAGAATACCGCAATGCTGCGAAAATAGCGGAATCGCTTCAGTGCGCTTGGCAGCTTCTAAATGGGGAAGACGGGGACGGCGGCGCGCTTTCACTTGCACAGAGCGCAGCACAGTATTGCGGCTATGCAGCGGAATATTCCCCCCGGGTAGGAGAGCTTTCCGAACGATTGGAGGCTGCGTCGGCTGAAATGGAAAGCGTGAGAGATACGTTGGATGCATTGCTCGAAGAGATGCAGTTTGATCCTGTGCAGCTTGAACAGGTTGAAAACCGTTTAGATCTGATCCGGCGCCTAAAGCGCAAGTATGGCGCAACAGAAGAAGACGTTATGCAAAGCGGAGAACAGGCGCGTACAGAGCTTGCACAGATTGAATTGTCAGATAAACAATTGGCCGAGCTAAACGCTGAGGCGGCAAAGGTCTACCCGCAGCTGCTTCAGATGGCCGAAAAGCTTACCGCTGCACGGAAAAAGGCGGCGGCGCGTTTTATTGAGACAGTGCAGGCGGAACTTTGCTTTCTTGATATGCCGAATGTAAAGCTTTCCGTTTCGATGGAAGAAGGAAAGCCGGGCCCGCATGGAAGGGATAGCGTAGAATTTTTGATCTCAACGAATATAGGGGAGCCGCCAAAGCCGATAGCCCGCATTGCTTCGGGCGGCGAGCTTTCCCGCATGATGCTTGCCGTTAAGAATACATTGGCAGAGCGCGATCAAATTCCAACGATGATTTTTGATGAAATAGATACCGGAGTAAGCGGACGCGCCGCTCAAAAAATCGGGCTGAAATTAAAACAGGCGGCGCATCATCGTCAGGTGCTGGCGGTTACCCACTCAGCACAGGTTGCAGCTCTTGCAGATACGCAGTACCTGATTCGGAAAGAAAACGACGGGAATCGGACGTTCACCAATGTGATTGCCCTTAATGAAACGGAGCGGGTTGATGAGATCGCACGGATTATGTCGACCGACCGGATTACAGATCTCATGCGCGAAACAGCACGACAGATGATTGAAGCTGGAAAAGCCGGCCGTACAGAATAACAATACAGGATGGCGTTCGCTGTTTGGCAAAGTGGTATGGGGTGAAAATAAAATTGCATTATTTTATTACTTTTTTGGAGCTTGCCGGAACAGTAGCCTTCGCCGCTTCCGGTGCTATGACTGCCATGAAAAAAATATGGATGTGTTCGGCGTCATTATTTTGGGACTGGTCACAGCGGTAGGAGGCGGCATAATACGGGACATTACGCTCGGCATCACGCCGCCTGCAACATTCCGAAACCCTGTTTATGCACTGGCAGCTACGATTACAGCTGTTATTGTATTCATTCCGTGGACACAGCGGCTGTTCCGCCGATATCAGAGGGTTTATGACTATGCACTTTTGGCGATGGATTCGGTGGGCCTTGGCATTTTTACGGTTATCGGGGTAGAAGCAGCCCTTTCTTACTCTGAAAACTGCGGGGTATTCCTGCTGTGCTTTGTTGGTGTTGTTACCGGCGTGGGCGGCGGTATTATAAGGGATCTTTTGGCAGGGGATATGCCCTATGTGCTGCACAAGCATGTTTATGCGTGCGCATCTCTCGCTGGTGCATTGGTTTGTATTTGGATATGGCCTTTGTCACACGCTTGCGCCATGGCTGCCGGTTCCTTAGGGGTGATTTTTATCCGTGGGCTTTCTGCACATTTTCGGTGGAGCCTTCCAAAAGCGCATATGGAATAATTTATTTTGCTGCGTTAAGCTTATCCTGCTTAGAAACGTATGGGAGAGGTCTCAATGGAGTATCGGCGAAAAAAAGATGCGCTGCCCGCGCAAACAGCTGAGGTGCTGGACGTCGTTGAAGCGCTGTTTGAAAAGGCAGTGCTTGGCGTGTATTTATATGGTTCGGCTGTTTTAGGCGGCCTGCATCCGGATAGTGACGTCGATATCTTGATTCTGACGGATGGAGAGATGTCAGATTGTGTGAGAAAAGAATTTACAGACCAGCTTTTAAAGATATCGGGGCTGGTAGGAGACAGGACGAAAAGGCCGTTAGAAGTCACTGTTTTTAATCAGAAGGAAATTGCGCCATGGCGATTTCCGCCGAAATATGAATATATGTATGGAGAATGGCTGCGGGATGAAATACAGGCTGGAAAGCTTCCTTGTCCGCGTCACGATCCGGATGCGGCGATCCTTTTGTGGCAGGCCAGAATGCACAGTGTACCTTTAAAGGGGGAGAAGGCGCATTTTTATATTCCCGATATCTGTATTCAAGATATAGGCGAGGCTATCCGGTTATCTCTGCCGGGGTTGCTTTCTAACCTAAAAGAGGATACGAGAAATGTTTTGTTGACGTTGTCCCGAATGTGGTTTACTTTAGAGGAAAAAGCGGTATGTCCCAAGGATGCTGCCGCAGACTGGGCTGGTTCACGGCTTCCATGCGGTCTGGCTCAGCTGATGAAAACGGCGGGAAACGCTTATTTAGGGATAGCGGACGATTGCAAGATGGGGATGGAAAGCCAAGTAACGGAATTGGCAGAATATCTGGCGGTAAAGATTGAAAATTGCCTGAAAGAAGCAGGATTTGATTTTGTCTGATACTTCTTTATCAAACTGGGCGCGAAGCACTGTGTTTTTTATCAATACAGCCAAAATAAATATGCGGTATGCATGCAGCATACCGCATATTTATTTTCGTTTACAAATACAGGCCATCCAGATTAAGCTTTTAATACATTAGGAAAGCCGCGATTTAAAATCCGCATAGCTGAAGGAACGGATCAACTGTTGGACGCCATTTTTGTCGCGCCATACAATGGAGGGCAGCGGCATACCGTTGAAGGTATTCGTTTTCACCATGGTATAAAGCGCCATATCTTCAAAAACCACTACATCGCCGGGGGAAAGAGGGGCGTCAAAGGCGTAATCCCCAATGACATCACCCGCAAGGCAGGTGGGACCGGCCAAACGGTAGGTGTACGCCTTTTCACCCGGTTTTGCACTGTTTTGAACCGGCGGCCGGTACGGCATCTCCAATACGTCCGGCATATGGCATGCAGCGGAAGTATCCAAAATGGCGATATCCAATTTGTTGTGAACGATTTCTAAGACTTGGGATACAAGGAAACCGGCATTCAGTACCACTGCTTCTCCGGGCTCGAGATAGACCTCAACGCCATACTGATCCTTTAGCCGAAGTATGATTCGGATCAGCCGTTCTACATCGTAATCCGCACGTGTAATATGGTGGCCGCCGCCTAAGTTGATCCATCTCATTTTGGGAAGATACCTTCCGAATTTAAGAAGGAATGCTTCTACGGTCGTTTCAAGCGCATCGGCATTTTGTTCACAGAGCGTATGAAAATGCAACCCATCCAATAAGGGGAGAAGACTTTCGTCAAATTGCTCATACGTTGTTCCAAGCCGAGAGCCAGGGGCACAGGGATCGTATATTGCATGCCCATCTTGGGTGGAACATTCGGGATTGATCCGCAGTCCGATGGATTTTCCAGCTTTTTTTGCCCGCAATCCGTATTTTTTTAATTGGGAAGGGGAATTGAACACAAAATCATCTGCATACTGCAAAAGCTCGTCAAATTCATCTTCCCGATAAGCAGGGGAAAAGACATGCGTCTCCTTCCCGAACGCTTCATATCCAAGCCGCGCCTCATAAAGGCCGCTCGCTGTTGTACCGCTTAGATAGGTACGGATCAAAGGATAACAATAAAACATAGAAAAAGCTTTTTGCGCCAAAAGGATTTTGCATCCTGTACGATCCATAACCTCTTTCAGGCAGGAAAGGTTTTGCCGGAGCCGCGTCTCATCCACCAGAAAATACGGTGTGCGGAATGTAGTAGGGAAAAACTGTTCCATCAGTCCACCAAAACCGGATTGTCATGGATCTGCCACGGAAGCCCCCATTTGTTCAGTGCCTCCATATACGGATCCGGATCGAATTCCTCTACGGTATAAACGCCGGGCTTATTCCATTTCCCAGTCAGCAGCATCATAGCACCGACCATTGCAGGGACGCCGGTTGTATAGGAGATTGCCTGAGAGCCAACCTCTTTATAGCATTCCTGATGGTCGCAGACGTTATAAATATAAGCGGTTTTTTCTTTGCCGTCCTTTTTTCCGGTGAAAATGCAGCCAATGTTTGTTTTGCCTACAGTGCGCGGCCCAAGTGAAGCGGGATCCGGCAGCAAAGCTTTTAAAAATTGGATCGGCACAATCTGATGCCCTTCGAATTCAATGGGTTCAGTCGAGAGCATACCGACGTTTTCAAGACACTTCATATGCGTCAAATAGCTCTGTCCGAAGGTCATAAAGAAACGGATCCGCTTAACATTCGGGATATTTTTGGCCAGTGATTCGATCTCTTCGTGGTGCAGCAGGTACATGTCTTTACGGCCGACCTGATCAAAATCGTATTCCCGTTTGATGCTCATAGCCGGGATCTCAACCCAGTGCCCATTTTCCCAATAAGAGCCGGGAGCGGAAACCTCGCGGAGATTGATTTCCGGATTGAAGTTCGTGGCGAAAGGATATCCATGGTCGCCGCCGTTACAGTCCAGAATATCAATGGTATCTATTTCATCGAATAGATGTTTCTGCGCATAGGCGCAGTAAGCCTGTGTTACACCGGGATCAAAGCCGGATCCTAAAAGTGCGCAAAGCCCCGCTTTTTCAAATTTTTCTTTGTATGCCCACTGCCAGGAATAATCGAAATAAGCGGAAAAACCTTCTTCCTTGCAGCGTTTATCATACGCCGCACGCCAGACTGGATCGTTGATGTCTTCCGGCTCGTAGTTTGCAGTATCCATGTAGTTTACGCCGCAGGCAAGGCAAGCCTCCATGATTGTCAGATCCTGATAGGGCAGGGCAATGTTCATGACAAGCTGAGGCTGATAGCTCTTTATCAGTGCAGTCAGCTCTTCAAAATTGTCTGCATCTACTTGCGCGGTTTCGATTTTTGTTTTGGTGGTATCCTGCAATTTTTCTTTGAGGGCATCGCACTTTGACTTTGTGCGGCTTGCAATCATGATCTCAGTAAAGACGTCGCTGTTTTGACAGCATTTGTGAATCGCAACGGAAGCAACACCGCCGCAGCCGATAATGAGTACCTTTGCCATAGAAAATTCCTCCTAAATTTGATATCCGCATCTGTAAAAAAGAACAACAAAAAGCTTCTGTTGTGTATATCCTCCCTTTGCAAGGCAGAAATGAGAGACTGCCGCAGTCTGCGCATGCTTCCCTGTCGGGTTTTACCGCATCAAAAAACGAAGCAGGGAGAAATATCGTACCCTCCCCTTTAAAGCGCCAACAGCATCTCCCGCACAATCTTGCAGGCCGCCATAGTAGAAATGCCGCTTGGATCATAGGGCGGACTTAATTCATTGACATCACAGCCGACGATATCCGCTTTCTGGCATACAAGCGTTGCCGCTTCGCGGAGCATATCAAAACTGACGCCGCCCGGTTCCGGCGTACCGGTCCCGGGAAAAACGGACGGGTCAAGAACGTCTAAATCGAGCGTAAAATAGACCGGCTTGCCGGAGAGTAGATCGAGCGTTTTACGCAGGCCTTCAAAAGAAAAGCGCTGCATAGAGGTATGCGCCTGTGCAAATAGGAATTCTGCACGTTCGCCGGAACGGATGCCGAACTGAAAGATATGGCCGTCTCCAGTAAGTTCGTGACAGCGGCGCAGTACGCATGCATGTGAGAGCTTGGCACCCAGATAGTCGTCCCGCAGATCTGCATGCGCGTCAAAGTGTATGATATGTACGTCTGGATAACGCGCATGTACCGCCCGGAAGGCTCCGAGTGTGACCAAATGCTCTCCTCCCAGCATGAAAGGGCGTTTCTCGGCGTCCATGACCTCAGCGGTACGCAGCTCTATTTGCTTTAAGGCGAACGGTGTGTCGCCAAGGCAGAGCTCCAAATCCCCGCAGTCGAGGACAAATGCGTCTTCCAGATCACGATCTTGATAGGGGCTGTAGCTTTCAATCCCGAAAGATTCCCGCCGGATGGCACTGCTTCCAAAGCGTGTGCCCGGACGGTAGGAGGTCGTCGAGTCAAACGGCGCACCGAACAGGATGGTTTGCGCTTCGGACAGAGGGGTGTCACAGCAGAGAAAGGTTTCAGTATTCATGTTCAACATCTTTTAGCAGCTCCTCCACGTATGCTGGGACGTAAAACGCGCCTTTGTGCAGCATAGTGGTATAATAGCCGCATGAAAGCCCGCGTGCATTCCAGCGTTTATCGTCTAAATCTTTGAGCGGATGATATTTTTTAGATGCAAAGCCAAACAGCCAGTGCCCGGAAGGATAGGTTGGGATATGCGCCTGATAAACGCGGCTGATGGGGAAGGATTCTACAATCCGCTTGTGCGCGCGCTGGCAAGCGATGGCGTCCTCATTGTAGAATGGGCTTTCGTGTTGATTGACCATAATCCCATCGTCATGCAGCGCCTTATAGCAGTTTCCATAGAATTCACGCGTAAAAAGGCCTTCTCCCGGTCCGAATGGATCTGTGGAGTCCACGATAATCAAGTCGTATTGGTCATTGCAGCTTCGGACAAATTTCAGCCCGTCCGCATAATAGATGGAGACACGGGGATCGTCGAGCTTATATGCGGTCTGCGGCAGATATTTCCGGCATACCTCCACCACCATGGGATCAATCTCTACCATATCGATCCGCTCAATGTCAGGATAGCGTGTCAATTCACGGATTACGCCGCCATCTCCTGCACCGATGACCAATACGTCTTTTACGTGCGGGTGTACGGCCAGCGGCACATGTGTAATCATTTCATGATAAATAAATTCATCTTTTTCCGTCAGCATCATATAACCGTCCAACACGAGGAAACGGCCGAATTCCGGCGAGTCAAACACGTCGATCCGCTGCAGCTCGCTTTGCCCGGAAAACAGCTGCCGGTCCACGCGAATGGAAAACTTGACGTTCGGGGTGTGTCGTTCAGAAAACCAGAACTCCATATCAATCTCCTTTCAAAACATTAAGCCGCTCAATTCCCGGATCTTCGGGCCCAGTCATAGAACATCCCTTTTCTTTTGCGTAGGCAATATAGTCAAGGATTGGGCGCGTAATGCGCTCGCCCGGTGCTAAGATTGGGATTCCCGGAGGATAGCACATGACAAATTCGCTGCAGATCCTTCCGGCTGTCTCCTCGATGGGAAGGGACTCTGTTTCAGCATAGAAGGCTTCCTGCGGTGATACGGCGACTTCCGGATCAATATACTCCTGCTCCATTAGATCTGCGCCGCTTTTTGCGAACCGGCGGCGGATTTCCGAAAGTGCACTGACCAGCCGTTCAATTTCCCTCATTCGGTCGCCGATTGATACATAAGCCAAAATATTGCCCAGATCACCGAACTCAATTTGAATGTCATACTCATCGCGAAGAAGATCGTAAACCTCAATGCCGGCCAGACCGATATCAAGGGTGTTGACGGACAGCTTTGTGACATCGAAATCAAAAATACTGTCTCCGTTTACAAGCTCCCGGGAAAAGGCGTAATAGCCGCCGATCGCGTTGATTTCCCCCCTTGCATATTCTGCAAGCTCCTTTACTTTTTCAAACGTCTCTTTGCCGCGCAGTGCGAGGTTTCGGCGGGAAATATCAAGGCTTGAAAGCAGCAGATAAGAGCCGCTGGTGGTCTGCGTCAGATTGATGATCTGGCGGACATGCCCTTCTTGCATGGCGGGTCCGATTAAAAGCAAAGAGCTTTGCGTTAAGCTTCCGCCAGACTTGTGCATTGAAACCGCAGCCATATCCGCGCCTGCATCCATTGCAGAAAGGGGAAGTCCCTCGCCAAAATAAAAATGCGTGCCATGCGCTTCGTCTGCAAGGCAAAGCATCCCGTTTTGATGGGCCAATTGCGTGATACGTTTGATATCGGAACATATGCCATAATATGTAGGGTTGTTGACAAGTACGGCTTTGGCGTCCGGGTTTTTGCGGATTGCCTCTTCTACAGCAGAGACCGACATGCCAAGCGGAATGCCGAGCCGTGCATCACACTCCGGATTTACATATACAGGCACGGCACCGCACAAGACCATTGCCCCCATGACGCTCCGGTGGACATTGCGCGGCAGGATAATTTTTTCCCCGCGCTTTACGACAGAGAGGATCATGCTCTGTACGGCAGAGGTTGTGCCGCCCACCATTAAGAAAGCGTGTGCGGCATGGAACGCCTCAGCTGCAAGCCGTTCCGCATCCCGTATCACAGAGACCGGATGGCATAAGTTGTCGAGCGGCTTCATGGAGTTGACGTCCATGCTGACACATTTTTCTCCCAGCAATTCGGCGAGCTCCGGATTGCCCCGGCCGCGTTTGTGCCCTGGTACGTCGAAAGGGACGACCCGCATTTTTTTAAATTCTTCGAGCGCCTCATAAATCGGCGCGCGTTTTTGTGAAAGCTGTGACATGGTAAAGACCTCTTAAAATATACTATTAAAATATATTGCGCCCGCTGAAAATTTCGATCATCTCCCGGCGGAGATTGTCCATAATTTCAAGCCTTGTTTTCGGCGGAAGTTCATAAACGTCGGTTTTAAATAGGTAATTTTGCAGATCAATTTCCTTGAGCATCATTTTGGTATGGAACAGGTTGGCCTCATAAACGTTGATATCTACCGCATCGTAGCGGTGCAGCGTGAGCGGGTTAATAAATTCCTGGATGGACGTGATCTTATGGTCCATAAAAAGCTTTTCGCCATCCATGTTGCGTGTGAAGCCGCGTACACGATAGTCCATTGTAATGATATCGGAATCAAAGGAGCCAATGAGATAGTCGAGCGTGGAAAGCGGCGTGATTTCACCGCAGGTCGCCACGTCGATATCTACACGGAATGTTGCAAGAAATGTCTCCGGATGGTATTCGGGGTAAGTGTGTACCGTGACATGGCTTTTGTCAAGGTGCGCAAGCTGGGTTTCACCTATGGGCACCATTGAGCCTTCTGCGATGAGAAGCGTAACGGAGGCCCCCTGCGGATCATAATCCTGCCTTGAAATATTGAGTACTTTAGCCCCAATCATATCGGTCAGCGTGGTTAAAATGTTCGTCAGGCGTTCTGAGTTATACTGCTCGTCGATATAGTCGATGTAATCCCGCTGCTCCCGCGGTGTTTTGGCATAGCATACATCATAGATATTAAAGCTTAAAGCCTTGGTGAGGTTATTAAAACCATAGAGCTTGAATTTTTCCATGAGCAGTGCTCCTTTTCTTGTGATATCGGTTAAGCGGCAGTATGCGCCGCCGTTTTGGACAATAAAAAAACAGGTAACATACTATCCGTACATTACCTGTAAAAATCGTTCTCCTGCCTGTCTGGAAAGCCGCACAAAAATACAGAATCAGGCTGTTTTCAGCGGAGGGGCATTCATCAGAGTCTATATAGCAAATACTTACTTTTACTACTCTTATTGACCGTTTTACAAGTGTATGCACAAATACTGCGCACTGGTTATAAAGGAACCAACTTATAAAATTGAGCTTTTAACTCAATCAATAATGGCGGTTAAACCGCCGATCGGCAGTTGACCCGGCTGTCCGTATGGCCTTAACCCAAAATGGGTGGTCAGAGAAAATATTCGCGTGATACCCTGTATGAAACGCATATCACATCCCGCCTGAAAAGATATCCAGACACTGTCTATAGTGTAACGAATTTTGTCAGGATTGTCAAGCGTCTGTCATGAAATGATCCTTTAAATTATGTAGGTTTGTCAATGATGTGTTACAGATTAAGGGAAGCGAATAAGACCTGCTTAGGAGAGCGCCAAGAGAGAGGACGCATGGGGAAATTGTTGTA
>CAJFJV010000012.1 GCA_904384225.1 uncultured Oscillospiraceae bacterium | reverse complement strand
TCTGGCGTGTATCGTTTGTTTGGTATTCCTTTTGGCATAATGAAGCACCCCACTTGTTATCCAGTATATCATACTGTCTAACAAATGGGGTGCAGTTCAAAGCCGCACGCCTCTTCTTTCCCCTTTTTTAAAGATCTCCTTTAAAGCCAGCTGTCCGCTTTTCTCACATATGGAAATACGGATTCCGCCGCACTGACACACTTTTATACTTCGTGCATTTCCTGTTTGTTTATTGCTGCCATATTGGCTTGTGCAGGATTTTACCGATCGAAATATTCTATTCTTCATCATCGCCGCTTTAAATAGATGAAAATAGAATATTTTTCTATATATTTAAAATGCCATAACATATTATATATAAATTGTGTTGTTCAAAACTTAAAAATTTTGATATAGGAAAAGAAACCTAAAGAAAGAACACTCTCTTTAGGTTTCCATACATTGTATGAGATACTATAGTGATACATTATTTCTGATTAAAATCAAATGCGTCATGAACGGCTACAACCGCGCGGTCCGCATCCTTTCTCGCAATCAGTACGGAAATCTTGATTTCACTCGTCGAAATCATCTGAATATTGATATTGGCGTCATACAGCGCTTCAAACATTTTTGCTGCAACGCCTGGATTAGACTGCATGCCTGCGCCGACAATCGACACCTTTACCACATCATCTTCCGCTTCAATACGCTCCGCACCTAAAATTTCAAATTTTTCCTGCAGAACCTCAAGCGCAATATCTTTATCAGCAAGCGGTACAGTAAAACTGATGTCCTTTGTGTTGTGGCGTCCGATTGACTGCAATATGATATCCACATTGATTTTTTTCGCTGCAAGCAACGAAAAAATCTTAAACGCAATACCGGGCGTGTCCGGAAGGCCGATCAATGCGATCCGTGCAACGTCCTCATCTTTAGCAACACCCTTAATTAACAGCTTTTCCACTTTAACTGCCTCCTTTACGATCGTACCCGGTTTATTTTCAATACTCGAAAGCACTTCAAGATTCACATGGTATTTTTTCGCCATTTCAACAGAACGGTTATGCAGAACGCCGGCGCCCAAAGAAGCCAGTTCCAACATCTCATCGTATGTGATTTCATCTAATTTCACTGCATTTTTTACAATACGCGGATCAGCAGTATATACACCGTCTACATCCGTATAAATTTGACAGCGATCTGCGTGCAGCGCCGCCGCTA
The DNA here is from genome assembly GCA_904384225.1 of uncultured Oscillospiraceae bacterium. GTDB lineage: Bacteria > Bacillota > Clostridia > Oscillospirales > Ruminococcaceae > Paludihabitans. Next base: position 46,763 of record CAJFJV010000012.1, on the reverse strand, counting down.
GCGCTACCGCACTTGTATCGGAACCTCCACGGCCAAGTGTTGTAATATCCCCAAAACGGTTAAGCCCTTGGAATCCGGCGACAACAACAATATTGTTACTGTCAAGCTCACGCCGGATGCGCTCTGCCTCAATGCGGCGAATGCGCGCCGCACCGTGATTAGAATGTGTGATAAAACCTGCCTGCCAGCCGGTCAATGATACAACCGGGAAACCAAGCTTTTCTATTGCCATAGCCAGCAAGGCAATGGAAATCTGCTCACCTGTAGAAAGCAACATATCCATCTCGCGCTTGGATGCCCGCTCATTGATTTCCTTTGCCTTTTCAATCAAATCATCTGTAGTATCGCCCTGCGCGCTGACTACAACAATCACTTCATTTCCAGCTTTATAAGTATCCGTAACGGTTTTCGCCACGCGAAACAGACACTCTCTGTCTTTCACAGAAGACCCGCCAAATTTCTGTACAATCAGTCCCATAGGATAAAACCTCCAACCTTCCCAAATGGAAATCCATGCAGAACACTGCTCTGGTTACTTTATGATATTGTCTCTACCTTGGTTCCGTCATTATCGATCGAGAGCTCTTCAATTTTCCATCCATCAAGCTGCAACTCACCCAAATAGCTGCGCAGCGAAGAAACAAAACCGGCATCCCCGCCGTCGACAATCGCCATCATGGTAGGACCTGCGCCGCTAATATAGACGCCGTAGGCGCCAAGTGCATAAGCGCGGGCAAAAACTTCTTGCGCATGATGGATCAGTTTCATACGATATGGCTGATGAAGCCTGTCCTCCACGGCAATCCGGATATTCTCGTATTTCCCCTGTAGCAATGACGCCGAAAAAAGCGCCGCGCGGGACAAATTATATCGCGCATCCATGTGGCTGACCTTTTCAGGGAGGACCTGCCGCGCCATTTCCGTGCTGAGTTTAAAATCCGGTATAACGGCAATCAGCCTAAGGGCGCTGTGCACCTCCTGTTTCACCCAAAAAACCTTTCCTTCTTCTAAAACCGCCGTTACGATACCGCCAAGCAGCGCAGGCGTTGTATTGTCCGGATGCCCTTCAATATCCGAAGCAAGGCCAACCATATCGTCAAGTCCCAAGGGGTTTCCAAGCATCTGATTGGCAGCGGCCAGCCCTCCGACAATACAGGCTGAACTTGAACCAAGCCCTCTTGTCATCGGGATATTATTTTGTTGGATGATCCGAAGACCGCAAAGCTTTTTCCCACATTCGTCATAAAGCCGCTGGGCGGATTGATAAATCAAATTTTCCTTCGTTGTCGGCACCCAAGTACCATCCGTTGAAGAGATAAAAACGCCGTCGCTTTCCTCCATGTCAACATAATTATACAAATTAACAGCAAGGCCGAGGCTGTCAAATCCAGCTCCCAAATTTGCGCTGGTCGCAGGAATACGAACACGAACCAAATCCTCTCACCTCAGCAATCTGCAACGCGGATAACAGAAAGAATTTCCGCACCTTTTTCTTTTAAAGCCTCTACTTTTTTCATCAGCAATCCCCCACTCATCGATTCCGTGACAAAGGCCGCTTCACTCTCCGGCTGGCCTGCACGCGACAGGAAGGATACACCGTGGAACAAAACTGATATTCTTTCCTTTGCGAAGGAAGAATCCCTAAAACCAGCGGCGCGCACATAGAAAGCACTTTCCACTTCGTCATAAGGCAACACAAAGTTTTCCGAACTGTCTTTCCATGTAAGGGATGTGCTGGTCCCCGAAACCTTTGCCTCGTGAATGACGTCTGCCACGACAGCGCTTGCTGTCGGCAGCTTGCCGGCCCCTTTCCCATAAAACACAACGTCTCCCGTTGCATTTCCCCGTACCAATACGCCGTTAAAGACATCGTCAATATTGGCAAGCTGGCTCTCTCCGTTTACAAATGCCGGTGCGACCAAACATTCAATCCGTTCACTTTCAGGGATCCGTTTTGCCTCGCCGATCAGTTTGATGACGCCGCCCCAGCTTTCTGCATATGCAACGTCTTCCAGTGTAATTTTTGTAATTCCTTCTGTATGTACATACTCCGGATAGACATGGCGGCCAAAAGCAAGGGAAGCCAAAATACAGATTTTGCGGCATGCGTCATATCCTTCTACATCAGCCGCCGGATTGCGCTCTGCATATCCCAAATCCTGCGCTGTCTTTAATGCCTCATCAAACGATGTGCCTTCTTTGATCATCTTTGTCAGGATAAAATTCGTCGTACCGTTTAAAATACCTGCAATTTCGTCAATCTCATTTGCCGCAAGGCACATATGCATCGGTCGGATAATCGGAATCCCTCCGCCGACAGAAGCCTCAAAAAAATAATTGCAGTTATTTTCTCTGGCTATCTTTAAAAGCTGTGCACCTTTGGCAGCAACCAGCTCTTTATTTGAGGTAACGACGCTTTTCCCCTTTTTGAGCGAAGCAACAGAAAACTCAAATGCTGGTGAAACACCGCCCATTACCTCGACCACAATAGAAATTTCATCATCATTTAAAATATCATCAAAGTTTTTTGTAAATTTGTCCCGGTAGGGAAGGCCGTCAAAGTCCCTGAGATCTAAAATACGTTTTACTTCAATCGGCTGTCCGGCACGGCGGATGATGCTTTCTTGATTTTCATGAATCACTTCGCACACACCTGAGCCGACGACCCCGTGTCCAAGTACTGCTATTTTTGCCATTTTACCATTCCTCGCTTTGCCGATAATTCTGCAACATTTAAATCTTCTTTGCTTTGACGACACCGCTGATCGCCGACAGCGCTTCCTGAATCGCCTCCTGCATCAAGCCGTCAAATGAATCCCCCTGTATCCGAAAAGAAATTGTAACCAGAGCCACACGATCCACCGGGATGTTCTGATTAACCGTAAGGATATTGACACCGAACCGGGAGAGGACGGTCAATACCTCTGAAAGAACCCCTGGATCATCTGACAGCCATAGTGAATACGTAATAACCCTGCTTTTATCCTGATCTTCATAGAAAAAAACGCTGTCTTTATACTTATAAAATGCACTTCTCGAAAGATCAGCCATCTTACATGCTTCTGATGAATTTTTTGCCATATTCTTGGAAAGATAAGACTTTGCTAAAAGCACTTTTCCAAAAACATCAGGCAGCACCTTTTTATCGACGAGTATCAGCTGCGCTTCCTTCACAAAGTTCACCACCAAAGTACATTTGTTTTCGAAACAAGTACAACTATATCATATTTCAAAAAAAAACGCAAGACTGTTTTTTCCATTCTCTTATCCCGTCACCGTTTTATGTTCATTATAATGATGTGTTACGCTGAAATCTACTTTTTTTCATGCATAACGTACCTTTTCTCCGTTTTTCACAAGATTTTTTTACAAATAGGCGCTTGGTTTCCTCACGCATTTCACTGCTCAGCCATACCAAACCGCACAAATTCGGCAGCATCATCATACCGTTTAAAACATCTGCCAAATCCCAAACCATTGAAACTTGTAAAACAGCGCCTGCATATACAGCCATCCCATACAGGATTCGATATCTTCGAAGCGCCCTTTTCGTCCCGCCCAAATAGGTTATGCAAGCCGCACCATAGCTTCCCCATGCCAAAATAGAGGCAAATGCGAACAGCAAAACCGCAAAACCCAACAGATATGCACTCCAATGGCCAAGTGCATTGGAAAAAGCCGACATTGTAACCGCTACGCCATCCTCACTGTTAATTCCGCCGGGATTTGCGCTAATCACAACGATACCGGTCAGCGTACACATCACAATAGTATCAAAAAACACTTCAAAAATACCCCACAGCCCTTGTTCTGCCGGATATCGGCAGTTAGCCGCTGCGTGGGCAATCGGCGCAGAGCCAAGTCCCGCCTCATTCGTGAAAATCCCTTTTGCACATCCTGTACGAATTGCCCGCATGAAAAGATAGCCGCCAACGCCGCCTGCCGCACTCTGAAAAGAAAATGCCCCATGGAAAATAGAAAGCAGAGCACGGCCGGCCGCCGGGATATCAAGCAGAATGACCGCCATACAGCCCGCAATATAGAAAACAGCCAATCCGGGAAGCAATTTTTCCGTAACGCGAGCAACACGCCCAAAACCGCCGGAAAGAATCCCAATTGTAGCGATTGCCGCAACAGCCATCATAAGATGCGGCCACAACATATGGTTCGGAAGCAGTGCGCGCATGGCGCAAAAAGCCGTGTTGGATTGTACGATATTTCCAGCGCCAAAACTTGCCAACAAGCACAAAACCGAAAAAAGGACGCCGCTTTTTGCAGAAAGATAATACATTGGCCCGCCTATATATCCGTTTTTTCCTCTGATCCGATGCCGAACAGCCAGCGTAATTTCCGTATACTTGGTTGCCATTCCAAGAAACGCACTGATCCACATCCAAAAAATTGCTCCCGGACCGCCTGCAAAGACAGCAGCTGCAACGCCGGCAATATTTCCCGTTCCAAGTGTTCCAGCCAGCGCCGCCGTCACCGCTTGAAAAGAAGAAACACCCTTTTCGCTCTTTTTTTTAAACAGCCCGCCAAATACATGGCAAAGGGATTGCTTAAAATAACGAATCTGTACAAAACCGCTTTTTACTGTTAGAAAGGCCCCGACAGCAGCTGCCCCCCATACCATGATTGGACCGCCTAAAAGTTCTGCCAGTTTCCGGATCCATTCCTGCATAAAATCACCTGCCCATCCAATACCATAATATCTATGAACAAACAGGCTTTTTCATGCCGCAGAATGGCCCCCTGCACTTCGCTGTCCCGCGATGCCCATCGGACACGTGGTCAACTTATAGCGCCCTGTTCCGGCATAAGGCCTCTCTTTTGCGCAAGGCCATATAACATCATTTTCTAAAAAAGAGCTGCCGCAGACAGTCAAGGCGGGGTATGAAATTTGCCATACCCCGCCTTGACTGTTTATCCCTCGCACCGAACAGCTTTTATCCGCATTAACTGCCAAGCCTTTGTCGGACGCTTAAAAGGGCGCTATTTTGCCGCCATCCCTAATTCATACAAATACCGATCAAACGCTACAAACGCTTTTACATCTATTTATCTGCCAGCAGTTCACGTTAAACCTTAAAGGTTGCAGTCTACTAAACGCTCAACACTCATGGCCAGCGTCCCGCCATATCCGTTATATTCGAACCCGTCTATGCTCAAATAGCCTTTACCATCAGAAAATATTTCCTATCGGAAACACCGCTATAGCTTTTTTACAAAACAGATAATGCGGTTTGCCTCCTGAAAGCCTGTATGTAAATGGAACAATCGGCTTGAAGCATTCGCAGACTCACAGTCACTCGCAAATTCACAGCAACCGGCTTGTTTCGCCCATTCCTCGCACGCCTTTAACAGCCTGCGTCCATATCCTTTTCCCCGGTGGCCTTCCTTTACAAAAATACCCTCTAAATAGCCAACTGGACTGCTGTCTGTTCCCTCTACATAGTCATGGCGCAGTGCGCACTGCGCAAAACCGACAGAGCATCCCTGTACGCGGAGCAGAAAAAAATGTGCGTTCTTTTTCATTTCAGATAAAAATTCTTCTTTCAGCTCATCCGTTGTATGACCGGGCCATAACAGCTTGCCTAGTGCAGAAAGCTCCGCAAGGTCTTTTTCATCTGCATGGCAAAGCTCTACATCTTTTAAGAACACCGCGCCCATTTTATATCAACTGTTATGGTCTACTTGATGGAACTGTTTTAAATTCCCGGTCTTTTTACTGCGCTCATGCAGAATGTCCAAAACGTCATCTAAAGGAACTTCGCATGCCTGCAACATAACAAGGACATGAAACAGCAAATCAGAGACTTCATTCGCAATTTCCGTCTTATCCTTGTTTTTGGCGGCAATGATCATTTCTGCATTCTCTTCTCCGCACTTTTTTAAAATTTTATCAATACCTTTTTCAAATAAATAACAGGTATACGACCCCTCCTGCGGATTTTCACGGCGCAGACGTATCGTTTCATCGAGCGCTGAAAGCGCTTGCAGTTTTTCATTCATACGATGACCCATCCTTTCCCCCGTCAGCACATTCGGTACCGGCGGCATAAATCCTCTTAAAAAAACAGCTGTAACTGCCCGTATGGCAGGCAGGCCCCGTCTGTCTCACCCTTACCAAAAGGGTATCGTCGTCACAATCGGCATCAATGGACACAATCTCCTGCACATGCCCACTGGTTGCGCCTTTATTCCAAAGCTCTTTTCTTGAACGCGAATAAAACCAGGTATAGCCCGTTTCAAAGCTTTTTTTCATGCTCTCTTCATTCATATAAGCGAGCATTAAAACCCTATTTGTTTCGTTATCTACCACAATAGCGGGTATCAGCGGCGCCTTTTTAAAATATAGAGAAAAATCCATCAAAACAGCACCTCCCTTATACGCCGGACTGGGATCCCGTGCTGTGCCAAATGCTCTTTTACCTGTTTTACCGTAAGTTCACGATAATGAAACAGGGAAGCAGCCAAAGCCGCATCCGCCGCCGTTTTCTCAAACAGTTCGGAAAAATGCGCAAGCTTTCCGCAGCCACCCGAGGCAATAACCGGGACGGAGGATACCGCACAGACAGCGTTTAAAAGCTCCAAATCAAAACCATTTTTTGTCCCATCCGCATCCATTGAGGTAAGCAGGATTTCTCCTGCGCCGCGCCGCTGCACCTCTTTTGTCCAAGCAATTGCATCCAAACCAGTATCGATCCTTCCACCGTTTATCACGACATGGAATGTCCCATCCGCACAGCGCTTGGCGTCAATTGCAGCTACTACGCATTGACTGCCGAATTTATCGGCAGCTTCAGAAAGCAGCAACGGGTTTTTAACTGCTGCGGAGTTTACAGAAATCTTGTCCGCGCCGGCACGGAGCAGCCTTTTAAAGTCATCGATGGTGCGGATCCCGCCGCCTACAGTGAGAGGCATGAAGACCACCTTAGCCGTCCTGCGCACCACGTCTTCCATTGTGTCCCGTCCTTCATGTGTCGCGGTAATATCAAGGAACACAATTTCATCCGCTCCCTGCTCATTGTAAAGCTTGGCGCATTCCACTGGATCGCCTACGTCACGCAAACCGACAAAATTAATCCCTTTGACAACACGTCCATCCTTTACATCTAAACAAGGTATTATTCTTTTGGAGAGCATGAACGTTTTCCTCCCTGCCGCTGTGAAGGTGATTTTGCTGCATTGATGGCTTCTTTCAGATCAAGCGTGCCTTTATAAAGCGATTTTCCACAAATTGCACCATATAATTTCAGTTTTGCCAGTGCACGGATATCCGCGGTATTCCGAATCCCGCCTGAAGCAATAATGTTCATTTTCACAGCATCACGCAACTTCTTAAGATCAGCTAAATTGGGACCGGAAAGTGTCCCGTCGCGTGAAATATCCGTATAAATGATATGCTTAACACCAATGTGAAACATTTCTTTGGCAAGGATAATATAATTCACCCTACCGGAAGCCAGCCATCCCTCAGTTTTCACCATGCCGTCTTCCGCATCAATCCCCACAATGACACGTCCGCCGTACTCCCTTACGATTTCCGCCAACAGTTTTGGATTTTTCACCGCCATAGATCCCAAGATAATCCGTTCAATCCCATTTTCAAGATAATAGGCCGCCGTTTCCATATCGCGAATACCGCCGCCCAGTTCAATTTTCATCCCTGTCTCTTTTGCTACGCGGATAAAAACCTCGCGATTTTGTGCCATGGCGCTTTTGGCTCCATCAAGGTCAACCATATGGAGGTATTCCGCTCCGGCCGCCTTAAAACGCAGTGCCGTTTCTACCGGATCTTCGGCCACTTTTTCGCTGGTGGCAAAATCACCTTTTGTAAGCCGAACGCATTCCCCGTTCTGAATATCAATAGCTGGTAAAATGATCATCTGGTCAGTCCTCCGAAATTTTTAAGTATGGTTAACCCGACGGCGCCGCTTTTTTCTGGATGAAACTGTGCGCCGAATACATTTTTATTCTGCACAAGCGCCGTAATTGCCGTTCCGTAATCACAGGTTGCCGCAATATATGCATCTGAAGTATTCGCCATATAGGAGTGGACAAAATAGACGCTGTCGCCTTTCTCCACACCTTCTAATAGCGGACATGGTACGCCAAAAATCAATTCATTATATCCCATATGTGGAATTTTATAGGATGTTTTGATACGTTCAACTGTACCGGGAATCAAAGAAAGCCCTGCGGTCTCTGCAAATTCCATCCCTCTATCAAAAAGCACCTGCATACCAAGGCAAATACCAAGTATCGGCTTTCCGCTTGCTGCTTCCTTGCAAATGGCGTCTGCAAGGCCGCTTTCTTTAAGCATCCGCATCGCATCCGGAAAGGCGCCGACCCCCGGCAGGATCAATCCATCCGCACGGCGCAGATCCTCCGGCGCATCAGTGATGGTGTTTGCTTCACCGATATAGTCCAGCGCATTTTTTACGCTGAACAGATTTCCCGCACCATAATCGATGATCGCGATCATACGCAAGCCCCCTTATAACACGCCTTTGGTTGACAACACGCTGCCGTCCGCATTCCGGGCGGCAGCCGCTTTCAGCGCATGTGCAAACGCTTTGAACAGCGCCTCTGCTTTATGATGGTCGTTCGTGCCGTATGGAACGCTCAGATGCAGCGTAATTCCAGCGTGAAAAGCCATCGCCCGGAAAAACTCCTCCACCATCTGTGTATCCATCCCGCCAATACGGTCGGCTGCAAATTCTGCATGAAATACTAGGAAAGGCCGGCCGCTGATATCAATAGAAGCGAATCCGAGCGCCTCGTCCATCGGGATATAAAAACTGCCATAGCGCGCAATACCGCCCTTGTCGCCAAGCGCTCTGCACAAGGCGTCTCCTAATACAATTCCTGTATCTTCTATTGTATGATGGCAATCGACATGCAAATCTCCTTTGCAGGAAAGAGAAAGGGAAAGGCCGGCGTGTACCGCAAGGGCCGTCAGCATATGGTCAAAAAAACCGATCCCCGTATTGATCTGTACAATGGGGTTTACTTCGTCGAAGGCCAGTGAAAGTGTAATATCTGTTTCTTTCGTCTTCCTTGCAACATCCGCTTTTCTCACAGTGCCAACTCCTTTGCAATTTCCTCCAAAGCTTCAAACAACCGTTTGTGCTCCTCTTTCGTCCCTGCTGTAATACGCAGATACCCTCCCATAAAACGAACGGCAATCGAACGGGCAAGCAATTTATCATAGATATCTTTTGCTAATTTCGTCTTAACAAAGACAAAATTTGTTGTCGGCTCATAGATGGTATCAAATATACGAAACTTTGCATACAGCTTTAACAAGCCCTTATATAGCGCCTCTCTTGCGGAAATAATCTGTTCATTGCAGCGAATCAGATACATCGGCTCTGAAAGAACCGCCGTCCCCACACATTGCGAAAGCGTGTTCACATTATATGGTGATTTAACTGCATGCAGTGCTCTTGTTATTGTTTCGCCTGCTATGGCAAACCCTAACCGGAGTCCCGCAAGGCCGATGGCTTTCGAACATGTACGAAGGACAATCAAATTCGGATACTCGTGTGCTACGGACAAAATCGACTCTTCTGCAAAGTCCATATAGGCCTCGTCCACAACAAAAAGACAGTTGGGGACTTCCCGTATCATCTGCAGCAGATGGCGGCGGCTTATACAAAGCGAAGTTGGGTTACATGGATTTGAAAAAATCACGCCGCGTGCACCGCCGCTTTTTAGATAGGCCGAAAGCCGGACGGTGTCTAACGTAAGGTCTTCCTTTTTGGGAAACGCTGTTGCTTTCACCCCATATACCCCTGCGTAAAATTGATACATAGAAAAGTCCGGCACAACGGTAACCAGTTCATCTTCCGGTTCAAAAAACGCAGAGACGATCAGCGATATCAATTCATCCGATCCATTTCCTGCCGTTACATACTCCGGATCGATATGATAAAATTCTGCAAAAGCCCGGACAAGCCCTTTAGCGGCAGGATCGGGATAGCGGTTAAGCTGTGTAGAAAGTGCTGCTTTAAGCGCCTTTTCATATATTTCATCCGGCAGTGTAAAATAAGACTCGTTTGCATCCAGACGAATATCATAAGTCCCACTGATCGGTTCATAAGGCACAAGATTTCGGATTTTTTGATTCAGCTGATATGCCATATTACGCTTTCCTTTCTGTCAAGAAAAATAAATGTTAAAATCGGACACGAATTGAATTTGCATGCGCCGTTAGATGTTCCTTATTTGCAAGCAGCATAATATCGTCTTTCGCTTCGTAAAGCGCCTCTTCCGTATAGCAGATGTAGCTTGACTTCTTTATAAAAGCATCGACGGAAAGCGGAGAAAAAAACCGGGCGGTCCCGCTTGTCGGGAGAACATGGTTCGGGCCGGCATAGTAATCGCCCAGCGGTTCAGGCGAATATTGCCCTAAAAAAACACTTCCTGCGTTGTCAAGCTTTCCAATGTACTGCATCGGATCCTTCAGCATAACTTCCAAATGTTCAGGCGCTAGCTCATTCGCCAGATCGACTGCCTGTTCAACACGGTCGCAGATAAACACTGCACCGTAATTTTGCAAAGAATCCTCAATGATTTCTTTTCTGGAAAGCGCCTGCACCTGTCGTCCAAGCTCTTTTACCGTATCGGCTGCAACTCGCTCAGACGTAGTGACCAGAATGGCTGAAGCAAGCCGGTCATGCTCAGCCTGACTCATCAGATCGGCAGCCAAATAAACAGGGTTCGCCGTTTCATCCGCTAAAATAAGGATCTCGCTCGGCCCGGCGATCATATCGATGTCCACTTCCCCGAACAGGAGCTTTTTCGCCGTAGCTACAAAGATATTTCCCGGCCCGACAATTTTATCAACTTTTGGAACAGACTCTGTACCGTAAGCAAGTGCAGCGACTGCCTGTGCGCCCCCCAGAAGGAAAACACGGTCAACGCCGCAGAGCGCCGCAGCAACTAAAATATCCGGATTGGCCTTTCCATCTTTCAACGGCGGTGTTACCATGACAATTTCTTCAACGCCCGCGATTTTGGCCGGGATAGCGTTCATCAGGACGGACGACGGATAAGCCGCTGTCCCGCCTGGGACATACAGCCCAACGCGTTTTAATCCGCGGATCCTTTGCCCCATAATAACGCCGTTTTGTTTTGCATCAATAAAGCTTTGTTGCTTTTGCCGCGTATGGAAGTCTGTAATATTGGCCACTGCGTTTAAAAGCGCATTTACATACTCGGGATCTGCATTCGTAAGCGCGTCATTGATCTCTTCACGATCTACCTCAAAACACGCCGGAGCTTGGCCGTCAAAACGAAGCGTGTACGCCCTGACCGCTTCATCTCCCTGATCCCGAACATTGCGGATGATTTCTGTGACAGACGCCGTTACCTCATCGTTAACAGAGGAGGCACGCGCCCGCAGTTTTTTTAAAAAGGCCGTTTCATCTGTCCCGTTTACTCGAATTACCGGTATCATATCAAATCTCCTCTCTACGGCAAAACCCGTTCCAAATCGGCAATCAGCTTTTCAATTTCTACTTTGGAAAGCTTCATGCTGACTGTGTTGACAATTACACGCGCTGTTACCTGCGCTACATCTTCTATAACGGCAAGCCCGTTTTCCCTAAGCGTCGTCCCCGTCTCGACAATATCTACGATGGCATCGGAAAGGCCCAGAAGCGGCGCCAGTTCTACGCTGCCTTCAATTTTGACAATGCGGACGTCCATCCCCTTTTTTTCGAAAAACTGGCGCGAAACGTTCGGGTATTTTGTTGCAATTGTCTTTTCTGCATATCCGGAATAAAAATCTTCGCCTTTTTTACAAGCAAGCGCAAAACGGCACCTGCCGATCCCAAGATCTGCAATCTCAAAAAAAGACCCGCCATATTCCATAATGGTATCCTTGCCAACCACTCCGACGTCACAAACACCGTGTTCAATATAGGTAATAACATCTGCCGCCTTTGCAAGCACCACCTCAAAAGGCGTCCCCGGAATAGGGAGGATCAGGCGTCTTCCCTTATTTTCAAGTTCGGTACAGTCGAGTCCCATTTTTTTAAATAACGCTATGGTGCTTTTTTCAAGCCTTCCTTTGGTTAAGGCAATCCGTATCGGACGCATCAGAACCCCTCCTTTGCACTGCGCAGGAAAACGCCGTTTACCGTGACATATGCGATGGTATCTATTCCCTTTGCCCGGGCGTAATGCAGCGCGTCTTCCAGCGTTTCCATAGTAGCGAATTCCGCAGTCGTCCCTTGGATTATCATCCGGTCCAGTTCGTGAAGCGCCGCAATCTCACAGCCTGTCTCCGCAAAGACGAGGGTCTGCGGCATTCTGGATGGAGCGCCTTCATTCCTCAAAAGCGCCCGCGCAACTGCATCCACATTAACCGCAAAGCCAATGGCGGGCGTCTCCTCGCCATATCGCCCAATCAGTCGGTCATAGCGCCCGCCGAACAACACCTCTTCCCCGTGACCTTCAATATACCCCTTAAATACAATTCCTGTATAATAATCCGTTCGGTTGACAATGCCAAGATCAACCGTAACACAGCTGCCAAGTCCCGCTTCATTGAGTTTTAAATACAATGTCCGAAGATAAGAAAGCGGCTCCTCTGCATCTGTCCCTTTTAAAAGCATTTCTGCCTCCGGAAAAACCCCGTCACCGCCAAACAAGCGCGGAAGCCGTTTCAATACTTTTGCTTCATGCCCGCCGAATGTATCAAGCAGATCATTTACTGCCGGATAATTTTTCGCCTCAATGTACAACCGTAGCTGTTCGCGTACTGCATCATCCAAGCCAAGTGAGGAGACAAGTGCATTAAAAATCCCGATATGGCCGATCTCAATACGAAAATTTTTCTGACGGCAGCGCTGAAGTGCCTGAGCGGCCAGAGATGTCATTTCAAGGTCGGCCCGAAGCCCGGCCGCGCCTAAAAGCTCTACACCTGCTTGTTTTACTTCATCGCTTCTCCCCGAAAGCGTTCGGTTTTGTGAATATACCGTCTGGTTATAGAAAAGGCGCAGCGGCATCTGTTCCGCCCGCAGCCGTGTTGCACAAAGACGCGCGATCGGCATGGTGGAATCCGGCCGCAAAACCATCAGCCTTCCCTTATAATCACTCAGCTTATACATATATTCAATCGGAATGCTGTGTCCTTTTACGGAAAAAACATCTAAGAATTCAAGCCCTGGTGTAATAACCTCGCTGAAACCGCGCGCTTTAAACAAGGTATGTAAAAGCGTCTCCGCCTCTTCTCGAACGGCTGCTTCTTCAAACAGATAATCCTTTGTGCCTTCCGGCGTGATGAGTTGATTTTTCAGCATGCTATCCCCTCTTCGCTTTACTATGGTAATGTGGTACTATGATATCACAATAAATCGAATAAGTCAATCAAAAAAATGTCATTTGGCTCGTTTTGGGAAGCGAACCAAGCGCGCCGGCCTCTTCTAACATTTCAATGACTGATTTCGACACACCGGAACGCGTCTGTACCTCATCTACAGAAATATATGCTCCCTGTTCGCTTGCTTCCTGTAAAGAATGCGCCGCCGCTTCTCCTACACCTTTTAAGGCTGTAAACGGCAGACGGATTTTCCCGTCTTCAATCTGGTACTTGGTTGCGTGCGAACGGTATAAATCAATCGGCAAAAACGCATATCCCCGGCAAAGCATCTCATTAATAATTTGCAGCGTGACATAAGTATCCTCTTCTTTTACCGTACGATCGTTCCCTTTGGCGCGGAGTGCATCCAGCTTCATCTGCACGACAGATTTTCCGCGTACTGCGCTTTCTGCATCAAAGTCGCCGCCGCGTACCGTAAAAAACGCCGCATAATAAGGAAGCGGATGGTACACTTTAAACCAGCCAAGTTTGCACGCTGCAATAACGTATGCCGCAGCATGCGCTTTGGGAAACATATACTTGATTTTCATACAGCTGTCGACGTACCATTGCGGAACACCATGCTCTTTCATAGCCGTAAAGTGTTCCTCCGTCAAAAGCTTCGGCGCTTTGCCTTTACGCGTAATCTCCATGATTTTAAACGCCATTTTCGGCTCCAGCCCTTTATGTAATAAATAGGTCATGATACTGTCACGCGTACCGATAACCTCCGAAATCGTACAGGTCTTGTTTTTAATCAGATCCTGTGCGTTTCCTAACCACACATCCGTTCCATGGGACAATCCCGAGATCTGGAGAAGGTCGGAAAACTTTTTTGGCTGTGCATCAATCAGCATCTGCCTTACAAAGTTGGTTCCCATCTCCGGAAGAGAGAGTGTCCCTGTTTCACTATGGATTTCTTCCGGCGTAACGCCGAGTGCTTCTGTTGAAGTAAACAGGCTGATAACTTTTTCATCCATCGGCGGGACATCAGCAATCATAATTCCCGTCATATCTTCCAAATGTTTGTATAACGTCGGAACATCGTGCCCAAGTTCATCCAGCTTCAAAATGGTGTCGTGCAGCGAATGGAAATCAAAATGTGTCGTTATCACACCTGACTCTTTAGAATCCGCTGGGTGCTGAACAGGTGTGAAATCATATACTTCATATTTGGAAGGGACAACAACCATGCCGCCCGGATGCTGGCCGGTTGTACGCTTAACGCCCGCACATCCCAAAGCAAGCCGGTTTTCCTCTGCTTTGTTTACTGTGCGGCCCTTCTCTTCAAGATATTTCATAGCAAAACCATATGCCGTCTTATCCGCAACAGTGGAAATCGTACCCGCTTTAAACACATGGTCTTTACCGAACAGTTCTTCTGTGTAGCGGTGGGCGCTCGACTGGTATTCTCCTGAAAAGTTCAAATCGATATCCGGCGCTTTATCACCGTCAAATCCCAAAAACGTCTCGAATGGGATGTCATGGCCATCCCGGCCCATCGCCTCGCCGCATTTGGGGCAATTTTTAGGCGGAAGGTCAAAGCCGGATCCCACAGAACCGTCCGTAATAAACTCACTGTACTTACACTTAGGGCAGACATAATGCGGAGGCAGGGGATTTACTTCGGAAATGCCTGCCATAATGGCAACGAACGAAGAACCAACAGAACCACGGGAACCGACATGGTATCCGTGTTCTTCAGAATTGGCAACCAGTTTTTGGGCTATCATATACAAAACCGCAAAACCGTGTTTGATAATGGAATCCAGTTCTCGGTTTAACCGTTTTTCTACAATCTCAGGTGCAGGATCGCCATATACTTCATGGGCTTTTGCCCAGGTAATGCGTCGCAGATCCTCCTCTGAGCCTGGGATTTCCGGAGTAAAGGTGCCGCGTGGAATCGGGCGGACTTCCGGATCGATCAGATCCGCAATTTTATTCGGATTGGTGATAACCAGTTCTTTCGCCTTTTCTTCACCAAAGTATGCAAATTCTTTTAGCATCTCGTCCGTTGTCCGGAAATAGAGCGGCGGCTGTTCGGAAGCATCCGCAAACTTCATGCCGAACAAAAGGATCTCCCGGAAAATGCTGTCTTTCTCTTCCATGAAGTGCACGTCACATGTGGCGACAACAGGGATGCCCAGTCTATCCCCTAAATTGACAATTGTCCGGTTGTATTCCCGAAGCTGCTCTTCACTTTCGACCATACCTTTTCGCAGCATAAACATATTGTTGGCAATTGGCTGGATCTCCAGATAGTCGTAAAATTTGGTGATCTCACATAACTCGCTCCACGGTTTTCCTGCTGTAATCGCACGATAGAGCTCCCCTGCTTCACAGGCGCTTCCTATTAAAAGCCCCTCACGATGCTTTGCCAGCACACTCTTTGGAATACGAGGGCGTTTAAAGTAATAATCAAGATGGGAAAATGAGATCAGTTTATAAAGGTTTTTTAATCCAACTGCATTTTTAACTAAAATAATCTGATGGAATGTCTCTGCTTTTTTGACATCTACACCAGCACATGCTGTATTGATCTGCTGAGCCGTATGGACTTCTTTCTCATTTTTTAATTTTTCACAAAGATTCAAGAAAATAGCAGCCAACATATTGGCATCGTCACAAGCACGGTGATGGTTAAATTCACCAAGCTTCAGATGTTCCGCTACAATATTTAGCTTGTGCTTTTTAAGCTCGGGCAGGAGATTGCGGCAAAGCGGAACCGTGTCCAGTGAGGTAAACTCACGGTTCAATCCCGAACGGCGGGCCGCCGCGCGGATAAACGCCATATCAAAAGGCGCATTGTGCGCAATTAGAATATGCGTACCGCAAAAATCCAAAAACGCCGAAAGGGCCTCTGCTTCAGAAGGTGCATCGCGTACCATCTCATTTGTAATCCCGGTAAGCTCTGTAATTTTAGGCGGAATAGGCTTTTCTGGGTTCACAAAAGTGTTAAACGTATCTACGACTTTACCGCCGCGGATACGTACTGCTCCGATTTCTGTCATCCGTTCCGTTGCGGCGCTCAGTCCTGTCGTTTCCGTATCAAATACAACAAATTCTCCATCCAGCGGCTCATCTTGTACACCGTTTACGATTTCGACCGCATCATTTACGAAATAAGCCTCCACGCCATAAATAACTTTAAACTCTCCGCCTTCTTTCCGTATTGCGTCTACAGCGTTCATTGCATCCGGAAAAGCCTGCACTACGCCATGATCCGTAATAGCAACAGCTTTATGTCCCCAGCGGTAAGCTGTATTGATCACCTGATCAATTTTGGTGGTTGCATCCATCGCCGACATGATGGTGTGTAGATGAAGCTCTACACGTTTTTCCTCCGCCGTATCCATCCGCGGCTCTTTTTTCATTGTCATGATATCAAATGGACGGATGGTCACCTCATGCTCATACTTGTCATAGGACGCATCCCCGCGCACCAAAAGTGCAATCCCTTTTTTAATCGCAGCATATTTCTCTTCGTCTTTTTTATCCGCAAAAATTTTCAAAATATTGGATCCCGTATAATCCGTAATGCTGACCGACATAATAATTTTCGTTTCATCGCGGTTATAACGCGAATCGACGTCGAACACTTCACCGCAGACGATTACCCGCCCGCTTTCCGCATTGACGTCCGAAAGGGGGATTGGCTGTTCTGCAATTTTTCTGCCAATTAAAACAGCGGCGTCGCTGCACGGAAAAGGAAGGGCAGAAAAATCAAGCTTAATCCGCTTTTCCCGCGGTTTAGCTGCCGGCGTGCGGCTTTCCTCATAGTGAAAAGGAGGAGCAGCTTCCGTCTCAGGTGGCGCTTCATTCGGAAGCGGTACTGCTTCATAAAACGGAATATCCGGTGTTTCTGCGTAATAAGCGTCCTGATCAATTACGGTTACGCCGTCAAAGCGCACCTCCGGCCGGAATGAAAACTCCTGCTCGATAAGCGCTGCAACATGCCCGCGCACATTGCACCGTTCTAAGAGTTCAAGCCCGCCGTGCTTTAAATGAATTGTCAGCGTCTTATTTTCGTACGTGCCCGCCGCATCCGTAAAATATCCATTTATAACCGAGACGCTTCTCTTTAAATCGGCGGCAATTTGCGGAAGATAATCCGGCGTAAAGCGATCCGGCGTATACTTTACTGCTATCCTGCATTTAGAAAGGGAAAGCGCCTGCGCAATAGCCTGTTCTGCCGCAAACAGCATTTGTTTTTCTAAAAGTGCATTTGGCCGAATGGTAACGACCATTTCCCTTTTTTCCTTCTCGACTTCGAGGCACAAAAGTACCGCCTCTCCTAAAAGCGGATCAAGATCCTTGTCAAAGCATGCAGCAAATAAATCCAAAAACTGTTTTTCCAATTTCTGTCTGTCCTTTTCTTTATTGTTGAGCTACAATCGGCCACTTTGTCACGACATAGATTCAATTTCTGCAAGCAATGCAGGAACCACATCTTCCTCTGGGATTTTTCGAAGGAGCTGTCCCTTGCGGAACAAAACGGCGCACCCGTCCCCTCCTGCAATCCCAATGTCTGCTTCCCGCGCTTCTCCCGGCCCGTTTACAGCACATCCCATCACGGCAACTTTGATGGGCTTTGTACAACCAGCCAGTGCCGTTTCCACTTCATTTGCCAATGCGATTAGATTGATACGTGTCCTGCCGCAGGTCGGGCAGGAAATCACCTCTGCTCCTGTTTTTCGTATGCCTGAAGCTTTCAAAATATCATATCCGGCGCGCACCTCTTCTACTGGATCTGCAGTCAAAGAAACGCGAATCGTATCCCCGATCCCATCCAACAGAAGGCTTCCGATGCCGATGGCATTTTTAATCATTCCCATACGTGCGGTTCCTGCCTCCGTTACCCCCAAATGCAGCGGGTAAGCACATCTTTTGGATAGCAGGCGGTAAGCTGCGACCATTGTCTGCACATCTGACGATTTAATAGATATCACGATATCGTCAAAATCAAACCGCTCTAAAAGCGATACATGGTATAGTGCGCTTTCTACCAGCGCTTCCGGAACCGGCGCGCCGTACTTTTCCAGAATGTGTTTTTCTAATGAACCCGCGTTTACACCAATCCGGATCGGGACCCGATGTCTGCGGCAAGCGTCTGCTACCGCCTTCACACGGTCGTCTGCACCAATATTTCCAGGATTAATCCGTATTTTATCAACGCCTGCTTCTACAGCTTTTATTGCCAGCCGATAATCAAAATGGATATCCGCCACCAGAGGTACGGAAACAGCTTCTTTTATCGCGGGAATCAGCCCTACCGCTTCTTCATTTGGAATGGCGGCCCGGATAATCTCGCAGCCTGCCTTTTCAAGTTCTACAGCCTGTTTTACACTGCCTTTCCTATCCGATGAAGGAACCGACAACATGGACTGTACACGCACAGTACCGTCGCCGAATACCATCTTTCCCATTTTCACTTGTTTTACTTCCCGCATATTTGCTTCTCCTTAAAATAGACCCAAAATATCCTTAAAACAAACAACCAACATAAGTGCAAACAACAGAATCAACCCTGCTGCATTTACCCAATTCTCAATTTTCGGATTAATCGGTTTACGTCGGATTCCCTCAATAATTAAGAAAACAATTCGTCCGCCGTCCAGTGCGGGGAACGGCAAAAGATTAAAAATACCGATGCTGATCGAAACAAACGCCGCTACATTAACAAGGCTCTTCCAGCCGATTGCCGCCGCCTGACCGACAACCTCGCCTACGCCAACCGGCCCGGACAGTTCTGAGATGCCGATATTACCGGTAATAAGATCGCCTATAGAAACCCACGTATTGCGAACCAGCGAAATCGTGCTGCCCCAAGTCTGTCTGACTGCGCCTAAAAAGCTTGCATCTTCCGCAAGCACCTTAAAGTCGAGATCCAGCGTTTTTTCTTCCCCTTCACCGGAAACCTGAAATTGTACTGTCTCCAGCCTTACCGTCTCGCCATTGCGTACGACTTCCATAGATACTATGCCGTCATCATCGCGGAGCAATTCAAAAACGATATCATTCGCAGTAAAAATAGTCGTGTGATTGACTTTTTTTATCGTATCTCCTACCATTAACCCACTTTGCTTTGACAATGCATTCTCAGAATTAAATACTGCCACTGTGGAAGAACTGTAATATGGCTCGCCGATAAACGTTACCAATGTCAAAATAAATCCTAATATGATATTCATTGCAGCACCAGCAGCGCAAATCAGTATGCGCTTAGGGACGCTTTTGCTCCGAAAGGCGTTCTCGTCTTCCGAATCCTCATTCTCCCCTTCCATAGCGCAGTATCCGCCAATCGGCAGAAGGCGCAGAGAATACAGGGTCTTCTTCCCTTGTTTTTTTAAAATGGCAGGGCCCATTCCCAATGAGAATTCATTTACCTTTACGCCGGTCATACGCGCCGTGATAAAATGCCCGAACTCGTGGATAAAAATAATAATGCCAAAAATTAAAATCGTAAGCAGAATGGTAATTACAACGTTCAATCAGATGTCCTCCTTTGTCTCAGACCGATGCGCGTACAAAATTGCGCGCCAAACGATCGGCTTCAAGAATATCAGAAATAGCGAAATCTTCTTTATCATATTGGATGGCCAGCGAATCCATGACCAACCGGCCGATATCCGTAAACCGAATTTTCCCATTCAGGAAAAGGGCAACCGCCTCCTCGTTTGCACCGTTTACTATTGCCGGATAGACCCCGCTCCGCCGCATGGCCTCTTTACAGGCAGAAAGACAAATAAACGTTTCCTCATCCGGTTCAGCAAAAGTCAGCTGCCCATACTTCGTCAGGCTTAGCCGCTGTGTATCGCAGCAAAGGCGCTTAGGATAAGTCAGCGCATATTGAATCGGCAGTTTCATATCCGGCACGCCGAGCTGCGCCATAACTGCGTGGTCTTCATATTCCACAAGAGAATGGACAACGCTCTCTCGGTGTATAACAATTTCCACATCCTCTGGTTTCTGATCGAACAGCCAGCAGGCTTCGATCAACTCTAACCCCTTGTTCATCAAAGTAGCGGAATCAATGGTAATTTTTGCGCCCATGGACCAGTTTGGATGGCAAAGTGCTTGTTTTACCGTTACCGTTTCAAGGTCTTTTCTCGTTTTTCCGTAAAACGGTCCGCCAGAAGCGGTAAGGATTATTTTCTTAACGCGGTTTTGCGCATTTCCCTGCATAGACTGAAAGATAGCAGAATGCTCGCTGTCGACCGGAAGAATCGGTACACCTTTTTCTTTTGCAGCAGAAATAACCAGCTTTCCGCCGGTTACAAGCGTTTCTTTGTTTGCCAGCGCCACAGCTTTCCCAGCATCAATCGCAGCAAGCGTCGGCTGCAGCCCTACCATGCCAACGACAGCGTTAAGCACCATATCGCATTCCGTCATAGAGGCAAGTTGGCAAAGTCCTTCCATCCCAGTAAAGAGCTGAACTCCCGTCCCATCTGTTTTCTCTTTCAGTTCAGCGTACTGGCTTTGGTCAAAAATACATGCTGCTTTCGGCCGAAGGGCATGTATTTGCTGTGCCAAAAGCTCTGTATTGGAATGTGCCGCAAGTCCTACAACCGGGAAGCGCAGCGCCTTACAAACTTCAATCGACTGTCTGCCAATAGAGCCAGTCGAGCCTAAAATGCAAATTTTTTTCATGATCATTCTTCCTTTGGGATAAAAAACAGCAAAACTTCCCCGGTGCATTGTGCCCCAAGGAAGTCATTGCCTGTCATACGTCAAATTACAAAAAAACGCAGCCACACATAAAAAAATGGCGCAACAAAGAAAACTGAGTCGAACCGGTCGACAACCCCTCCGTGTCCCGGCATAATCGATCCATAGTCCTTAATTCCATTCTGCCGCTTCATAATCGAAGCAGTCAAATCCCCAAACACACCGACAAATGTCGCCAAGACAGACGCTCCTGTCAAAGACAGATAATTAATGGAAACCGGCTCGCCTAAATACGACATCAATGCAGAGTATCCGAACGTAACCAAAACTACAGATATCAGGCTTGCCAAAATGCCGCCTATTAATCCTTCTACCGTTTTATTCGGGCTAATATTCGGCGCCATTTTCCGCTTGCCGAAAAAGCGCCCCGCAAAATAAGCACCGGCGTCAGACATCCATGCGCACAAGAAGATCAGCACCGTATAATACAATGCTTTGGATGCGCCGAAGTCATCGCGAATGTAAAGCAGGGTTGTCAGCGCAATCGGATAGACCACCGATACAAAAAAAATCTGAGAAACCTGTTCTGTACGCAGCGTATCATGCCAACGGAGCAAAGCGGCAAACAGGAAAGCGGCAAAAGCAAACAGCAGAAGTACACGGTAAGGCTTCAGCAGCGGCAACTCAAACCAGGGAAGCAGTGCGCCGAAAGCAACGCATACGACTGTGATCAATTTTCTTTTGCCATACTGGGCGGTTTGCAGCAGTTCATATACGGCAACCCCCAGAATCAGGGAAAGTGCGCCGTTAAAGACCGGCGTTTCAAAAAAGATCAAAATAACCAAAAACAGTGGGATACCAATCGCTGCTGTTAAAAGCCGCGCTTTCATCGGTTAAACACCCCCAAAACGCCGATTTCGGCGCGCAAATTCTTCAAGTGCTTTTTCTAAGCACTTTTCATTGAAATCCGGCCATAATGTATCCATGAATACATATTCCGCATAAGCCGCCTGCCATAAAAGGAAATTCGAAAGGCGCATCTCGCCGCTTGGACGGATAATCAGATCTACATCCGGCTGTCCCGCCGTATAAAGATAAGAAGAAAACTGTGCTTGAGTCAATTCGTCCGGCACAATTTTGTGAGCGGCAGCATCGGCAGCAAAGCGTTTTGCCGCCTGCAAAATCTCATCTCGGCCGCCGTAATTGACTGCAATATTGAGCGTCAATCCTGTAAAGCCGGCGCTCTCCCGTTCACAGTCACGCATCATCTCCTGAATATCAGGGGCAAGCACGGTCAAATCACCAATAAAGTGCGTTTTCACGTTTTCTGCACGATGGTTTTTGGCATCTTTTAAAAAACTACGGAGCAGATTCATAATAGCGTCTACTTCTTCCTGCGGACGCTTCCAGTTTTCCGTCGAAAAAGCGTATACCGTCAAATATTGAATGCCGATTTTATTACAGTACCGTGTGATTTTCTGAAAGGTACTCGCGCCGACCTTGTGCCCCGCTTGCCGAGGCAAGCCACGCTTTTTAGCCCATCGCCCATTCCCATCCATTATAATTCCAACGTGCTGCGGCAAGAGTCGATCATTCGCCATTTTTCTTTCCTCCGGCTTTTCCTTTTCAGCAAAAAGCGGGAGATAAACTCCCGCTCCGCTCTGCCTTTACGGTGCGTATCCAAAATCAAAGAAGTTTAAATTTCCATGATCTCTTTTTCTTTCGCTTTTGCATGCTCATCTACGATCTTTACATATTTATCAGTCAGCTTTTGAACCTTCTCCTCACCGACCTTCAAATCGTCCTCTGTAATTTCTGCACTCTTTTTTAACGCCTTAAGCTTATCGTTTGCATCACGGCGCAGGGAACGGATGGCAACCTTGCATTCTTCCGCGTATTTCGCCACTTCCTTTGAAATCTCCCGCCGGCGCTCTTCTGTCAAAGGTGGGAAGGAAATTCGAAGAACTTTTCCGTCATTTGCAGGATTCAGCCCTAAATCCGAAGCTAAAATTGCTTTCTGGATGGCATTAAGAGTGGTGGGATCCCACGGCTGAATGACCATCAGACGCGCTTCCGGCACACTGATCGCTGCCATTTGGTCGATTTTTGTCGGTGCGCCGTAATATTCCACCGTCAGCTTGTCAAGGATTGCCGGTGTGGCGCGCCCCGCACGAATTGATTTGTATTCATTATCCAGTGCAGCAACCGATTTTTTCATTTTTTCTTCTGTCTTTGCAAGTCTCTCCTGAATTGCGTCCATCGTCATTCTCTCCTTATATGCTGATCTTAAATATATCGTTGTTTTTCAGTCTGCAACAAGTGTGCCGATTTCTTTCCCTTTTACAGCGTCCACAATATTCTCCGGCCGCGCCAAATTAAATACCAAAAGCGGGATATGATTGTCACGGCACATTGCCGCCGCAGTAGAATCCATAACCTGTAGATCCTTCCCAATAACTTCACTAAAGGTCAGATGATCAAACTTCTTTGCATCATCGAACTTATTGGGATCCTTATCATATACGCCGTCTACCATAGTCGCCTTAAAAATAACGTCTGCGTCAATTTCAGCAGCACGCAGCGCAGCCGCTGTGTCGGTCGAGAAGAACGGATTTCCAGTCCCACAGCCGAAAATGACCACACGGCCTTTCTCCAGATGGCGGACCGCACGGTTGCGGATATATGGTTCTGCAAATTGCTGCATAGCAATCGCCGTCTGCACACGGACCGTAACCCCCATCTCTTCCAAAACGTCGGCTACAGCAAGCGCATTCATTGTGGTTGCCAGCATGCCTATATGGTCTGCACGAGTGCGATCCATTGCGCCGCTGGAACGCCCGCGCCAGAAATTTCCACCGCCTACGACTATGCCGATCTGCACCCCCATCGCCGCACAATCCCGAATGCTTTTGCAAACTGTACGCATTACCGAATAATCGAGCCCAAAGCCCCGCTGCCCGGCAAGCGCCTCACCAGACAATTTTAAGAGAATACGTTTATACTTGATTTCAGACATATTTACAACTCCTACCAGCAACGCATCTTGCACTGCGCCTCATTGTGTTACATATATTTTACATGAAGCCGTATCGCTTGTAAAGTGTATCTTGCAGTTTTTTTACAAATGCAGTATCCCAGTGTAAAAGCAAAATATTTTCAGGCGTTTTTTTTGCGAACGCTTTTTGACCCTTTTCCCGCTGCTCCTCCGCAGTTATCTACCAATCTTAGGATTATCCCAAAACACCCTTTTCATGCGCAAAAAAGGCTTTACATCACAAATGGAATATGCTATACTATCAACGTGCCGCGCCTTGGCTTTGGGATTAAGCCCTGTATAGGGAGTTTTGCCTACCCTCTGCTATGACGCAGCAACTTTATAAAGAGGTGAAAAGCATGTTAAGAAAAGAAGAAAAAACAGCTGTTATTGAAAACAACCGTCTCCATGAAAAGGATACCGGCTCTCCTGAGGTTCAGATTGCCATTCTGACCACTCGTATCAATGAGCTGACCGAACACCTGAAAATCCATAAAAAGGATCATCACTCCCGCCGCGGCCTGCTGAAAATGGTCGGCCATCGCCGTAATCTTTTGAATTATTTGAAAAAGGTTGATATCGAAAGATACCGTGCCACAATTGCAAAACTCGGCATTCGTAAGTAATAATTATTGCGTCTGTTTTAAGGCAGGCGGCATTTGCCGCCTGCCTTAAACGATATATATGATGAAGGTGATAGGCATTAGCATCAAATCGTGTACCTTTTCAAAAGGAAGATACAGGATTTTGTGCTAAACCCGTTTCCTTCGTCGCTTTCTATAATTTCTATAAAGGAGGAAACCCCATGTTTGAAAACTACCGTGTATTTGAAACCACGTATGCAGGCCGTCCGCTGCGCGTGGAAACCGGTAAAACCTGTGCGCTTGCCAACGGCTCCTGCTGGGTGACATACGGCGAAACTGTCGTTATGGCAAATGTTACGATGAGCGCCAAGCCACGTGAAGGCGTCGATTTCTTCCCGCTCTCTGTGGATTACGAAGAAAAGCTTTATTCAGTGGGAAAGATCCCCGGTTCTTTCTTAAAAAGAGAGGGGCGTCCAAGTGAAAACGCCATTCTCACCTCCCGTATGATTGACCGTCCGATGCGTCCGCTTTTCCCTGCGGGACTTCGCAACGATGTTTCCATTGTGGCAACCGTACTGGCCTCTGATATCGACAACTCTCCGGAAATTACTGCTTTGATCGCCGCGTCTATTGCCGTTTCTATTTCCGACGTCCCATTTAACGGCCCCATTGCCGGTGTGAACGTAGGCCTTGTAGACGGTGAATTAATTTTAAATCCCAACAGGGAGCAGCGTGAAAAATCCGATCTTGATTTAACAGTAGCTGCCTCAGCGGAAAAAGTTGTCATGATTGAAGCCGGCGCAAATGAAGTCCCAGAAGATATCATGCTTGAAGCGATTCGGATGGCACACGAAGAAAGCAAAAAGATCGTTGCTTTCATCAAAGGGATTCAGGATGAGATCGGCAAAGAAAAGGCGGCTTTTGAAAAAGTCGGCGTAAATATGGACTTTTATTACGCTGTTGCCGATTTGGTAACCGAAAAAGTTAAATACGCACTGGATACAGACGACAAGAACGTGCGTGAAGCAAGGCTGAAACCGATTCTCGAAGAAATCGAAGAGACTTTCGGTGAGGAATATGCGGAGTATATGCCCACGCTCGACGAAGTCATGTACAAGCTGCAAAAACATATTGTACGCGAATGGCTGTTTACCGGCAAACGGGTTGACGGACGCGGAATGGATGAAATCCGTCCCCTTGCAGCAGAAGCAGGTGTACTTCCGCGCGTCCATGGGTCTGGCCTCTTTACACGCGGACAGACACAAGTGCTTGACATTGTAACGCTCGGCCCAATCCGTGACGCCCAAATGCTTGACAGCATTGATGAGAATACAGAAAAACGTTATATGCATCAATATAACTTCCCTTCCTATTCTGTCGGCGAAACTAAGCCAAGCCGCGGCCCCGGCAGACGCGAAATCGGACATGGCGCTTTAGCGGAGCGTGCGCTGCTTCCTGTACTTCCAAGCGTTGAGACCTTCCCATATGCGATCCGCGCAGTATCGGAGGTTCTTTCTTCAAACGGCTCCACTTCTCAGGGTTCAATCTGTGCTTCTACCTTAGCTTTAATGGATGCAGGTGTTCCGATCCGCACACCGGTTGCTGGTATTTCCTGCGGTTTGATCACCAAAGAGGACGGTTCTTTCCAAACTATGGTAGACATTCAAGGGCTTGAGGATTTTTATGGAGACATGGACTTCAAGGTCGGCGGTACACGCAACGGCATTACAGCAATTCAGGTCGATATCAAAGTAGACGGCCTGTCAATGGATGTCATTGCAGAGGCCTTCGAAAAAACCAGAAAAGCAAGGCTGTATATTCTGGACGAAATTATGGCGCCGGCAATTGCTGAACCACGTCCTGAGGTTTCTCCTTATGCGCCGAAGGTCATTCAGACATACGTCCGTCCGGATAAAATTAGAGAAGTCATCGGCAGCGGCGGAAAGGTTATTCAAAAAATCTGTGCCGACTGTGATGTCACGATTGATATTGAAGACGATGGCAGCTGCGTTATTATGGGCGTAGACATGTCAAATGTCAAACGTGCGCTTTCCATCGTGGAATCCATTGCAAACGATCCGGAGGTCGGTGCCATTTATAAAGGACAAGTTACCCGTTTGATGGCTTTTGGCGCCTTTGTGGAAATTGCCCCCGGTAAGGAAGGGCTTGTCCATATTTCTAAGCTTGCCGATCATCGTGTTGCTAAAGTTGAAGACGTTGTAAACGTTGGAGATACAATCTTTGTTAAAGTTACAGAGATTGATGCGCAAGGGCGGATTAACCTCTCCCGAAAAGATGCTATGGCTGATCTCGCAGCAAAGAGAGCACAGCAGGGCGAGTAAAGAAAAAGAAAGCCGGATTCCCCATGCAACCGCATAAAGAGACGGTTACATGGAAATGAGCGACCCGCATATAAAAAAGTGCAAAGGGCAGGCGTTTTTCGCTTGCCCTTTTTGTCTTGAGGAGAAAAGTCATATTTAACCCGCGGCATATTTGCAATGAAATCCAACTGTCCATGCGTCACATTGTAGTCGTTCCTATTTCCCTGACATTCTGAATCTGTCCGGAATGAATTTCAACTGCATACTTTTGTTGATTTTGCCTCTTGAAACTACAGGGAAAGTGTCGCATAATAGAATGCATCTGATAAAAAGAGGAGACAGTGTCTTTTCTCCAAACTTAACGACTGTAAAAAGGGGTTTTCACAGTGTTTACGCGCAAAGACATTGTACGGCTGATGGTCCCTCTCGTTATTGAGCAGGTCTTGGCCGTTGCAATCGGTATGGCAGATACTATGATGGTTTCAAGCTGCGGCGAGGCGGCTGTTTCCGGTGTCTCCTTAGTGGATTCCATAAACGTTCTTCTTATCAACATTTTTTCCGCGCTGGCAACCGGCGGTTCTATTATCTGTGCGCAATACATCGGACGAGATGATCACGCCAATGCCAATGCTTCGGCAAAGCAGCTGATCGTCGCAACATTTTTAATTTCTGCCGCAATTATGATCATCTGCCTTTTTGGGAATGCGCCGATTCTTTCTGTTGTCTTTCCAAATACCGAAAAATCTGTCATGAATAACTGTATAACTTACTTTTTCTGGTCTGCAATTTCTTACCCATTTCTCGGCGTCTATAATGCCGGTGCTGCACTTTTCCGCTCTATGGGGAATTCCCGCATTACTATGATTATTTCCCTTGCTATGAATCTGTTAAATATCTGTGGGAATGCTATCTTGATTTTCGGATGTGGCATGGGCGTCGCCGGCGCTGCAATAGCAACGCTTGCGTCTCGTATTTTCGGTGCGGTCATTATTTTATATTTGCTGCGTTGGCGGAGCCACGGTATCACGCTCGATTCCCTTTTACACTGGCGCCTGGATTTTAAAATGATCCGTACTATATTAAAAATCGGTATCCCAAACGGTTTAGAAAATGGCATGTTCCAAATTGGAAAAATTTTGGTACAAGGCCTTGTCGCTTCTTTCGGAACAGTCGCTATTGCCGCAAATGCCGTGGGAAACAGTATCGCTTCTATGGCAACGATCCCGGGTGCAGCGGTAGGTCTCGGTATGATTACGATTGTTGGGCAGTGTATCGGTGCCAAACGCTATGATGAAGCTAAGCGCTATATGTTCCGGTTAACCGGTCTTGCTTATGTCTTGATGATTTTTGTAAATATAATTCTTTTCTTACTGTTGAACCCATTGATTGGTTTGTTTAATCTCTCCGCGGAAACCGCTTCCATTACTTCTGTATTATTGATTTATCATGGCATCATGAGCTCCATCCTCTGGCCGATGGCTTTTACCCTTCCAAACGGTCTGCGCGCGGCAAACGACGTCAAGTACACTATGCTGGTATCAGTAATCAGTATGTGGGCATGCCGGATTGGATTAAGCTACATCCTTGCTTCTTTCCTGAATCTTGGCGTACTTGGCGTTTGGATTGCAATGACAATCGACTGGGCAGTGCGCATTATCTTTTTCCTTGGACGCGTTATCAGCGGCAAATGGAAGAAAAAGGAAGTCATATGATTTTGGTTGTAGTTCACGCATCCTTTTTTCTAAAAAAGGCGGTATCCAGCATAGGCTAAGATACCGCCTTTTCTAATTTTTATCTGTATCGTAAAGTCCTTTCTGTCATAATGCCAGCAAAACAATACTTAGATTTCACACGCTTATTTTTAATACATACTATCCTCCAGATTATAAATTGAAACTCTAGAGAAATTTTAAAATTATTGAGGTCATCAATTTTATTTCATTGTTTTTTGCATTTTATATTGACCTTCTAACTTGTTTTTAGGATTATCAATTTTAACAACATGGAAACCACACTTATTAACATAGAAATTATGATTTCTATTTGAAAAAATAGGTGTTTCCGTACTCCAAATTTTTGTATCAGGGTGCATTTTTTCAATTGTACTCCATACCTTTGTACCTAATCCATGATTTTCATAATCCGGATCAATAAAAATATTTCCTAAGAAGTTGTTTTGATCTTTATTTATCCAAAGAATTACGCCACCAATCAACTGTCCGTTTAAAAAAATACAATACGAAGAGGCGTTCTTATGCAACCCCCATTTTCTCAAAAAATCACCATTATCATATCCATCAGGGCCGCCTTTTTCCTTCCCAAGATGTATTCTTATATCTTCATCAAAAGCGCGCTTCATTATTTTTGTCAATTCGTTTATATGCAGTTCCTGTAATTTAACAAGTTCCAGTTCCATGTCTCGCTTTCCTTCCGTTCATCCCATTTAGATTTGCTCCTCCAGTATAAGCGCAGCATTATATCTGAAATTCAGTCATCACTACGCATAGAAGTATCTCCTCAACGGATATTTCCCAGTTTTATTTTTAAAAGGAAATGTATAAAGCGCTAACAAAGATTACTCTGTCAATAACTCTAAGCCTCGTGCTATTGCAACTAATGAATTATAAAAAATGAAAATTTAAAAATTTCTTGATATCGCAAAAAAGAAATTCCCAAAGCATCGCTTTTCAACGACTCTTAATATCCCTCCCTATCCCCTATAAAATACGTATTTCATTTTCTTTTATATCTTCTTCTCCATCGAAACAATGGTATAAAGAATGCCATCTGTTTCCTGTTTTGAAGTACGAATTGGTGAAAAGCCCGACGCTCTCCAAAACGCCATACCGCTCTCGTTCGTTTCATAGCAGCCAAGCTCCATCCGTGAAAGCCGCATTCGCTTGCCGCCTGTTCGATTTTTGAAAGAAGTACGGACCCCATCCCGCATCCATGTCGGCCGCCTGATACGATCAAAAAGCCGAGATATCCGGTCTTTTCATCCGGATACTGCTCCACAAAATCAATTACAGCAAGGTCTCCCGCGTCGTCTGACACCAGCACATATGTCTTGTCCGAAAGCGTTTTCCCCGGTGGCAGCATTGTGATATCCGCTTCGCACTCGTGTGCATCGACAGGATGCGACTGCACACGCGAAAAATAGCCCGGATTTGACGCAAACAATGCAATCACACGCGGAAGATTGTCCATTGTGATCCGCTCGACATGCATCGGCGCACACAGCATACAGAGCCATTCATAAAACATCCTGCTTTCCTCCTTATGAGAGCACAGCAAATGCTTCTTTAATATGTGAAACCGGCAGAAGCTCTATTTTCAAACTGCGCAGCTGTGAAAGCTGCGATACGGCGGATTTTGGCACGATTGCCCGGCAGAATCCAAGCCGCTGCGCCTCTCTGATCCGTTCCGCCAGATTGTGAACACTGCGAATCTCCCCACCCAGACCAATCTCGCCAAATGCAATCAAATCCTCATCGACTGCACGGTCTCGCAGACTTGATACAAGCGAAAGCGCCACCGACAAATCGGCTGCCGGATCATCAAGCCGTAGTCCGCCGACAACATTGATATATACATCCAGCGCACCAAAAAAGAAACCCGCCCGTTTTTCGAGCACAGCCAGCATTAGATTCATCCGATTGTAATCAAATCCGTTTGCCGTACGGCGCGGCGTACCAAAACTGGTTTTTGTAACAAGTGCCTGTACTTCCGCCAAAATTGGGCGGCTGCCCTCCATGATGCACGCTACACAGCTTCCGGATACACCTTGTGGTTTCCCGGAAAGCAGTACCATGGAAGGATTGGGTACTTCACGCAGGCCGCTGTCTCCCATTTCAAACATACCGATTTCATTTGTAGAGCCGTAACGGTTTTTGACCGCACGTAAAATACGGTAAGAAAAGTTCCGTTCCCCTTCAATATACAAAACTGCATCCACAATATGTTCCAATACTTTTGGCCCGGCAATTGCACCGTCCTTGTTGACATGCCCAACAATAAAAACAGGGATGTCTTCGCTCTTTGCTGTCCGCAAAAAGGCATTTGTACTTTCCCGAACCTGTGTTATACTGCCCGGTGAAGAAGAAACCGTATCAATACACATAGTTTGGATAGAATCAATCATCACGAGATCCGGTTTCTGCTGCAATATCGTACTGCAAATGGCTTCCACGTCCGTGGAGGCCAAAATATACAGATTTTCAGAAAAAACATGGAGACGGTTCGCCCTAAGCTTGAGCTGTCTTGTGCTCTCCTCACCCGAAACATACAAAATACGCAGCGATTCCCCAAGATGTTCACAAATTTGCAAAAGCAATGTTGATTTTCCAATACCCGGATCGCCGCCTAAGAGTACAAGCGACCCTTTTACAATACCGCCTCCTAGGACGCGGTCCAGTTCCCCTATTCCGGTACAAAAACGGATCTCATCTGCTTCACTGATCGATCGTATGGGTAAAGGCGTTTGTGCTTTTGCCGGATGAGGCGCCGCTTTTGCTGAAGATGCAGATGCGGGCGCAGCGACTGCTTCGTCAAAACAGTTCCATCCGCCGCAAGACGGGCAGCGCCCAAGCCATTTTACTGTTTCATATCCACATTGGCTGCATACAAAAAGAGTTTTGCTTTTTGCCATTTTGTCGCCCCTTTTTATCACTCAGCAGTGTATTGTAAAATACCTTGAAATAAAATCAATGCTACCTGTGTCTGGTATGCATCCGTTTTCAGTTTAGCGCATTCCTCCGAATTGGAAAGAAACCCGCATTCCGCCAAAACTGTTGGATTTTGAGCGTAATAAATAATATAAACATCTTTTGTTGCCGTTTTTACTTCTCTTGTGTTATCAGGTTGAAGATAAGTGCAAAACGATTGCTGCAGAGCCTCTGCTAGCCGCTGGCTTTCTGCATTCTGCGGACCGGCAAACATCTGCGCCCCGCTGTATTTCGACTCCGCAAAAAAATTCTGATGTACCGAAACAACCAATGCATCGGGATATTGATCCATTATTTTCAATCGGTTTTTTAAATCCGACGTTTTTATTCGGGAGATGGACTGGTATTGGGGATCATGCAGAGAACAATCTTTATCTCTCGTCAGCACAACATCAAAACCCGCAGTTTCTAACATATCGCGCAGTTTCAGCACGATACTTAAATTGATATCTTTTTCGCTTACGCCGTCTGAAGAAACCGCCCCGGGATCCACGCCGCCATGTCCGGCATCCAAAATAATCACCGGCCGGTCCTTTACAGTTCCGGATGCAAGCGTATGCAGGCAAACAGTGCACGCCGCACACAGCAAACATATAGCCAAAAGCAATCCGGGCCTCAGCCGGAATACACGCGTTACCATAATAAAAACAGCCCTCCCTTAAAGCGTATAGCCTATGCTCCGACATAAGCAATATATGGGGAGGGAAAAGCTGTTTATCCCTGTTTTTTATAGAACGCATCTGTGCTGCATTCTATTTTTTCTTTTCTGCTTTTTTATTTTTATAAATCAATTTTTGTTTTATTGAAAAATCATAGCTACCCGCCACATATCCTATTTCCCCAATAAGGACAGGCGCGGCAACGCTCAAAAAAGCAATCAGGAAAATCTGCCACACTGCAAAGTCCGGCAGAAAAACGGTGTCATTTAACACGTTGATAATAGGCCATATTTCCGCATTCAACAGCTTATACGGAATGACAAAATTAAAAAGCAGCCCAAATTTTGATAAAACAAATCCCACTGAAATAACGATAATGGGAAGGCTTCCAGCGAGGCTATACCATACGCCGCGAAAGCGATTGAGGGACATGTGCCCAAACTGTGCTGCATTCACATCACGGTGTCCGGCATTCCACATTGTAGAATAAACAGGATAACTGTACAAAAGCAGAATCGCTGGGATTACAGCCAAATACCCATATCCAGAAAAAAGGGAGGAAAGGCCAAAGCAAAAAATATTCGCAATCAATAGCCCGCCGATATGTGAGAGGAAAAAGGCGGATACCGTTTTCCAAAATACCTTTTTGTTATTCCGCTGATCCTGTATAGAACCCATCATGTATATCCATTCCTTTACTTAATTTATTCCGTCTCCTCAACATTTCGCTTTACGCGTGGATACAGGTAAAGCTGGCATTTAAGCATCCCATTATACAGCTTGCGCCGTTTCGCCGCTTTTTCTCCATACAGCGCTTCAAAGTGTTCCGACGGCGTAATGACAGCCTTCCCTGCATGAAACGCAGGACGCATCACCTCTCCCATGGCGCTATACAGCGTTTCCGCTTCTTTTATCTCAAGCAAACGCTCGCCATACGGCGGGTTGCAGGCAATTAAAGTGATATCAGAGCGTATGGATAGGCTGCGAATGTCCTGCTTTGTAATCAGGATACGGGAAAAAACGCCAGCCTTTTTGGCGTTTTGTTTCGTCAATTCTACCGCAGCCGGATCGATATCGGAACCATACGCAAAAAAAGCAGCATCGCGCCGTACGCCGTCAATTCCGCGCTGCCGTTCTTCACGCCAAACGGCTTCCTCAATAAAGCCAAAGTTTTGTGCGCTGAATCTGCGCCGGATGCAAGGCGGAATATTCATCGCTTTCAATGCCGCTTCGATCACCAGTGTACCGGAACCGCAAAACGGGTCGCAAAACACCGTGTCGGGATATACGCGCGCTAAATCCAAAATACCGGCAGCCAACGTTTCCTTGATCGGTGCGGCGTTTGCATTTTCACGATAACCACGCTTATGCAGTCCCGCACCGGAAGTGTCCAGCATCACCGTTACTTCATCATGATGAATTGAAAACTGCAGCTGATGCAAGGCTCCGGTTTCTGGAAACCAATCCATACGATAATGCGCCCGAAGACGTTCCACAGCCGCTTTTTTAATAATAGACTGACAATCCGGAATACTCATCAACTTCGAATCGAGCGCCCAGCCTTTTACAGGAAATGCGTCGCGCGATCCGATAAAATCTTCAAAAGGGATGGAGCGGACGCCCTGGAAAAGCTGTTCAAAAGTTGTTGCATGAAAACGCCCCAGTTCAATCAAAACACGCTCTGCTGTGCGAAGCCCTAAATTTGCCCGGGCGAGCAAATAAGCGTCACCACTAAAGCATACCTTCCCGTTTTGTGCCGCAACATTCTGCGCCCCCATGCGTTTAAGCTCCCCTGCAAGTACGCTTTCAAGGCCAAACAGGCACGGGCAAATCATTCGATACTGTGTCATATAGTCTCCTATAAAGCCTCTCACCGGGCTTGTCTTCTTTTTCTTTATTTATCATTATAGCACGACACAAAATATGGCATGTAAACAGATTATGAATTCGCCTGATGTACAATCTTTCCGTTGACAACCACAAGGCGCGGAGATGCAGAAACCAGCAGCGGATCCTCGGAAAATACGACAAAATCTGCATCTTTTCCTGCTGAAATAGAACCTACCCGCTCGTCGATCCCCGCAATTTGCGCTGCACGAATGGTCATCGCCCGGATTGCCTCTTCATGCGGCAGCCCTTCTTTGACACAGATCGCCGCAGAAAGCGGCAAATATTGAATTGGTATCACCGGATGGTCGGTACATACGGCGCAGGATATTCCCTCTTGATATAGCAAAGCGGTATTTTTCGGAGTCAATCCTTTTAATTCCGGTTTTGATCTGTCACAGATGATCGGGCCGGTTATAACGGCGGCATTTTCCTCTGCCAGTATATCCGCTATTTTATAGCCTTCTGTAGCATGGACGATAACATAGTCCAGATGAAACTCCTTCGCAATACGGACAGCTGTCAAAATATCATCCGCGCGGTGCGCATGCATAAACGCTTTAACTTCACGGTTTAAAACCGGGATCAACGCTTCGCACTTGTCGTCATACTCCGGTTCGTCCAAATCCTCATCTGCAGCAGCCCGCTTAATATCCTCTATATAGTTACGCGCCTTTTGCAGCTGCTTTCGTATCAGCGCTGCCGTCGCCATTCTGGTGACCGGAGCCATGCTTTTCGCATTATAACACGATTTAGGATTCTCTCCAAAAGCAAACTTCATCCCAATCGGTTCCCTAATCGTCATATCTTCCATCGAGCGTCCGACCGTTTTCATGGCTACCCACTGTCCGCCGATTGGGTTTGCCGAACCCGGTCCGGTCAAAACCGTTGTAATGCCAGCAGCAGCAGCTTCTTTAAAACAATCGTCTAAAAAATTCACTGCGTCAACGGCACGGAGCTGCGGCGTTAGAGGATGCGTTTCTTCGTTTACATCCTCACCCTCAAAACCCAATCCGTCTTCACACATGCCCAGATGCGTATGTGCGTCAATAAATCCGGGGTAAACATGCGCACCTTTTAAATCGATGGCATCCCCTACACTTCCGGAAAATCGCGCCATATCCCCAACATCCTGTATTTTGTCTCCGTTTACCTGTACAAAACCGTCCGCATATGTTTCGTCCTCCATTGTATGGATTACACCATGAATTAAAAGCATTCCATCTGCCCTCCGTATTCTCTAAAGCCGTCTGCCCCTGTCAACACCGTACTATAAGAGAAAACCGTTTTGCAGAGATGTTCCCTGTTCAGCGCTTGCAGTATGGCAGACGTCCATATTATATCATACAGACGGCGCAAAAGTACAGCAAAAAAACTTGCAATCATCCCCATTCAATGATACCATGATAAAAAGGAGTGACAACGTATGCGCTTTTTAATTGTAGTCGACATGCAAAATGATTTTGTAACCGGCTCGCTTGGTACAAAAGAAGCCCAGGCGATCGTTCCTGCTGTTGTAAAACGGATTCAGAATGCAGCCGCATCAGGTGACGAAATCCTTTTTACATTGGATACGCACAGTTCAGATTATCTTTCTACGCAGGAAGGCCGCCTTCTTCCTGTCTCACATTGCATAAAAGGTACAGAAGGGCACCATCTGATTCCTGAGATCCAAACGCTTTCTTCCGGATGCAAATGCTTCGAAAAAGGGACGTTTGGATCTGAACAGCTTGCAGACTACCTCCGCCAATCCCGTGCGGAAGAAATAGAGCTAATCGGGCTTTGCACGGATATTTGTGTTATTTCGAATGCACTGCTGATCAAAGCCTACCTTCCGGAAGCCAGAATCAGCGTTACCGCTGGCTGCTGTGCCGGTGTTACGCCAGAAAGCCACGACAACGCGCTGGCCGCAATGAAGATGTGTCAGATACAGATCCAATAATCTTCTATATCTTCTTACCAAAAACAGGACTGGATACCGGCGTCTTTGTCTGTAATGGATAAAACAAAAGATAAAACAGCTGCGGCTATAGATTTGTATTTACCCATATTAAGAAGAGACGCCGCAGTTTCTTTTTTATCCGAAACCTGCTTTTCAAAGCTCTACGGCGTATTTTGCACAACAGGCCCTCTGGCTTTGTCAAATAAATTTGCTTAAAGGAAGTCATAACATGAAAAAGGTTTTTTCCGGGATCGGCAATCTCCCAAATGGAGATGCTTCCGATATCATAACAGAAGGCTGCATTGTGCTTGAGGGCGGCGCCTTCCGCGGCGTTTACGGAGAGGGCGTATTGGACGCATTGATGGAAGCAGATATCAATTTCCGCTGTACCATCGGGGTCTCAGCCGGAGCGTTGAACGGTGCAAATTATGTATCGGGCCAAATCGGCCGTTCTGCACGCATTAACCTGCGCTATAGGTACGACAGCCGCTATGTCGGTTTGAAGGCACTGCGAAACAACCACGGTATTATCGGGTTTGACTTTGCATTTCAAACGCTTGCAGAAAGCGACCCCTTCCATGAGAAGCGGTTTATGGATCCATCCCGCCAATTTATCGCTGTTGCAGCAAGCTGTCAAACCGGTAAAGCCGTCTATTTCGAGAAGGGGAAATGCCATGATATTATGCAGGCTATCCGTGCATCCGCTTCTATGCCATATGTTTCAAAGCCCGTTATGGTAGACGGTATCGCTTGCCTGGACGGTGGATGCTGTTGTAAAATTCCTTATCAATGGGCTTTAGACCATAGTTTTCAAAAAATTGTCGTGGTAAAGACGCAGCATCCTGATTTTCGAAAGAAAACCTCTCAAAAAAAGGGGAGGTTAACAAGCCTTTTTTACAAGGATTATCCTCTGTTTGCAGCATCGCTTAGCCAAAGTGCCGCTGATTATAACCGCCAGTGTGATGAAATTGAACGTCTGCAGCAGGATGGACGTTTGTTTGTTTTCGCTCCCTCCTCTCCTGTAACAGTCGGACGGTTAGAGAAAAACATGGAAAAGCTTGGCGCCTTGTATTATCTTGGATATACGGATGCAAAAAAACAAATCCCCGCATTAAAAAGCTATTTGGAACAGTAATCCTATTAAGACAACCGGCAGCGATACTCTACAATAAAAGACGAGGCACTTTAAGCGATTGAAAAGCAAGTTTTTCAATCGCTTTAGGCACATAGAATGCAAGGCCGGGAACATACAAGCTGAAATGCTGTTATCGGCCTTTCCTACAATGTTGTGTCCTTATTATTTTATTCCTCTCTTGATATGTGTTGTTTTATATGCAACAATAGTTACATAACGTGTGTTGCGTATAAAAATTGAAAAGAGGAAAACCATATGCCACCGAAACCCAAAATCACAAAAGAGATGATCTTAACCGCCGTTTTGAAGATCACGCAGGAAATAGGTTTTGAGGCCGTTAACGCAAGGAGCATTGCAGAGAGACTGCAATGCTCGACGCGCCCCATTTTCACCTGTTATGAGAGTATGGAAGAACTCAAAGCTGCGTTTTTAGACTTTGCTTTTGAATACTACAACCGATATGTCGGGCAATACGAAAAATCCAAAAACACTGAGCCTTACTTACTGTTTCCTCTTTCCTATATTGCGTTTGCAAAAGAAGAAACAAACCTGTTCCGGCTGCTCTTTATCAGCGACATGGATTTAGATATGACGGAAGCGAACGACTTTTATAAAGAATTTGGCAACGAAAAAAAGCGAATGTCTTTTCGCAGATGATTGGTGTAAAACCGGAACAAGGGAAAAAGATATTTTTAGATCTATTTTTCTATTCACATGGTATTGCTGTCTTGACAGCAACCGGAAAATTGTCGTTCGACAGACGTAATTCTGAAACAATGCTGCAAAACTTTCTGTCTGCATATGTGAAACAGGAAAGAGAAGAGGCAGGGATGTCATATGGAATCCAATCAATATCTTATTGAATTTTATAAGGCTTATGACGAAGACAGCCGTCTTCAATCAAAGCATGGCTCGGTTGAGTTTCTGACCACCATGCGCTACGTAGAAAGGTACTTAAAACCCGGCGGCCGTATTCTTGAAATCGGTGCGGGAACAGGCCGGTATTCTCACGCTTTGGCACGCCGGGGATATGCGGTTGATGCAGTAGAACTTGTGGAACATAACATTGCGGTTTTCCGAAAAAATACACTTCCAAATGAGCATATTGCAATTTCACAGGGCAACGCGTTGGATTTGTCCGGCTTTCCGGACAATCAATACGATGTAACCCTGTTGCTCGGTCCTCTCTATCATTTGTATACTAAGGAGGATAAGCAGCAGGCAATACGAGAAGCCGTCCGCGTTACTAAGCACGGCGGCGTCATCTTTGCCGCATATGTGATTTCGGACGGCTGCTTACTGGACGAGGGATTTAATCGGAAGAACATCAATGTTGCCGAATATGTGAAGGCAGGGCTTCTCGACGCTGAAACCTTTGCCGCAAAATCTGAGCCAAAGGATTTATTTGAACTTGTACGGAAAGAGGATGTTGACGAGTTAATGTCAATGTTTCCAGTAAAAAGACTGCACTATGTGGCGTCCGACGGCTGTGCCCTGCTGCTGCGGGAAGCAATAGACGCAATGGACATGGAAACATTCCATTTGTACTTGAATTATCATTTTGCTACTTGTGAGCGCGGGGATTTACTGGGGATTACAAGTCATGCGCTTGATATTTTTCAAAAGTTGCCGCATCTTGTTTAGCCTCTCTTTTTTGTGCAGAAAAAGAGAGGATTTCCCCTTTGCAGGCTGATAAAATGGATTGGTAACAGGGGGGAATGAAATATGGATTGGATTGAACGGCTAAACGAGGCAATTCGCTACATGGAAGAAAACTTAACCGGCAAAATCGAATACGAAAGGCTTGGGCAAATTGCCTGTTGCTCTACATATCATTTTCAAAGAATGTTTGCGTATATAGCCGGTATACCTTTATCCGAGTATATCCGCAAAAGGAAAATGTCGCTTGCAGCTGTTGATTTACAGGGCAGTAATGCAAAAATTATTGATGTAGCGGCAAAATACGGATATACTTCCCCTACCGCATTTAACAGGGCGTTTCAATCGGTTCATAGCGTAAGTCCGTCGTTGGTAAAACACGAAGGTATCGCAGTGAAAGCATTTCCGCCCATTACAATCAAAATCACCGTCAAAGGAGTGGAGGAAATGCATTATCGAATTGAAACCAAAAAAGCATTTCGTATTGTCGGAAAATCATTCCCATTAAACAGGGAAATTGAACGGAATTTTTTGGAGGTGCCGCAAATGTGGCAAGGCGCAGTTTTAGACGGCACCATTGACAAAATCATTTCGCTGATGAATCACGAGCCACAGGGGGTTTTAGGTGTAAGTGCATGCGGAGATGATGAAGAATGGAGATATTATATAGCTGTTTCGTCTTCTGCCGAAATTGATAATACAATGGAAGAATATGTCATTTCAAGCTGTATGTGGGCGATTTTTCCGGGCATGGGAACAGGAAAATCCATTCAGGATTTGGAAAAACGCATTGTAACAGAGTGGCTTCCGACTTCCGGTTATGAGTTTACCTACGGCCCGGATATTGAAGTCTATTTTCATCCCGACCCGCAAAACACCGTTTATGAGGTCTGGATACCCGTAAAGAAAAAATAGGCATAATCGTTTTATAAAGAGAAAAATATGAGGTGCAGCAAAGGCTGCTCTATCCTTCCACGCGGCATAGGAATAGAAAACCACCATAACCGTGGGCTTTCTTACGACAAAACCGCTGCAGCTTCCATCCTTATAGGGATGGAAGCTGCAGCGGTTTTGTTTTGACGCACACATTGTGCTATGTGCTTTACTTTTATTCGATATGCGCAAAAGTTGTTCCTAAGCCGATATCAAACCCAAGGGCTTGGTACATTTTTTCATCACACGGTGCACAGCATACCGTTAAGCTTGATATGCTGTTTTCCCTGCACCAAGCTTGCGCCGTTTGCACTAATTTTCGAGCAATCCCTTTTTTGCGGAAAGCCGGTTCTACATAGAAATCATCATATACACCCGTATCAGTACAAGAGAAAGTTGAATAGCATTTGGCAATGCTACACATACCGACAGCACGATAGCCGCGTTTGGCAATAAAAAAAGTAATCTTGCCTTCTTTAATCGCTCGCTGAAGCTGCTTCTGCTTTTCTTCTGTCAGCACTTCTTCCCCGATTTCTTTTTTGAAACCGTTTTCCAGCTTCAAAAGCTGCCAATCGGTCGGATCCCCTAAAATTTCCACGTTGAAAGGCATATCATCTTTGGGAGGCAAGATCATCAAAGGTTCACCCCATCCATTAGCACCGTTTTTAATAAAACCTATGCTCTGCCAGAAGTGCTCCCGCCGCACATCGCCGCCATAATTCAGCTCAACATAAAGCGCACCGTTTTCCTTTGCCCAGTCCAACAGAACTTTGGCGCATTCTCTGCCTATGCCGCTGCCGCGAAACTTCGGGTAAACACAATATTCCATGATGAAGCATTTACCGTCCTCAGAAGTGTAAATCACCGGCATGGCAAAGCCGATATCTTGTTCGCCCCGTGAAAAAAACAGGTAGTAACATTGATCCTGCGGCCTGTCATGGATTTTTTGTATCGTGGCGCGGTGTTCATCACTGAGGAAATAGTCTCTTTCCTCATTCTCCGGATCGGAAAATATATCCCGTTTGTAATAGATGTGAAGTTGCTCCCAAAAGAGCGCAACGTCATTTTCCTTGACTGCTTCACGGATGGTAACTTGGTTTTCCATTTTGTTTCCTCCAAAATTTTATTCGGAGGGTTAGGAAGCGTGAACCCTCCATACACGACCCATTTTCATAAAAAACCATCCTTTCCGTTTCGAATTTGTATTCAATACACTTGTTGAAGTGTTGATACCAAGTTTTTTCAAAATAGACTATTCAATAATCAAATTCATGTTCACGGACTACAATCGTCTGTGTCAGTTTTTCGTCTTTGTGCGGCTTGCGGATCTCAATCAGGTTCAAAATCGTATAACCTTGCTTCCGCAGAAATCAATCATACGATGGTTGTTGGAATGAATATAGTTGTAAATGGTATCGGCAGCTTCTCTGCTTTGCTATAACAACGCACTGGTAATTCCGTGACGGCGGTATTCTCCTTTTCTACCCACATCGCTATCAATACGGCAGATACCACATAGACTGCGTATCCGCATCTATAATAGCGGCAAACACAAGGAAGTTGGCCAAAAGGTATTCTTCCATTTCTTCATGCCCTGCTTCCATATTCGGTTTCGATACAATCCTTTATAGAAACGCAGTTCTACCCGAGGCAAGGCCACCATTTCCGCAAGAGTGTCATCTATTTGCTTGATTTCTAATATTTCTATCGTACTCATGATCAAAACAAAACATTTTTTCTGGTGGACACTGCGGCTGTCTGAGGCCTTCAGATTTTGGAAGATTATAATTCTTACCTGCTTTTATCCTACACTTTTGTTTTATCTGCAAAATATATAAGTTCTACACTTTCAAACCACTGTACTCCAATACCATACTTTACCTTGTGTGCAAACCGTACTATTCTGAAATATCCATATCTTCTAAATAAGGTTCAACTCGAATGTTCTTCGACTCGACCTCTCTCTTTGAAAGCAAGACAACCGTCTCGTCGTGATTCCCATCAACCCGGGAATTTCCGTCAGGCGTGTATTCCGTCGTTTCGAGGCGGTTGAACTCGTTGATGCCGAGCACGTCGTAAGCCTCTTCCGGCAGCGTTCTGTAGAACGACACGGGGCACTTGAAGCGCACGCGCTTCACTATCGCGTCGCCCTTCTTCGGGTTCGCGTCCGGGTCTATCTCCACACGCTCCACGACCTGCTGCAGAATCTCCTTCTGCTTCGCCGGGTCGTACGTGTCGAATTTCTCCTGGAACTCGTCCAGCATCTCGTACACCCTCGCGGTCGTGACCTGCTTCTCTTTCGCGCTCTCCAGCTTCGCCTCGGCCGCGTCGAGTGCGTCTTCTATATCGGCGCTCTCGTCGTACAGCTTGTCGAGGCGAGCCTGCATGTCCTCGTACTTGCGCTCATAGCTGCGGTCTGACGCGTCCAGTGCGTCCAGCTGTCTGGACAGCATCCGGCGGGCTGCGCCGTTGTTCTCCAGCGCCTTGCCGATACGCGCCACATCCGCCTCCAGCTTCTCGATGTCCACGGCGGCGTCCAGTTCCTCGCGCACGCGTTCCTCGAACACGGCGGAGTGGGCGGCGCGGGAAATGACCTCGATGACCTCGCGGTCTATGTATTCCTGCTTGAACTGTCGTGTGAAGGTACAGTCGTGGCCGAACTGCCGCTTGCTGTATTTGCACGTGTAGGCGTACGTCGTCTTGCCGATGGTGCCGTCCTTCTTGCGCTTGCCGCGCGACACGTTGGCTATCATGCTGCGCCCGCACACCGGGCATACCAGCATCCCCGTGAGAAGGTGCGTGTGGCCGTCAGGCTTCGCCTCTGGGAACGGATGCGAGTCTTCGGCCAGGCGCTTCTGTGCGGCATCCCACGTCGCCTCGTCGATGATGGCGTCGTGCTCGCCCTCGTAGATGTCGAAGTTGTCCTGCTTGACCATGCGGTACACGTTGCGCTCGCCCTTGACGGGCGTTGTCCGGCGACGCCCGAAGGCGATTTTTCCGGCATACACCGGGTTGCGTATGATGTTCTTCACAGTGCCTGGGGCGAAGTGCTCATACTTGCTGTTGCCGCGTATCTTCTTGCGGTATCCCTGCGTGTTGAGCCATGACGCTATCGCATGCACGCCCTTGCCGTTCTTCGTGTACTCGCGGAAGATGATGCGAACGATTTCCGCCTCGTCCTCGTCTATTTCAAGATGCCCCTTGCCCTTCTCGTCCTTGACGAGCCGATAGCCGAATGGAGCCTGTCCGCCGTTCCATTTGCCCTCGCGCGC
Source organism: uncultured Oscillospiraceae bacterium (assembly GCA_904384225.1). GTDB lineage: Bacteria > Bacillota > Clostridia > Oscillospirales > Ruminococcaceae > Paludihabitans. The sequence goes on along the minus strand of CAJFJV010000012.1, from coordinate 3,570 downwards.
CTTCTGCTCGCGCCCGGCCATGGTCTGTACGAGGATGTTCTCGCGCTCCATCTCGGCGAACGCTGACATGAACGCAATCATCATCTTGCCCATCTGCGCTTCGCTGTTGATGCCGTCCTTTACGCAGACGAGGTTCGTGCCGTAGTCCTGCATGAACTGCAGAGACGAAAGGGCGTCCGCCGCGTTGCGCCCGAATCGGCTCAGCTTGAACACGAGCACATAGTCAACATGGACGCCGGATTTTATCTCTTCCATCATCTCCTGGAAGTGGGGGCGTCCCGTGATGTTCTTGCCGGAATAGCCGTCGTCGATGTACTCGTGCAATATGCGCAGGTTCTCACGCTTCGCATACTGGCGCAGGTCGTAAAGCTGCGCCTCGATTGACTCGCCGTTCTCCACCTGCATCTTCGTGGAGACGCGAACGTATAGGAAACAGGTCTTTGCCTTTCTCGTCATTGAACCACCTCCCCGCCTTTGAGGAGTGCCTTCAGCTCGTCGTTCTGACGGTCGAGCGTGTCGATGCAGTCGCGCAGGCGCTCGTTCTCACGCTCAAGCTCGTAGCATTTGCGCATGAGGCCGATGACGAACGGTGCGGGCTTCCTGTCGCCAATCTCCCAGTGCTGCAAGGAACGCAGCGGTATGCCGAAATGTTCGCAGAACTCGGAACGCTTCATGCCGTAGAGACTGCGCATATATCGCAGAGCCTCGGAAGGGCTCATATCTTCGATGCTCTTGTCCATATTGATTTACCTCCATATATGAGGATATTATACGCCCATTCGTGTACATAGTCAATCCCGGTACGGAGGTTATAGGCTGGAGACGCGTCCTATGGGCGCAAAAAGAAAGCCCGGCACGCTGCGTACCGGGCTTTCATGAGTCGAAGCTGTAAATCAACCGAATCACCTCACATGCTTGTCCATGGAGACCTTGAGTGCTTCCATGGTCTCAATCAGCACGTACAGCTGCTCGGTAGTACAGGAGTCCAGCACCTTCTGGACGCGCTCCGCCGCGACGTTTTTGCTGAATCGCGGGGAGTCATAGAGAAGTGCGTCCGTCTGCACGTACAGCGCCTCCGCAATCTTGACGAACACCGGCAGGCTCAGCTTCGTGTTGCCGGTCTCTATGTGGCTCATGTGCGTTACGGAAATGTCAGCCTTATCGGCAAGAGACTCCTGCGACAGTCCGCACGCCTTTCGATAGTGGCGTATGCGCTGTCCTATGTCGTAGTATTTCATCCTTTCACCGCCCATACAATTCATCTACACTTGAATTGTATGGAGATTATGTGTATAATATAATAACCTGTGTGGGCTTTTTCTAGCCTATACACTTCATATTCTTCTGTCCCAGCCATATCATTAGACCCGCATCTATTCAGATGCGGCGGGGGCGGTCAAAAATCAGAACTGTTGGAGGTACGTAGCATGAAGAAAAGACGATTTACCGCAGCTGCGGTAGCCGCTACATGCCTGCTCACACTCACACTCGCAGGCTGTGGGGGAACGAACGATGTAAAGAGCGCGAGTGAACCGCTTTCTGCATCACAGGCTTTCAGTCAAGAAAGCGTATGGGTGCAGTACGACGATAATGACGCAATAGAAAAAGACGGCGACATCGAACGCATTCTTGTCTTTGACGGAAACGGGAACGTCACTGCCTACCTATGTAACAGCGCGACGTTCGCAGACGTGAACGGTCTGTCTGACGATGAAATCATCGAACTGGCAAAGGAGCAGGACAAGGAAGTATTCGACACCAGACGTCAGACCGCCATCGACAGCAACGCAAAGGCTATTGAGGTAGTTCAAAGTATCTATGATACTCTGAAAGAGGACTACGACAACGGCACGTACGCGACCGCGCTTGGCGGGACTGCGCTATCAGACCTGCCCGCCGGGGAAGCCGAAGGTGTGGATGTCGAATGGCTGGCGTCTACGTACAGCTATGCGCTCTCCGATATGGAGTCAATACTGAGCGACGCGAAGGCGGGACAAGCCGCAGCTGAGGCGGCTACGTATCAGGAGCCACAGGCTCAGCCGTACACGCTTCACATTGAGACCGACGGTACAGGAAACAGCACGCAGAGCGAAACGATATCATTCGATGCGCCCTCATACTCCTTCGCCACAGTAGAGGTGAACGATGAGGAACAAGACCCTTACGACGTATTGACATGGGGTATAGATGGAAGCTCTTCCCCTGCCGGGGACTCAATTACCAACGAAAGCATCCAGCTGTCTCCTGTTGAAAATCAGACCGTCTACGACATGACGTTCGGAGGATTCGGCGGGCTTGCCACAATAGTCAACGATGACCATGCTGGCTTCACGTTTGACGCCCCAGACACAGAAGGAATAGAGGTGGACTAAATGGAGAAGGCAACTGACTGGATTAAATCTCACAAACCGCATACAGCGGCAATCGCTATCGCTATCATCGCAGTCGTTGCCGTCGTAATTGCAGCAGCGTCAGGTGCGCTTTCCACAGCAGACAAGCAGGACAGCACAGCAAAGGCGGAGACCGCCGACCTCGTCCTCAACGTGACCGCCGACACCGGTTGGGATGCGAACTCCACTCCGGCCATCGCCCATATCACGAGCGATGAGGTGGACTTCTACCACGCGGTTTCGCCGGACGCCGAAGGCAACAAGGGCACATCGACCGTCACCCTCGAAGAGGGAGAGAGCGTGACCTGCGAGATGACGCGAATCCCGGCCGACAAGGTGACTGACGAGATGCTCAAGGGCATCGTCGACCAGACGAAGGACGCCGTCGAGAACGGCGACGAGACCTTGAAGGGCGACGCCGGCAAGGATATCCTCGACAAACTTGAGGGCAACGTGGCCGAGAACCCGAACGCCTCCGACGAGACAAAGCAGGAGGCCACGGACGCCGACAAGGAGGTCGACGTGGACGGTCAGCCAGAGGCTACGACGCCTTCAGGCGATAACGGCAACACCAGCGACACGGGCAACGCCAACAGCAACGGCAACAACGGTTCCGGCGCGGGGAACTCCGATTCCAACGGCAACGGTTCCAGCGCTTCCGGCGGGTCTTCGAGCGGTTCTTCGAACAAGCCTTCCGCACCGGCGCACAGCCATAGCTGGAAGGACCACACCGCGACCAAGCAGGTCTGGGTTCCGAACATTGTGACCGTTCCTGACTACGAAACCCAGCAGGTCTTCAGCCACTATCTGTATGTGTTCTCCGCCGATGGATACTCCACAACAGATATCAACGCCGTGAAGGCTCATTCCGTTGAACTCGCAAAGCAGGGACTTTCCACCAACTACAGCAACGTGCCTCAGTACACTGAGCAGACCGTTCAGGTTGGTTCCCACACGGAAGACCACGGCAGGTACGAGACGCAGACCTATGTGGACTACCAGTATTGTGACTGCGGAGCGACCCGCTAACGCATACCGTCGCGACACAGACGCCATCCGAGCAATCGGGTGGCGTCTTTTTTTTATCACAGGCGCCGCTCTCTCGCATAAAAGGAGGCATCATCCACTCCGTACACAGCAGGAGGGCTGAGTTTTTGAGAATTTTAGGGCAAAAATGAGA